>CANGFV010000042.1 GCA_947453225.1 Pseudomonadota bacterium
GAGGGTAACTTCACGCGCATTAATTCAATATTGGCATTCAGTAAAAACGCAATACTTTCTATAATTGCGACTAAGTGCTGCTGCGCATCGCTTGAAGCATCGCCTAAAAACTTAGATTCATATGTGTTGAGCCAATAAGGTGAAGCAATACCACCCACCGAATTTATGAATAGCGGCGGCGCCGTCTTCTCTACGCTGCCGTGTTGTAAAGTACTGAGACTGTTCCAAACATCATGACCTGTTTGATCTTGCCACCAACTGAGTGCGCTGCCTGCGCCATTGACGGTGCCTTCGAGTGCATACGTGATCGAATGGTCATTAGAACGCAGGACGCTACAAAGTAGTGGCGCTGCTTGCGTGACGACTTGCTCCAATGGCGCGAGGATGAAAGCGCCCGTACCAAGATTGGCATAGAGTGTGTTTGTTTTAAGCGCGCCATTAGCAAACGGCACCGCGGCTTGATCGCCAGTACAAATTCGCAATGGAATATTTTTATTGGCAAATGACATCGAGCCATAATGGAACTGAGTGGTTACTGGCTTTGGCAATAATGATTTGGGGATGCTGAACCAGTGCAGTAACTCATCTGCCCAATCACCACTTGCGGGCGACCAGAGCTGCGTTCGTGAAGCATTTGCTGGATCAACGACATAAGGATGCTCATTTAGTAGCGCGAACAATAAGTAGCTAGCCAGCGGCCCGCAGCACAAATCACAGCGTTGTTGTGCCTGTTGCACTTCCGCAAGATGATCCAGACACCAGCGTAATTTGCTCGCGCCATAATGTGGGGATAACACTAATCCGGTATATCTCTGGATCTCATGTTGATGAGGCAGCAGTTCATTAACCAATGCCGCATTACGCCGGTCTTGCCAGCTCAGCACTGGCGATAGTGGTTGACCCGTGCGTTTATTCCAACACACCACACTCGAGCGTTGTGTAGCCAGTCCGGCAGCTTGTACACGAGCTGCATTAGCGCCCAGTGTTTGCGCCACTTCATCAATGACCATGCGTAGTGAGTCAACAATTTCATTGGCGTCATGCTCAACGCGATCATTACCGATTCGTTGAGTGCTGATTGCCGCATAGGCTTGCGCTACTTGCTGACCGTGTTGATCGAACACCAAGGCACGACTGGCATGACCACCTTGATCAAGCGCTAACCACAAAGCTTCTTTATTCGGCATGGCCAGGACTATTCCGGCCACAGCCGCAGATGACGCGTATCAGCGACCGCACGACGAGTCGGCAGAGAGGGATCGATGCGCTGCATCACTTTTTCAGCCGTGGCGCGCCAGCCCGTGAGTTTTCCACCGAAGATAGATAACAGGCGAGGCGAATGCTCTTGATCTACTGCAAATAATGTTTCACGTGGTCTTCGAAACGCATGCTCGCTGCCTGCGGGCAGCACCCGCAAGCCAGAAAAACTGCGAGTGATATCGTTCAATGTATATTTTTCATAGGCTGGAAAATAGTGCTTTAAGGTTTGGAGTAAGTAATTAATCTCCGTGTTGAGTGGTCGCGTATCGTCAGGATTACCGCAATAGCGAGTTTCAGTCGTGCCAATCATCGTTTGACCTTGCCACGGCATCACAAAAATAGCGCGACCATCGCGAGGACTTTCCACATAGTAAATACCGTGCGTGATTTCGCCCGGCAGAATCAGGTGTGTGCCTTGTACTAGGTCAATGGAGGGTAGAGGTTGTGTTGGGGCGACACACTGCAACGTGTGATTGACCCATGGTCCTGTTGCATTGATGAGCACCCGGCCGTGCGCAGTGCGACTGGAACCGTTTTGTATGTAAGTGACCTCAACGCCCGTGCTGTGCAGATTGGCATGCTCAAGTCGTGCAGGCATTGCAACAGTTGCACCTAGCTGTATCGCCGATCGCAACACCGCTTGTGTCAGTAATGCATCATCGGTTTGAGCATCGTAATAACGAAACACATCATGCAAATCTTGTGTGTTGAGTCCATCAAGTTGCGACCATTTGCTACGACTGAGGCTGCTAAAGCTACAACCTTTTTGAAATCCACCCAACATTGCATAGAGCGATAAACCGGTTCGAATCTGCCACGGTTGACGGCGCGTTTGCCGATATAAAGGAATATAGAACGGTTTCAGCGTCACTAATTCAGGAGCGTTTTGCAGCATCAAGGTGCGTTCATGCAAACTTTCACGTACCAGATGAAATTGCCCCGTTTCCAAATAGCGCAACCCACCATGAATCAATTTACTAGAGCGACTGGATGTGCCGTACGCTGGATGCTGTTGTTCTAATACTAATACGCGATGACCTGCAGCCGCTGCTGCTTGGGCCACTCCCGCACCTTGAATGCCTGCGCCGACAACAATGACATCAAATTCAGCCATGAATGATTATTTAATTACCCAGTGCTTTGCGGTTGAGATTCAGATGGTGAAGTGGTGTTTAACTGATGCAGTAGTTTGCGGACCTGCATAGTTTCAAGTAAGTGAACACCACGAGGGATGAGTTGGTTGGCTTCATCAAGGCTGCTGACTTCATAAATAGCCCAGTGCCATGTGCCTGGCCAGAGTGATGACCGATCTGTTGGCAATTTATCTTGATTACAGAATAAAAAGTCCGGCGCGTGAGTTTCAGCCAAGTGTTTGGCCTCGGCAGAATATTCGGATAACACCCAACCGATGGGTAATGCGTGATTGCGCCTAGCGAGTAGTACGGTCTCAAGGTCAAACGAGATCACGACCACTTGATCTGCGACGGCACGAAGCTGGCTACATACTTGCTGGACCACCGAGTCCGTACCAAACCGGCGCAATGAGGCGCGTTTGATTTCCACAAATGCGGTGGCTTGTGGGAATTGCTGCAACAAGCTCGCCACCTCCCTCAGTGTTGGGATAGTCGTACCGACAAAGCGCTCACCCAAACGGGAGGGTTCATGCACGGAAACGGCCTGAAGTTCCGTTTTACGCATGGCTAGCGCATCTCGATCGAGGCCTGCGCAGCGATTCAAACGATCATCGTGCATGACCATTGGTACTCCATCGCTACTCAGGTGTACATCAAATTCGATCTGGCGCACGCCAAGTTCAAGTGCCGAGCGCAGCGCGGGCAGGGTGTTTTCCGGAAATTCGAAGGCATTGCCACGGTGGGCAATGAGTACCGCTGCTGGATTAAGCGATGGAGACATCCGGAGATTTTCGCCAGTTAGATTTAAAAAAGAACTGTTGAGCGCTCATAGTAATGGTATGCCTAAAATCCAGGGAGTTTTTCGTCGGCCAGATTAACCGTAGCGCAGAAGCAGGGAAGATTAACCTCTCCCCACTGGCACCTTTTTCGGGCGGATTTTTGGGTTGGCGGGCAGGGTTTGCCCCAAACTGCCGCAAGCCCGTGAAATAAATGACTTAATCGGGCTAAATTCAGCACGAAAAATACTAAAAAACTCTTTAGCTAAGGGGCGCTGCGCCGTAAACTGATAGACCTTTGCTTAATTGACCGGTAAGTACCTCTGATGACCGCGACTACGCCTCCACAAGCTAATGCGCCCCTATCGGCGTCCGGCGTTGTTTCAACCGAGAACGACGCGAACCACGGCTCGCCACAAATGCTGGGGCGCCCGAAAAAACAGGGATTGTACGATCCCCAGTTTGAGCACGACGCCTGTGGTGTCGGCTTTGTGGCGGATATTAAAGGCCGCAAAACCCACCGCATCTTGCAACAGGGTATTGAGGTTCTGAAGAATCTCGACCATCGCGGTGCCAGCGGCAGCGAAGTGAATACCGGTGACGGCGCGGGCGTATTGATGCAAATGCCACACAAGTTCTTACTGGCTGCCGCCGCCAAAACCAGCATTCAGCTGCCCGCCGAGGGCGAATACGGCTGTGGTTTGGTGTTTCTGCCGCGCGATCCGAACAAGCGCCGTCGTTTAGAGGCTAAATTTGAGCAAATTATTCAGTCTGAAGGTCAGGTGCTTTTGGGCTGGCGCACGGTGCCGACCGACAATTCCACCTTGGGTGATACCGCCAAGGCTTCCGAGCCATTCATGCGCCAAGTATTCATTGGCCGTCATCCCGACATCAAAGACCAGCAGGAATTTGAACGCAAATTGTTCGTGATTCGAAAGCGCGCCTACACCGACCTGCGCGCTTCTACCATTGATGGCGCCGAATTCTGGTATCTGTGTTCCTTGTCGACACGCACCTTGGTTTACAAGGGCATGCTCACCACCGGTCAGTTGGAAGAATACTTCTTGGATCTGGCCGATCCGTCGATGGAAACCGCATTGGCGCTGGTGCACTCGCGTTTCAGTACCAACACTTTTCCGAGCTGGGATCGCGCCCATCCTTATCGCTATATCGCGCACAACGGTGAAATCAACACGCTGCGTGGTAATTTCAATTGGATGCGCGCTCGTGAGCCGCGTTTCCGTTCCGAGCTATTTGGCGAGGACATGGGAAAAATTCCGCCAATCATTAATCCCAACGGTTCGGATTCAGCGATGTTTGATAACACGCTGGAATTGTTGGTGCTGGCCGGTCGTTCCTTGCCGCATGCCGTGATGATGATGGTGCCTGAGCCATGGTCGGGCCATGAAACCATGGATGATCAGCGTCGTTCCTTCTATCAATATCACTCCAGTTTGATGGAGCCGTGGGATGGCCCCGCCTGTATCGCCTTTACGGACGGTACGCAAATTGGCGCCATTCTTGACCGTAATGGCCTGCGTCCATCGCGTTACTACGTCACTAAGGATGATTTGGTGGTGATGGCTTCTGAAGCCGGTGTGCTCGATATTCCGCCCGAAGATGTGGTGCAAAAAGGTCGTCTGCAACCAGGTCGTATGTTCCTGATCAACATGGCGCAAGGGCGCATTGTTGATGATGAAGAAATCAAGCGCGAAGTGGTTAGTCAGCGTCCTTATCGGCAATGGCTGAATGACAATTTGGTACAGATTAAAGACTTGCCTGCCGCGCCTGAAGTGCCGCTGCCAGATCACGATACGTTATTGCAGCGTCAAATTGCCTTCGGTTACACCTTTGAAGATCAGCGCGTGTTGATCACGCCGATGGCGCGGGATGGCGTAGAGGCCGTCGGTTCCATGGGTAACGATACGCCGCTGGCCGTGTTGTCTAACAAATCACGTCTGTTGTTTGATTACTTCAAGCAACTGTTTGCGCAGGTGACCAATCCACCGATTGACTCTATCCGCGAAGAAATTATTACCTCTTCAGAAGTGTGGTTAGGTTCAGAAGGCAACTTACTTGAACCACAACCTAGCGACTGTCGTCGCGTACAACTTAGCGGTCCAGTGTTGACCAATGAGGACTTCGCCAAGATTCGTCGCATGGAATTGCCCGGCTTAAAAGTCGGTGTGTTGTCATCGCTATTTAAAGTGGCACGCGGTGAAAATGGTCTGGCCAAGACCATGGAAGAAATTTGCGAAGCGGCTAAGCGTATGGTGGAAGAAGATGAGGTGAATATCCTCATTCTCAGTGATCGTGGTGTAAACCGTGATTACGCACCAATTCCTTCGCTGCTCGCTGTTTCTGGTCTGCATCATTATTTGATTCGCGCAGGTGTTCGCACTCGCGTGAGTTTGGTAGTGGAAACCGGTGAAGCGCGTGAAGTGCATCATTTCTGTCTGCTCGTTGGCTATGGCGCCAGCGCAATCAATCCATATCTGGCCTTTGAAACGATCGATGGCATGATTCGCGAAGACATGTTGCCGAATGTCGATCACAAAACGGCCTGTAAGAACTTTGTTAAAGCCGCCACCAAGGGTGTGGTCAAAGTCATGTCCAAGATGGGTATCTCGGCAGTACAGAGTTATCACGGCGCACAAGTGTTTGAAGCCGTGGGTCTACATCAAGAAGTGGTTGATGAGTATTTCACTAATACGGCCTCTCGCATTGGCGGTATTGGTATTGAATTAGTGGCGCGTGAAGTGTTGATGCGTCACAGCAGTGCCTTTCCTGCACGTCAGGTGGATGGTCATACGCTGCCTGTGGGCGGTCAATATCAATGGCGTGCTGAGGGTGAACATCACTTGTTCAACCCAGAGTCCATTCATCGTCTGCAGAAGTCGGTGCGTACTGGCAGTTACCAAACTTACAAGGCCTATGCTGAATTGATTGATGATCAGTCCAAGCAACTGGCAACCTTGCGTGGCTTGCTAGATTTCAAAGCACGTACGCCAGTATCACTGGATGAAGTCGAATCAGTAGAAGACATCGTCAAACGCTTCAAGACTGGCGCCATGAGTTATGGCTCAATCAGTAAAGAAGCGCATGAGACTTTGGCGATTGCCATGAATCGTATTGGCGGCAAGAGCAACACCGGTGAAGGTGGCGAAGACCCCGCGCGTTTTGTCACTATGCCCAATGGCGATAGTGCAAATTCTGCGATTAAACAAGTGGCTTCGGGTCGCTTTGGTGTCACCAGTAACTACTTGGTTAATGCACGTGAATTGCAGATCAAGATGGCACAAGGCGCCAAGCCCGGTGAAGGCGGTCAGTTGCCTGGCTCGAAGGTATATCCATGGGTGGCCAAGACTCGTCACACCACTGCGGGCGTGGGATTGATTTCACCGCCACCACATCACGATATTTACTCCATCGAAGATTTGGCCGAGCTCATTCACGATTTGAAGAACAGCAATCGTAAAGCACGCGTGAGCGTGAAACTGGTGGCTGAGGTCGGTGTGGGTACCATTGCTGCAGGTGTGGCTAAGGCACATGCTGATGTGGTGCTGATCTCTGGTTACGATGGTGGTACCGGTGCTTCGCCATTAACTTCAACGACGCATGCTGGGTTGCCGTGGGAATTAGGGCTTGCAGAAACGCATCAAACCTTGGTGCTGAATAATTTGCGTAGTCGTATTGCGGTGGAAACCGATGGTCAGCTCAAGACCGGTCGCGATGTGGTGATCGCTGCATTGCTCGGTGCTGAAGAATTCGGCTTTGCAACTGCGCCACTGGTTGCTACCGGCTGCATCATGATGCGCGTCTGTCACTTGAATACCTGCCCAGCAGGTGTGGCAACGCAAGATCCAAAGCTGCGTGAAAAATTCGCCGGCAAGCCTGAGCATGTCGTGAATTTCATGCGCTTTATTGCGCAAGATTTGCGCGAATGGATGGCTAAGTTGGGCTTCCGTACTATTAATGAAATGGTCGGCCGCGTGGATGTGCTTGAACCGAAAAAAGCCATTGAACATTGGAAGGGCAAGGGCTTTGATTTCAGCAACATTCTGTATCAGCCAGATGCAGGTCCAGAGGTAGGTCGCTACTGTCAGATTGATCAAGACCACGGTCTGGAAAAGTCACTTGATGTCACCCAGTTGCTCAATATCTGTAAGCCCGCTATTGAGCGCGGTGAGAAGGTCACGGGCGAATTGAAAGTGCGTAACGTCAATCGCGTGGTCGGCACGATTACTGGTAGTGAAATTACTCGTAAGTGGGGCGCCGCTGGATTGCCTGAGGATACGGTGCGTATTAAGTTCTCTGGCTCTGCGGGTCAAAGCTTTGGTGCATTCATACCCAAGGGCATGACCTTCAATCTTGAAGGTGATGCCAACGATTATGTGGGCAAGGGCTTATCAGGTGGCAAGTTAGTGATTTATCCATCAGATAAAGCATCATTCAAAGCCGAAAACAACATCATTGTGGGTAACGTGGCGTTATACGGCGCGACCAGTGGTGAGGTTTATATTCGTGGTATGGCCGGCGAACGTTTTGCGGTACGTAACAGTGGTGTGAGCGCTGTAGTCGAAGCAGTGGGCGATCACGGCTGCGAATACATGACTGGCGGGCGCGTGGTGATTCTCGGTAAGACAGGACGTAATTTTGCTGCCGGTATGTCGGGCGGTGTGGCTTACGTGCTGGATGATGCGGGTGGCTTTAATGCGCAAATCAACAAGGCGATGGTGCACATCGAAGCCTTGGAGGACGCTGCTGAAATTGCCGAAGTGCGAGCCATGATCGAAAGACATCGTACCTACACCAAGAGTGACCGTGCTCAACAAGTGCTAGATGCTTGGGATAAATATTTACCTAAGTTCGTCAAAGTAATTCCAAAGGATTACAAGCGTATGTTGGCAGGCATCAAGCGTGCTGAAGAACAGGGCCTCACCGGTGAAGATGCCATCATGGTAGCGTTTGAAGAAAACGTTCGTGATGTTGCTCGCGTAGGTGGCGGCTGATCAATGGGGTGGGCGAGGCATCTCGCCCAGCCAGCTTTAGTGAATAATTTTCGAGATTGAGACTGACAGATGGGTAAGCCAACCGGATTCATCGAATACTTGCGCGAATTGCCAGTGGATCGTAGTCCCGTGGAGCGCGTAAAGGACTGGAAAGAATTCCACCACCATATGGAAGATAAGCGCCTGCGTAATCAAGGCGCGCGTTGTATGGATTGCGGTGTGCCGTTTTGCCATACCGGTAAGCTGATCAGCGGCATGGCTGCAGGGTGTCCAGTTAACAATTTGATTCCTGAATGGAACGATCTGGTCTATCGAGGTTTGTGGCAAGAAGCGCTCGCGCGTTTGCATAAGACTAATAACTTCCCTGAGTTCACTGGCCGCGTCTGTCCTGCACCGTGCGAAGGCTCGTGCGTGCTGGGCATTAATAATCCCCCCGTAACTATTAAGAATATTGAAAACACCATCATCGATCGCGGCTGGGAAGAAGGCTGGGTGATTCCTGAAGCGCCAAAAGTGCGCACGGGTAAGAAGGTTGCCGTCGTTGGCTCAGGCCCTGCGGGACTATCTGCTGCTGCACAACTTAATCGTGCAGGCCATCTTGTGACCGTGTTTGAACGTGCTGACCGTCCGGGTGGCCTGTTGATGTACGGCATTCCGAATATGAAGCTCGATAAGAAAGAAGTGGTTGAGCGTCGTCTTAAATTGATGGAACAAGAAGGCATTGTCTTTAAGTGCAATACAGATGTTGGTGGCAATGTTTCGGTTGAATCGTTACGTAAAGATTTTGATGCCGTCGTGATTTGTACTGGGGCGACCTTGCCGCGTGATTTGCCGATTGAAGGACGTAATTTCAAAGGCGTGCATTTCGCGATGGAATATCTGACAGCAACAACGAAGGCCGTATTGGGTGAAGGTCCTGATGCTTGTCAGATTAGTGCTAAGGGCAAAGATGTCGTCGTTATTGGTGGCGGTGATACCGGCACCGATTGCGTAGGCAGTTCAATTCGTCAGGGCTGCAAGAGTGTCGTGCAGCTAGAAATCATGCCAAAGCTGCCAATGGATCGTGCATCAGACAATCCGTGGCCAGAGTGGCCAAAGGTCTACAAGATGGACTACGGTCAGGAAGAAGCTGCCGCCAAGTTCGGTGATGACCCGCGCGTCTATCAAACCACAGTGAAAAAATTTGTGGCTGATGCCGCTGGGGCGGTAAAAGAACTGGTTACCGTACAAATTAAATGGGAAAAGAACGACAAAGGTCAGTTCATTCCTGTGGAACAGGCGGGCACCGAGAAAACTATTTCAGCACAGTTGGTGTTGTTGGCTATGGGCTTCCTCGGACCTGAACAACCACTGATTAAGGCTTTCAATGTGGAAACCGATCCGCGCAGCAACATTAAAGCTGATCACGGTAAGTTCAATACTAATGTTAAAGGCGTATTCACTGCGGGTGATTGTCGCCGTGGTCAGAGCTTGGTCGTTTGGGCAATTAACGAAGGTCGTGGCGCGGCTCGCGAATGCGACCGCTACTTGATGGGCGCAACTGATCTGCCATAGCTCGCATTTGCGATAGTAGGCAATCTTAATCAGCCTCACTGCCAAACAGTGGGGCTGATTTGTTTTAGTCCTCAAGTAAACCCTTATGACTCTAGAGGAATTGAGTTTTTATTATTGAAAGCATGATGTTGTATAGTGTCTAAGGCATCGATCAGCTCAGTCTTTAGCCAAACGACTACTACATAGGGGGAGATGATTATGAGTTTATCCAAAGAATTTAAAGAATTCGCGATGCGAGGCAATGTAATTGATCTGGCCGTAGGTGTTGTCATTGGCGCGGCGTTCGGAAAAATTGTTTCTGCATTCGTGGATGCCATTGTGATGCCGGTGCTTGGTGTATTAACCAGCGGCGTAGATTTTTCAGACCTTGCCCAACAAGTGGGTACTAGCCCAGACGGTCAACCTGTACTTGTTAAGTATGGTCTGTTTGTGCAGGCTTCTGTCGATTTTTGCATTATTGCCTTTGTGATTTTTATGGCATTACGGGTGATTAATAGACTGAAAAAACCAGATACGCCTACCACTCCGCCTGCACCTTCTAAACAAGAACTTCTGCTGACCGAAATTCGTGATTTATTGGCTAAGCGATAACAGTTAATGACTCAAGCATCTGCAGTGCATGTCTCCGATTCGGATGTTTGATTAAAGTTGGGATGGCTATGAATTTTATTTCAAAGTTACACAGTGCCTGGGTATCTAGCAATTCATTGCTGTGCGTTGGGTTAGACCCAGACCCGAGTAAATTGCCAGCCAGTCTTCATGGACGTCCGGATGCAATCTGGCAATTCAATAAGGCCATCATTGATGCTACCCATGATTTAGTGTGTGGATATAAGCCACAGATTGCTTACTTTGCATCGCAGTCCGCAGAGGATCAGTTACTGCGCACTATGGATTATTTACGCACGGCGTATCCGCACATTCCGGTGATACTCGATGCCAAGCGTGGTGATATTGGCAGTACTGCAGATCAATATGCTGCCGAGGCGTTTACGCGTTACCAAGCAGATGCGGTAACTGTAAATCCTTACTTGGGCACTGACTCTATAACACCGTTTACGCGCTACGCTGATAAGGGCGTGATTATTTTGTGCCGTACCTCAAATTCGGGTGCACAAGACTTCCAAGATTTAACCATCGACGGCAAGCCGCTGTATTTGCATGTGGCTCACAAAGTCGCAAATGAATGGAATGCTCACGGCAATTGCTTGCTAGTCGTGGGTGCGACTTGGCCAGAGCAAATGCAGCGTGTCCGTGAAGTGGTGGGTGATATGCCACTGTTAGTGCCGGGGGTGGGCGCGCAGGGTGGCGATGTTAAAGCGCTCGTCACAGCCGGAAAGACTAAGTCAGGAACCGGCTTGGTGATCAATTCATCGCGCGCTGTGTTGTATGCAAGCTCAGGCGATGACTTCGCACAGGCAGCACGCAAAGTTGCTCAAGCCTCGCGCGATGAAATTAACTTGTATCGGTAGTGATAAATTAATTCAAATCTGGTGATCTAATGATCAGGCATCCCAAGCGGCCGCCATGCGTTTACGCATTGCGGCATCGGGAAGCACGCCATGTGCTGCTTTGATATTAGATTCCATATGTTGCATTTTTGTCGTGCCCGGAACTGCTAGTGTTACCGCCGGATGTGAGATCACAAATTTCAACAGAAATTCAGACCAACTGGCACAATCGATTTCTGATGCCCATGTTGGTAGTACGCGATTACCGGTGTTATTGAGAAATAAGTTCTCTTCATGTTTTCCGCCAAAAGGAACATTAATAGTAACGGCAATGCCTTTATCTAAAGCAACAGGGAATACGGTTTCTTCGGCTTCACGATTAGCAATCGAATAATTAACTTCTACGAAATCCAGCGGATATTTTTTCATGTACGCAGCGAGTTGCTGATGATCTGAATTTTCTGCGGTGCTGATGCCAAGATAACGGATTTTGCCAGCCCTTTTCCATTCTTGTAGCTTGGGCATTAGGCCGTTGGTATTGAGCATGTTATGTACCATGAGCAAATCAAGATGATCAGTCTTAAGGCGTTCTAGTGATCGATCAAAACTTTTAACGCCGCCTAAGTCGCCCATTTTCTTCTCGTCTTTTTCACCGCCGCTAATTTTGCTGCTAATAAAAAACTTGTTACGCATACCTAGGGTGGTTATTGCAGTACCAATCGTCGCTTCGCTTTCGCGATAGGCAGAAGCAGAGTCGATAAACGTGCCGCCTAGTTCATTCATGCGTTTCAGTACCGCCTGAATGTTTGGCGCATCTGCAAGGGTGAATGAATTGGTACCAATGCCGACGCAGGTTAGTTCTTCACCGGTGGAGGGGATTTTCTTCTTAATCAGTGGCAGCGACTTGTCATCAGCAATCGCCAGACTGCTCATGCCCCATGAGGCGATCCCAGCGCTTAAGCCGAGCTTGAGTGCATCGCGGCGGGAAAGAAATTCCTTGAAATGACGCATGGGTACTCCTCGAAGAGGTGGCAACTAAATAGGAGTCCGATATTAAACTTCTGATGGTTCATATTCGAGATGTTTTGTGGTCAAGAGTTGTCAATAGTGATTCAGCTGCCAATCAGTCCCTCATTAGGGACTTGAGCAACCCAAATACAAGACCTGCTAGGCTGACATTGCCGAAACTTTGCTTATTGCGATAGCATGGGTTGAAATAATCTATATCAATCTAGCTGCTGTAGCCGCCGACTGACACATCACGCCATATGAGGGGAAAAGTATGAAAATTTGTTCGAAACTCGGGCTGGGACTGATTGTACTGATGATGTCGGCGCTAGCGCCGGCTGCAGATCTGACCGAAGCAGAAACTTTAAAAATTAAAGCTGATATCAAGCAGTTAGTGGATAACTACGCGATCACTCGTGATAACTGGGATGCTAAAGGTCATGCCAATTTATTTACTGAACAAGCCAAGCTGATTATGAATAGCGCGGTAACGCAGGGTCGCGAAGCAATTCAGAAGCGAATCGAAGGACTTAACCACAATGGCCGCAGTTTGCATATGATGACTTCAAGCCAGATTACCATCGTTGATAAAAATACCGCCACGGGCATTCAGTATGTTGCTGTGTATACCAACACCCCAGAACAGCCTGTCAAAGAAGAGGAGTCTATTGCGGTGAAAGGACCAAGCCGCATGGGCAAATATTTTGACAAATATGAGCGCACGCCAGAGGGTTGGAAGTTTGCTGAGCGTCGCCTACAGACGGTGTTTACTACGGCGGAATAAGTCTTGTTCGAAGCGATTTGATTGGCTTGCTAAGCGGTTTCAGCTTTTAGGCTGCGGCTCATTAATTCACGCAAGGCCGTCTGTGGAGACAGGCCTTCGTGAAGCATGCGGTAGACCTGTGTACAAATAGGCATATCGACATGGCGTCGTGCTGCCACTTGCATCACGGCTTTTGCTGCATCTACGCCTTCAACGACTTGACCAATATCTTGTTGGGCTTGTGCTGCAGGAACGCCCGAAGCAAACGCTAAGCCAAAGCGGCGATTACGAGATTGGTTGTCTGTGCAGGTCAGTACTAAATCACCTAGGCCTGCTAGCCCAATAAAAGTATCTTTCTGAGCGCCTAAAGCCACGCCAAGTCGAACCATTTCAGCAAGCCCGCGTGTTATCAGGGCAATGCGAGTGTTGGCGCCAAAACCTAATCCATCAGAAATAGCCGCACCGATGGCCAATACATTTTTTACTGCACCGCCCACTTCCACGCCGATGAGATCAGTAGAGGTATAAGCACGAAAATGATCACTAGAAATACTGGTGGCTAAGTCGGTAGCAAAGTCAGTATTGCTGGCTGCAACGGTCAGTGCAGTCGGTAAACCCGCGCCGACTTCGCGAGCAAATGTGGGGCCAGAAAGTACGGCTTTATGGAGTGTTGTGCCTAAAACATCCGAGGCTACTTCATGGGGAAGCTTGCCTGATACCGATTCAAAGCCTTTAGTTGCCCACGCCACGCGCATATCTGAACGCATGTGTGGTTTGATAGAGGTTAGTGCATTGCGAAACCCATGACTGGGGACAGAGATTAGTACATCACGACAGCCTGACATCGCCGTTGCAAGGCTGGATTCAATGTGTAGAGCCTCTGGAAAATTTGCGTCAGGCAAATACCTGGCATTACGTCGCTCTTGCTGCATGCTCACCACTTGAGTCTCATCACGACACCACAGCCGCGTAGGCCGACCAGCGCGAGAAAACTGAATGGCTAATGCGGTGCCCCAAGAGCCCGCACCAATAATGCAGATCGGTGAGCTAGTCACGGATTAATTAACCGTAGTGTTCGCCGCAGGGGTGTTCATTAATTCCTGTTGCGCGAGGGTTTTTTCATACAGGGCTTCAAAGTTCACTGGGGGCAATAAGAAAGGGGCAAAACCGCCTTTAACCAGCAAATCAGAAATCGTTTGGCGTGCATACGGCCATAAATAATTAGGACAGAACACGCTGAGTAGCCGTTGCACTTCATTGGCAGCGATATTACGCAGAATGAATGAACCGGCTTGCTTCACCTCGCACAGCCATAGCGTTTTTTCATTAAGCACCGAACGCACATTCACTGAGACAACCACCTCATACATTTGTGGTCCGAGCTGATTGATTGTCGTTTGAACGTCCATAGTGACGTTTGGTGTGACAGGCTGTTCACTAATCAGCGGTCCATTAGGTGCTTCATACGAAACATCCTTGAGATATACATTCGGTTCAATCTGCGGCGCATTCGCATCGGCGGCGCCATTAGGTTGCGAGGTTTTTGTGGTCATATATATGTGCTAAAAAAATTTATGAATATCTGTTGTTTGGAAAAGATACTAAGCCTAGACGGAGCTAGTGCGTCCTAGTAAGGGATCAAGCCCGCCTTGGCGATCTAGCGCGGCCAGATCATCAAAGCCGCCAATATGGCGGTCACCAATAAAAATCTGCGGCACGGTGCGTCTGCCACCAGAGCGCTGCAGCATCAGCTCACGTTGCTCTGGATGTTCATCAATCTTAATTTCCTGAATAGCGACTTGTTTGCGCTCAAACAGCATTCGGGCACGGTCACAGTAAGGACACAGTTGAGTGCTGTACATGACGATGTCGGGTGTGCTCATGACTGTGTGATGAGATTAAGCGTTACTGTTTTGACTGGTTAGCGGCAGATTTTCTTGGCGCCACGCGGCCAATCCACCGCTGAGGTTGAACACATTGTGAAACCCTTGCGCCTTCAAAGTCTTTGCGGCCTGACCCGAGCGTGCGCCACTTTCACAGCACACAATGACGGTCTTTTCGCGATATTTTTTGATCGTTTCTAGGCTGTCTGCCAATTTGTCGAGCACAATATGGCGGGCATCGATGATGTGTCCGGTGGCAAATTCCGTATCAGTGCGCACATCAAGTACCAGCGCCCCCTTGTTCTGTAGGACAATGGCCTGATTGATGCTGATGCTGCTGGCGCCTTGTTGGCGTTGCCACAGCTCGTAGGCGACGGCAATTGTTGCGACAATCGCAGTGCTAAGGGCCAACGTTGGATGATGATTGAGATATTCTAGAAAGCGATCCATGAGCAGTACTTCTAAGTTAGACCGTGAACAACAAGGGCCGTGCAGTATACCAGCCGTAACCCTAGCGCGAGTTACGCTCTGTGGGTTGGGCCTGCTGTTGGCGCTGGCGGGAGCGAGTTGGGCGGCAACTGTGGATACCACCAAAGCCAAGGAAAATGAGCTCAAACAGTTACGTGAAGGTATTGAAAGCGTCCGCAAGGCCATTCAATCCGACGCCGAGCGGCGTAACTCATTGGTGGGTGAATTAAAAAAAGCGGACGAGACAATTCAGTCGGCCCGAGGTGAGTTGGCACAGGTGCGCGCAAAACGGCAGGGTGCCGAGCAACAGTTACAGGAATTGCGGGCGCAGCAAAATTTGGCCGGAACCAAGCTCCAACTTGAGCGCGCAGCCTTGGCGCGTGAATTACGCCTCAGTTACATGAATGGTCGGGCTGAGCAATTCAAATTACTGCTAAACCAGCAAGACCCCGCACAGCTAGGCCGGATGATGACTTATTACGGGTACTTTGGCCGTGCTCGCGCTGAACACATTCAGTCCATCAATGAACAGCTTGCACATATTGAGTTAATCAAAGAGCGCATGAGCGATCAAACCTCTCAGTTGAAAGAGATCGAAAGTGAAAGTGAGCGCAGCGCTAAGGCATTGGCCGCTGCACGACAAAAGCGAGCGGCTACATTGGCGCAGGTTGAAACCAAGCTAAAAACTGGCACGCAGCGTCTGGATAAAATGCAGGCAGAAGCTAGAGCGCTAGAACGTTTGCTGGAAAGTTTGCGTCAGGCGATGGAGCAGCAAGCGGCTCAATCTCGCGGTTCTACGGGGGGTAAAGCTACACCTTCCGCACCGCCTGCGGGTCGGGGCACATGGCCGTGGCCAGTTAAAGGTGAGGTGCTAGCTCGCTTTGGTCAATCACGATCTGGTGGGTCGTTGAAGTGGGAAGGTATGCTGATTGGTTCGGGTGAGGGCGCTGAGGTGCGTGCACCTGCCGCAGGTCGAGTGCTCTATGCCGATTGGTTGCCTGGTTTGGGGTTATTGATGGTGCTTGATCATGGTGGCGGCATCATGAGTTTGTACGGACACAA
>CANGFV010000043.1 GCA_947453225.1 Pseudomonadota bacterium
GATTACCTGCGTGTGATCCACCTTAGTTGCCGGTCTCCAACTCATCGTCGTATGACAACTAGAACAAAAGGTCGTACTACTAATATGCGTCGCACTCTTCCCGGTGGCCGTACTGCCGTTATGGCACGATGCGCACGTACCACTGACCTGCGTATGATCTACCTTGCTCGCAGGTTTGAAGGTCGAAGTCACATGACAACTCTCGCAGGCGTTGGTACTCGCAATATGCGTCACGGTCTTCCCAGTCGCTGTCGTACCGTTGTGACATGACGCACACCCACCGGAAATCTGTGAATGATCAACACGAACGACAGGATTCCATTGGTTTACTGAGTGACAACTTTGGCAAGAATTTGAAGAGGAAACATGCGTTACATTCTTACCCGTAGCAATATTTCCATTATGACAAGAAACACAACTACCACTAACTTGGGAGTGGTCAACGACTTTTACGGGCTTCCATATGGAGGTGATATGACAAGCCTCACACTGACCACTGGATGAAATGTGAGAAATATTTTTACCGATGCTACGCACACCATCATGACAACTTAAGCAATTACTACTAATACCTTCATGACTGAATCCGGCCGGCCTCCAGGCCACGGTTGTATGACAGGCATCACATTCCTTCGTAGTAGGGATATGGGTTGCTATTTTTCCCGTAGATCGGACTCCGTTATGGCAACCGGAACAACTATCTGTGAGACCACGATGATCAAATTTAGCAACAGGACTAAAAGTAATTGTGGTATGGCATGAACTACAATCGAGAGCCGTCTGTATATGCCCTAGAGATTTACCCTTCGCCTGCTGGCCGTTGTGACAACTGGCACATGAACCAATGATTTGTGTGTGATCAAATTTTGTTGCCGGCGCCCAGGCTGTTGTCGTATGGCAATCCACGCAGTTATTGCTGCTAAGAATATGATTGGCTGATTTTACGCTAGCCTGCACACGGGTACCCGAAGCATGGCAACCCACACAGGCAATCGGTGAGCCTTTAAAAATTCCCCCCACATGACAGGTTTCGCACCGCACCTGTCGATGAGCACCAGTCAAATCAAATCCTGTTGAAAAGTGATCAAACTGTGCATTTAGGCTAGTCGAGGAAGCAGGCACATTCTCAGAGCTCTGAGCATATAAAACAGGAGAAAACAATAAAGAAAACCAAAGAAAGAGGACAGAGAAAGCCGCTCTTTGAATCCAACACCCAGCAATTTTGTTTCTAGAATTCGGGCTCACAGTTACTGCAACCGAACCTTTTTAAATGAAATGGTGGTGTGACAACGCTGGCATTGTCGGCCAAACTGACCAAAATGTATATCATCGCGTACGTGACACGAACCACATTCTGTGGATAACTTAACCTCAGAAGCTGGCTGGGTATGACAATTAGAACAATTAAGCTTTGAATGGGCTCCAGTAAGCTCGAAATGGGTCACCTTGCCGTGATCAAAACTCCACAGATTCCATCCATTGGTATTGTGACAATCCGCACAACTTTTACCCAGTCCACCCTTATGAACATCATTTTTTTGATGGCATGAGTAGCAGTCCGTAGACGCATCCTTAAAGCGCTTAGTCAGATGACATTGCGCACAAGTCACAGCCACATGCAGCCCCACCAGCGGAAAATCAGTCAGATCGTGATCAAAATACACATCCTTACGCCAACTATTAGCCACATGACATTGGTCACACTGCGTACCAAGCTGAGTTGCGTGAGCATCTTGGGCACGATGGCAGGCTATACAGGCAGTCCCCAACTTCTGCTGACTTATATTAGCCGTATGACAGGTATGGCAGCTAAGTTGATCATGCGATAAGGGCAGCCTGTATTTAGCATCGCGTTCATGATCAAACTTAGCGGGCTTCCACGTACTTACTCCATGACAGGTTTCACATTGCTGCCCCAGACGACCAGCATGAGAATCCTGAGCCTTATGGCAACCATTGCAATCTTTAGGTAAGTCATCCTGAAGGCGTCCAGTCGTATGACAATTGGCACAGTCCGCACCGGCATGTGCGCCGAGCAAGGCAAAGCCAGTTTCTTTTGCATGATCAAATTTTGCTGTTGTCCAACTAATTGTTGTATGACACTTCTCACACTCGCTACCACGCGAACGCTGGTGCACGTCATCCGGCGCGTGACAAGACACACAGCTCATAGGCGTGTTCTTATATTTATTACCAATGTGACACGCAGAGCAAGTCACTGCCGCATGTTTGTTGATCAATGGAAAGTTTGTCTTGCCATGATCAAACTTAGCATTCAACCACGTCTTAGTGCTATGACAAGACGCACAATCATTACCTAGCTGACCCTGATGTGGCTCTACCTTTTTATGGCAATCCACACATGCTGAAGCTGCCTCCCTATATTTCTTTCCAGACTGATGACAACTGCTACAAGATAGACTGGCATGCGCATCAAGCAATTTAAAATCTGTTTTGTCATGATCAAACTGGGGCACAACGAATTTGACGATGTCAGCATTTTGTCCTTTGTGCTCGGTATGGCATGCCTGACACTCCACACGGCTCGCATTTTCAATACGACCATGAAACCCGCTCTTTTTCTGAATATCATCATTAACATCCTTGTGACAAGAAAGACATAAAGTCGATTGACTGGTCCGATTACTCCGATCATGACAATTAGTACAGTCATTCTCCAGTTTTGAATGGGAAGCACTGAGCTTCCCAGGCATCAGAAGAGTCTCGATAGCTGCGGCGGAGGCCGGAGGTGCCCAGCTACCAAGCACCGAGATTAGAATTAAAACAACCTTGTATAGATCTCTACACATGATTAACTAGTACACATGCACCGAAATAACATGCACAATTCCAGCAATCAGTAGCATAAAAAACAGGGGCAGATGAAATATATGCCACAAAGAGAACAATCGAGTATAAGCCCTGAATTCTGAGACCTCCCGAGTGGCGTCAATGCGCTGACGGATGTAATTTCCAGAAACCTTTAATAAGCGACGACGCTCCGAAGCAACTACTGGAGATGTCTTACATGCTAAAAGCAATGCGCGCTTTGCATAGCGGGCCAATCTAAATTTGGCAGATATGCTAATAAATAATGCATATACTGGACCTAATAAAAAAGGACAGCCAGAAACTTTTTGAAGTAAGTTGCGCTCTTCAATAACCAGCCTTTGCAATAACTCCGGCATAAAAGGCATCGACTGTACAGAACTCTTAAGCTGATCAGCCCGACCCTGAAGCTCATCTAGAGTAGTCGCGCGTTCAGTTAGCCCATAGTGAACACGAGTATAAAAATATCTACCTATCAGTCCACTACCAGAAACTATCAGCATACTAAATAACGCAACATTGCTATTAACCGCGCCCAACCTATAGTTAGAGTGATAAAGAATTAAAATTGGACCGATTAATCCCATGAACATATGAATCTGGAACCAAGCCTTGACGCTACCCATGAAGGACAATCTATCAACCCGCTTACGAAGCGGGTACAGCAACAGCAGTAGCATCAAACTACCGCCCACAATACCTAACGCATACCCTAGCCCGGATTCTGGCGTGAGATAGAGCTCTGTTGGCAGCATCCAACCCATCACTAGCAACACGCCACAGAGCGCAAATAAAACACCACTTACTGAAAATATTGAAGGAGCAGAGTTCGAATCCACAGGCTGCACACTACCTGCAGGTGTAGATTTTGAAATATCAGAGCCTAGTGATGACATTTAAGGAACACGTTTATTAATGCGTAATTCAATTGGCTTTGAACTGACTATATTCACACTCACACTATCCGTCTGTAAATCGCCACTTTGTGCGATTGCCTGACCGCTGCGAGATAAACGTGCTGACAGAGTAACGGCTTGGAATTGAGAAAGTTTTCGACCAGGCATCATCGCTTGAGAATCATCTAATACAAAGCCAGTCGGGAAAGATTTAACAGTCGTACGAAATACAGCCACAGGCATCGGGGAATCGGATGCTTTTGCATAAACAAAAAGCACCATATCTGGACTCACGCTGTTTTTTAAAACTGGATCAATAGCAACGCTACCACTCACCCTAACCTCGTTCTGCTTAATAGCATCAGAACCGCCTGTACTCGACAGACTCTGAGCTTCTTTGATATTGGCATCAATAATAGTTACATCAGGCGAATTATTAGGAATAACCGCACGTAACTGCTGCCATAGCTTTAAAGCCTCTGCATAGCGCTTTTCCTCATGCGCCAAACTGGCTTTCAGCCATAGCGCTTTGCTGTGCTTTGGTTCTAGTTTTAGAGCGGCATCAAGAGCAGCGCGAGTCGCATTATTAGTGAGTGTTTTAGCGAGCGTCGCTGAAACATCTGCATAATCAGCCCATGCATCTGCGCTCATCGCTCTAAGCTCAATCACCTTCTGAAATGCAGCACTAGATTCTGCGAAGTTACGAGCCGTACGCTGAATTTGTGCAATTGCCAACCATGAAACTGAATCAGTGGGTTTTCGTGCCACCATTTGCTGATAAGTAATTAGCGCATCTTGGTCGGTGACTGAACTAGCGCTGACCTGATTAGCAGGACCCTGTTCAGTTTTAACCTTAGAAGAACCGTCTTGCTTAATATCCCTAGTTTGATGTTTTTGAGCTAGCTCAGCACCTTCGGTATCCCCTAGGAACTCATAAGATTGCTGCAACAGTAGCCAATCTTGATCACTACCCCCATCAGCAGCTAACCGTTTGGCTAATTTCTCAGTAGCCTCATTCATTGAAGTCGTCGATCCAGTGGCGGCATCTGTAGAGGCTGGGTGATTAGCAATATCGACAGAACCCCCAGTATTTATAGCAACCGTGTCAGGCCGACCCAAATACAAATACATAGCGGCGGATATGAGTAAAAATCCGCATAAGGAAACCAAAACCAACACAGCAGTCCGTCGGGAGCCTACAACGCCACTCTGCACTCCGGCCGCCCAGAGGCGTACCACAAAAAATGCAGCCGCAATCCCCGTCATAAAGCCCGCTATCAACCAAAAGTAAGTCATAAATTCACCTAAGGACATGAATCTTGCCTAAGGACAGCAAGCTAACCGCGCAATTTGATGCCACTCACCGGCACGACACCCGTCGATTCTAGCCACAACGTAAAGAATCTAATAGTTATTCGCCGTACTTATTGAGAGTACTTCAGTCAGACTTCATAAGAAATTGAGACATGGCGCACATCTGTAATTTAAACTTTGAGACATAATGGCAACAGAATTAAACAGCGGAGTTGTCGGCTTGAGCGCCTCACTTTACCTTGTCTATGCTCTACCACTGATTCTCATTTGGTGGATCTATGGCAGAAACAGAAATGCTGTTGCTTTGGCGAGTCAGCATGCCTATGAAGAGTCTCGCAGCGCAGGACTTCTAGAACCTGCCACACTTCATCCAGTCATCAATCCAAACCTATGCATTGGCTGCGGCTCATGCGTAAAAGCCTGCCCTGAACAACCCACACACCAAGTTTTGGGCTTAATTGATGGCAAGGCACAATTAGTCAGCCCATCAGACTGTATTGGTCACGGGGCGTGCCGTACCGCCTGCCCGATGGATGCAATTTCATTAGTCTTTGGCAGTGAAACCCGCGGGGTGGATATACCGATACTGAATGAGCAATTTGAAAGTAATGTACCGGGAATTTTTATCGCCGGCGAACTTGGCGGGATGGGTTTGATTCGCAACGCCCTCGAACAAGGCCGCCAAGCCGTAGAATCTATTTTCGAACATCGTCCTCGAGGCAAAGCAGAGCTAGATTTAGTTATTGTCGGCGCCGGTCCTGCAGGCTTCTCAGCATCACTTGAGGCTAAGGCCAGAAATCTAAGATGCGTCACACTTGAACAAGACTCTCTTGGTGGCTGCGTATTTCAGTATCCACGCGGCAAAGTCGTCATGACTTCTCCCGCGAACTTACCTCTCGTAGGGAAAGTTCAGTTCAAACATACCTCGAAAGAAGATTTATTAGAATTTTGGCAGGACGCAGAACGCAAAACCGGGGTAAAAATTAATTACAAGGAAAAAGTCGAAGAGATCATCAACCTTGAGGATCAGCGTTTCATAGTGCGCACATCCTCTGGTGAATATGTGACTCGAAATATTCTGCTCGCCATAGGTAGACGTGGTACACCACGTAAACTTGGTGTAGAGGGCGAACACTTGCCCAAAGTGGTTTACCGAATGATTGACCCTGAACAATACGCCAACCAGCATGTATTAGTGGTCGGCGGGGGCGACAGTGCAATTGAAGCCGCCACCAGTATTGCGGCCATTAGCGGTACGCATGTAACACTATCTTATCGTGGGAACGCCTTTGATCGTGCCAAAGCCAGCAATCGCAAAAAACTGGAGGCCGCCGTCAATACTGGTAAGATTGACTTAAAGCTTGGCTCTCAGGTACAAAAGATTGATCCAGCAGCAGTCATCCTACTGCAAGGCGATCAGCAAATTGAGGTGAAGAATGAGTCGGTCATCGTCAGTGCCGGCGGAATTCTGCCTAATGAATTTTTACGCAAAGTAGGCATCAATATTGAAACAAAATATGGGACTGCATAACCGCCAATCGCTAGCACCCAGAAAAATTCTTAACCTACTACTGATTGCAACAATATTCGTCTTCAGTTCCCCACTTTGCCTCAGCTCGTCAGGGAATAAAGATAATCTTGAACCCATAAGAGAAACCTTAAGAGCAAAAAGCTTCTCCAAGGCCATAACATTACTGACCCCATTGGCTCAAAATTCAGAAGCCGATGCAGAGTATTTGCTAAGCGTTTTCTATAACAACGGGATCGGAACAGAAGTTGACCTAACGCAATCAAGGCGATGGCTTATAAGTGCCGCCGATCATGGAAACGCCGATGCCGCTTACGCATTGGCAGCAGCGCTATCAAACGAATATCCAACGGATGTAGAAAAAATACAACACTGGCTGAAGGTCGCAGCTGATCAAGGCAATACAAAAGCCATAACAGCCTTAGAGAACGATATTCACCCCTATCAATTCCAACCTGATAAGTCCCTCACTGAATCAGCACTGCGTCAATCTGTTTTTTTCCAAGCCGCAAAACAAGATGACGAAACGCTTATAAAAGCACTACAAGATAAAGAACTCGTCAAAGCTACTGATGTATTTGGTCGCAGCGCATTAGCCTATGCATCGCAACAGGGTGCAGTCCGAACAACAAATGCGCTTATTAGTTCAGGCGCTGACGTTAATCAATTTGATTCTTATGGAATCACTCCACTGATGCTTGCTGCAGCAAATGGAAATCTTCTTATTGTAGAAACCTTATTAAAAAATGGCGCTAATACAAACCTAGAGGACCGGGTTGGAAATACTGCATTAATGTATTCATCGGCTAAAAATCACTTAAACATCAGTGATCGCCTTATTGAATCAGGTGCAAACATTAGAAATACCAATACACAGAATTGGTCAGCCCTTGACTGGGCGCTTCGTAATAACAACTTGGAAACAGCTAAGCGCTTACAAACACTAGGGCTTACAACGCACCACAAAACAAATATTGTTGCCAGCACGCCAAGAATACCGATACAGCACTCCATTTCTAACGACTTATATCAGAATTGGCCTGATCTATTAATAGCATCAAGCAGGTCGTCTCCCGTATTACTAGATCAACTCATCAAGACAGGCATAAATACAATTAGCTCAGACACAAATAAAGAAAATCCATTACTGGCTGCAGTAAAAACCGGAAATCGAAACACAGTTGATAAGTTACTAGCTTTGGGAATATCAGCTAATACAAGCAGCACCCTACCCGAAAGCCCGCTGAGCTGGGCGGTACGTCACAACCAACTCTCTATAGCTCAGCTATTACTTACCCATGGCGCAAATCCAAATGCACATGGCAGCGCAGAGCAATCGCCCATCTTTGATGCCGTAAAACAAAACGATGCATCAATTCTTACCGCACTACTAATCGCCAAAGTTAATACTGATGCACGCGACTCATTAGGACGAACGGCCGCCATGTTAGCATCAGACAATAACCAAGATACCTTACTTAGGGCTTTACTCTCCTCAGATATCAATGTTGATGCAACCGACAAAGAGGGCCGCACCGCGCTATGGCATGCAGCGGCTTCTGGAGCCAATGACTGCCTAAGGCTATTAAGCAATTACAAAAACATTTTGGATAAAGCCGATCACAGCAACACCACGCCACTCATGGCTGCCGCAGCACGAGGAAATGAGGATGCAATAACATCACTTCTTAAATCAGGCGCCAGCTATAGTTGCTCTACAGATCGATCTACTACTGCCTTAATGCTTGCTGCAGGCAATGGCCATGATAGCAGTGTTCGCCTACTAGTAGCGGCAGGATGCAAGCTTGACGCTCAAAATAAATACGGTGACACCGCGCTGATTTTCGCAGTACGCAATGGGCATGAATCTACCGTTAGGATGCTTATTTCGGCCAAAGCAAATATTGATCTTCGCAATCAAGATCGCGCATCGGCAAAGGATATCGCGGAAAAACTTGGAAACACGAAAATGATTAGCCTACTTTCTCAGAATAGCTAGCAATATATTCATAATTTTTCAGCCAAAATAAGAGAATCCGGTTATAGGATTATTTTTATAATTGTGAATTAATTTAATTTCCTACATTTCCCCGTAAGAAGTGCCATAGGAAGTTTCTAGGAATGATCTAGGAAGTTTGTAGGAATAAACCTAGGCCCTTTGGGCAACATTATCACTATAAATCCAGTTGGTAATTTGGTGAAGTTACGGTCACAAAGACACCCCATCACGTTTACGATACTTAATCTTAAACTCCAACTATCCGTTTTAGGAAAAATCAATTTTTTATGAAATTTCCCAAGGGCAATTGCAGCGCCGATAATAATTAGCCACTCCAATCAAATTAAAAAATTAATGAATAAATTTAATATAAAAATTTGCGTGTAATTTTTCATTATCTCTTTCTGATTAATTTTTTCATGGCTAAATAAATTGATATATTTTTTAATAAGATTTTCAAAAAATAATTATCACGCTATTTTGTTTTATTAATTTATCCCATTCATCACGCACTTGACATGCGCCAACTTAGCAGACAATCTATCTACGCATTCTCACGAATCTAGGAGGACTCCATCTCCGCCTTGGTGGCTAGCATTCGTTGAGTGAAGTTTAGCGGCTGCGCGAGTCCCATGGATTGAATGACCAATATTTAGACGCGAACTTCGCAAGTGGAGCAACAGTATTGAGTTGTTTGATTACAACTCAATGGATGTGTGCTTTGCTGGCGAGTTCGCGTTTCGCGTTTCTAAGTTCTGCAAAGCACACCAACCTTTATTTTTATTTGGTGTTGTATGCAGCGATGTTTTTATCTTTGTTCTTGCTCTTGTTGCGATCTGTATCCTGATCGCCTTTTCTCTCTGTCATTACTGACGTGTTGGCGTTGCCGTGTCAGTGATCGACAGGGAGTGTGTTAGTCATGAGAGGGAGGAACAGTCATGCTGTCTTTATCCCTTGTCGAGGCTGCTTCCTTTTTGCGCATCCACCCCGAGGAGTTGCGCAAACGGGTCCGCTCAGGACGCATTCCAGGCGCCAAAATCGGCCGCTGCTGGGTGTTTTTGCAGGAGGACCTTGCAGCCTACCTGCGCTCCCTCTATGGTTATCCACGGCAAGCGATGCAAGTGACAACTCGTAAGGAGGAACTATGTCACTTAGCAAACGCGGCGGAATCTGGTGGATCGACTTCGTTAGCCCCTCAGGGCAACGAGTACGTCGATCTACTGAAACTGCCAACAAAGCCCTCGCGCAAGAACTCCACGACCAGCTAAAAGCGCAGTCGTGGCGCATTGCAAAGCTCGGCGAGAAACCTCGTCGAACGTGGAATGAGGCCGTCGTGCGTTGGCTGAAAGAGTCTACTCACAAAGCCACCTTAGATTCGGACAAAGGCCATTTACGATGGCTGGATCCTTATCTAGGCGGTAAGTGTTTAGAGGACATCAGCAGAACACTGATCGACCGCATTACCGATGCAAGACTGGCGCAAGGGCGACGTAATGCGACAGTAAACCGAACCCTTGAAGTGATCCGAGCCATTCTCAGACGCTGTGTCAACGAATGGGAGTGGTTGGATCGAGTACCTCGAATCCGCATGCTGAAAGAGCCCACCCGTCGGGTGCGCTTTCTCAGTCGTGAGGAGGCTCAGAGGTTACTCTCGGAGTTACCGTCACATCTGGCAGACATGGCAGCGTTCTCTTTAGCCACAGGTTTAAGGCGAGCGAACGTGACAGGTCTGCTGTGGACACAAGTTGATTTGGTGCGGAAGGTGGCGTGGATTCATCCCGACCAAGCGAAGGCACGAAAAGCGATTCCTGTGCCTCTGAATGCAGAGGCCGTGAATATGATTCGTGCTCAGCTGGGCAGGCATCGAACCCACGTGTTCAGCTATCAAGGCAATCCGATTACTCAGGTCAGTACGAAGGCGTGGTACGCAGCACTAGAACGTGCAGGTATTGAAGACTTTCGTTGGCATGATCTTCGACACACTTGGGCGAGCTGGCATGTGCAACAAGGCACGCCATTACACGCACTGCAAGAACTTGGAGGATGGGAGAGTACAGAGATGGTGAGGCGCTATGCTCACTTCTCATCGGAGCATTTAGCACCGTATGCAGATCGATTGGTTGCGCTTCGGAACGAGTCAGAACGTGCCAATGGCACAAATATGACACAGTCCGAAAAACAAGCAGGAAGCAAAGGGAGTTAAGTATTTGTTTTTAATGGTGCCGGCTGAGAGACTCGAACTCCCGACCCCCTGATTACAAGTCAGGTGCACTACCAACTGTGCTAAGCCGGCCAACCACAGCTCATAAGGTGAGCTTTCCCAGCCAAATTTGCTGGGCTGGCGATTGTACTGGGTCAATCTACAAAATTCATCCTAAAAATGATTCAGAAAGAGCCTATCAGTCCTCTGTCGCCATACAGGACTTAGTTTGCAGCCTAACAATATCATCCGCATTGCCTGATTTAAGCAATTTGGCATCAAGTGTTTGACCCATAACCTGTAGCTTCACATCTAACCAGTAGCCCTGAATCTTTCGAGTACGATCATTAATCGCCGCCTCAAATCCCAATTTCGCGGCCGCCTCGCGCCGGGCTTCTGCACGGGGACGCTCCGAAAACAATCCCAATGAAAGCACCTGCGAGGGCACTTCATCAGTAAAAACATAAGCATCAGAAATCCCGCCCTCATGCAGCTGCTGCAACACTTTCTCTGCCTGAGCTCTGCTTATAAATTTATCAATAGTGACCCAATAGCCCACAAATTCATCGCGGGTCTCAATACGCTGTGTACTGGTTAAGCCAGCCGCTTGCAGTCGCTCGGCAAGCACTGCAGCCTTTGACTCATCTTCAATCGGCCCTACGCTCACACAACCAGCCTGCTCAAAACTGGTTGCCGACTGCGATTGAGATGACTCCTTCACGAGCGCCAACGATGGCACATCACTGCTATGAATAGAAACTGGCGTTGAAACCAGAGTCACTTGGGGAGTGGCAACATATCGCGCCCAACAATACACAGCGATATTCGCCAGCAACAGCAATAAAGCCAATATACGCATATAGATTATTGAAAATGTTTATTACTAATCACGGTTGAACTATAGATCAATCGCACAATGCCAACCCTTGAAGTACCAAGTCGGGAATCAGTTCACTGCTCACACTCAACCTCTGCCGCAACTCAGAGGCAGCGCCGCCAGTAAGTATAATCTTGGTATCCGATAGCTGCTGTAGTTGCCGATGTGTCATTTCAATCATTGTACACGCAGCCCTGATGGTGCCCAGTTGTATGCCATCCAACGTATTATTGGCAAGAAACTCTGGAGTTGATTGACTTGTATTCACCCGCGTAGAGCGATACGCTAAATCACTAGTACCCTGTAACAAGCTTTGCTTCATTAAATTTAGACCTGGAATAATCAAGCCGCCTAAATGCTGACCCTGCGGATTGACGGCATCTAAGGTAATCGCCGTACCAGCCGAAATCACCAACACCGAATCAGCCGATAAACTACGCGCCGCAACCAAACCCAGCCAGCGATCAACGCCCAACTGCGATGGCTGTAAGTACGCATTACGTAACACACGCCCCTTCACCGTATATTCAGCCATAGACGTTACGAAGCTTGGTTCGAAACCATGCTGCTCAGCAATCGCCTGCTTCAATACCGCGGCAATCGAATCACCGGCAACATTAGAGATCAGCACGGCCTCAACTGCACCACAAGGCTGTAAAATTTCTTTGATGACTTCTTGTGTCGTCAAACCTTGAGCCGTCAAGCCGCGATGAGGCATTGCTTGCTGCGACGACAACCGCCCTTGTTGCTGAAGCGCCCACTTGATGCGGCTATTGCCGATGTCGATTAACAAGCGCATTACTGATGCCCTGCACGAAGACTGACTTCACCTGAATGAAAGGCTTGCATACCGGCATCAGTACGCAGCAACAATGAACCCTCAGCAGTAACACCATGCGCGATGCCAGTTAAGCGACAATCCGATTGAATAACCTGCACCGCTTGTTGATTCAACACGTCGTAACCAATCCATTCTGATTTGAACGACACAAAGCCCGTGCGTGCAAATTCGTTTAAGCACCGGACCAACTCACAGGTTATTAACGCCACCAACTGATTGCGAGACGGTATGCGCTCCTCCAAAATTTCATGAAGATCACAAACATCTAACTGCTGCGCAGCAAGAGCCGTGCGCGTCGCTTTAGAAAACCGATAATTAATTCCGACTCCAATCACGATCTGAGCCTGACCATCGGGTTCGCCACGCATCTCAATTAACACACCAGCAAGTTTTCGCCCTTGCCACAACAAATCATTTGGCCACTTAACACCGACATCCTGCGCACCTAGCATACGCAGTACCCGAGTGATTGCCACACCAACCACTAAGCTTAGCGAAGAAAAGTTAGGCGGTAGAGTTTCAAACATCCAACCTAATGACATACAAATGCTTTCGCCAAACGGCGCAATCCAAGTTCGCCCGCGCCGACCACGACCCGCCTGCTGCACCTCAGCCACGCATAGAGCCGCCTGACCTGTAACACGCACTGGATAACGCGACAAATAGGAATTGGTTGAGTCCACTTCGAACAAGCAATCCACTTGCTGCAGGCAACCTACTTTCTCACCACACAACTGCTGCAATTGCTGCGCGTCATACAGATCAACTGCGTGCGGCAAACGATAACCCTGATGCTGAGCCTCAATACCTAACTCAGATAACCCATGAATGAGCTTCCACACCGCCGCTCGCGTTACCCGTAATTGTGTCGCCAACCACTCACCAGAATGTAATTCACCATCAGCCAGTAACGCGAGCAGTTGTTCACGACGATGGAGATTACGAGCGGGCATTAGCTGCGTACCTAATCACGCTTTTGGCTTAAAGAGCCACAGTTTTTTTGCACGATTTTCGGTACCTGCTCTCATGCGCTGAATATTACTTCGATGGGTATACACCACAAACACCAACATCGTTGCGCCAAAAATAAGCAATGCGTACTTATCAACTGATGGCTGCGCAAACGCCCAAACATTAAATGCAACGGTTGCCAGCATCGTACTTAATCCCACAAAGCCACTAAGTAACAAGACGACTATCCATGCGCCAAGTACCGATACCAACGCCGTAGGTGCAAGACCCGCAACAACACCTACCAATGTAGCCGCCCCTTTACCGCCACGAAAGCCAAACCAAATTGGATACACATGACCAACTACGACTGCCATTGCACATGCAATTTGCATCCAAACCAAGGACACTACGCTAGTAGCTGTAAATAATCCTAATGACGGGATGACCTGCACCGCCAACCAGCCCTTACCAATATCAATAATCATCACCCATAACGCAAACCACCAGCCCTGAGTGCGTAGCGCATTCGTGCCGCCTGCATTGCCACTACCCTGCTGACGAATATCAACACCGCCTTTCAATTTGCCGACGATCAGTCCGCCCAACATTGATCCCAGCAAATAAGCTAGCGCCGCTTTTATAAATAGTTCTAGCAAGGTTTCAGCCTCTTAAACGGATAATGCCCAATTTTAACAGACTGACACCATTAGACGGCGACAGGCTTTCGGGGTAGAAAAATCTCCGCCAGCATACACCGCACACTCCCACCGCCATATTGTTCAACAGTGGAAATGGGAGCGACCAGCAATTCACCCGTCAATAACTGCAACCGAGCGCGCTGCGCGATAGATAACGCATCAAATGCAGATTGAGATAAGGCTAATTTTAAATCACCCGCGCTGTTCGTTAATTCCAGCATGTTGCCGGCAAAGGCCTGCATCTGTAATTCCGTGATCTCAATAATCTCTCGCCCCGATTGGCGTAATGATTCAAGTACGGCCGTGCGCATATTCTTAGCGATCACCTCAGCACAGATCACTACAAATCGACTCCCCACACACATCAACACATTAGTGTGATAAATCGGTACTCCATTGGCATCTGTCGCATCAAAGCACACCAATTCATAATTTAACTGCCTTGTAAACTCACCCAATACCTCTACATCAGTGCGCGGTGACATGCAGGCATAAGCGATGCGGCCAATGCGATCCAACACCATGCTTCCAGTGCCTTCGAGAAATTTGTTCTGTTGCTCGAAATGACTTAAATCAACCACGCGATTGATCTGAAATCCGTATTGACTGTACTGCTCAAGCACATCCATACGTCGCTCATGGCGACGATTCTCCGCAAGCATTGGATACAACACAACGGTGCCATCACCATGAAAGCTCACCCAATTATTCGGAAAGATAGAATCCGGCGTATGTGGCTCTGGCGTATCTTGAATTACCCGCACATTAATACCGGCATTACGCAGGACATCTACCAAGCGATCAAACTCTTGCAGTGCTTTTGCTTGCACACTTTCAGCAGATGCAGCAATTTCTTGTTGCTGAAACGCATTAGATGCTTGGGTCTGCACATTGCCAACAAACTTAATTGGCCGAATCATCATGACATGATTCGTAGATTGCGATTGACTTACCACACTTAAAGCTCACTCAAGAAACAAAACCACCCAAAGCCCGTCGAATACAATTTCAGCTGCAGACAACAAGTTAACTAAAAACACTGGATGACATCCCCACAGCCTATGGTGATCGAAAAATGAAGCTGCGATGAGGGGCAATAGAAAATAACTTAGAGTTTTTATAAATGGTGCGACCGGAGAGATTCGAACTCCCGACCTCATGGTTCGTAGCCATGCGCTCTATCCAACTGAGCTACGGTCGCACTCTAAAACTGGCGGAGAGAGAGGGATTCGAACCCTCGATGGGCTTTTGACCCATACGCCCTTAGCAGGGGCGCGCCTTCGACCACTCGGCCATCTCTCCGGCGCACGAAACCTACCACTGATCTCTCAGTTTAGTGACCGCTGCATAACAACATCCACTATGACTGGGGTTCAGCCTCTCAAGCCCACCGCCAACATGAATGCCGGCAACTTAGCCCCACCGACCCTGCGAGAGTCTGGGGGTGCACAAGAGGGCGGCAAGGATACTTGCCAGTACTGCTTCAGTAAAGCCCTGAAGCAGCTAAATTTTCGAGAAATTGGCCTTACTCGCCACATCCCTGTTGCGCCTGTTGCGGGCACAATCAAATAAAGCCTTAAGAAATGAGGTGCTTAGGAATCCGAATGGGAACCGTCATCGCCCTCGCGCTTAATGCGCTCATAAATTTCCTCACGATGCACAGACACTTCCTTTGGCGCGTTCACGCCGATGCGCACCTGATTTCCCTTAACGCCCAGCACGGTTACGACGACTTCTTCGCCGATCATGATGGACTCACCCACTCGTCTAGTTAGAATTAACATCGAAATATCTCCATCCCAAGAATAAACAGGCTCCAAAGAGCTCCCAAAACAACAAGCGGCTAAAAAATCAGGCCATAGGCAGATAAATCAACCACAAGATCAACCAAACTAGATTTTCTGTAGATCAGGAACTTCCCTGATTCAGGCCACAAGCCAGCCCATCGGAACACATCTGATAGACCCAGCGATCCTAGAAATCCAAAATCCGGCAATTGTAATCCGGATTCCACATAAAGCATCAACTACAGAGGGTTTTGACCGCTAAATACGGGATGAAAGCCAACCTGAAACCGAATCAAGGGCTGCTGCCAACTTGCTCGGATCGCTACCTCCCGCTTGCGCCAGATCTGGCCTGCC
>CANGFV010000044.1 GCA_947453225.1 Pseudomonadota bacterium
CTGGAACTGGCGTTATGGCTAAAACAAAACGGCTATCGCGCAGATCAAGTTCAGGCCTTCCTACCATCGCCCATGGCCACAGCCACGGCCATGTACCACTCGGGTAAAAACCCCTTGCGTAAAATCACTCGCAGCAGTGAGGCAGTCACCATTCCTAAAGGCATTAAAGTGCGACGCCTGCATAAGGCCTTTTTACGTTGGCACGATGCAAATAACTGGCCAGTGCTACGCGAGGCTCTAAAAAGAATGGGACGCGCAGATTTAATCGGCCCTGGCAAACGCCATCTGATTCCTGCGTGGCAACCTAAAGGCACAGGAGAGTTAGTTGAAGGCGCCCGCAGGCCTCACAAACTACGCAATGGTCAAATTGCTGGCACCAAAAACGCTACGGTAACTACGCCTATGCGCACCCAGCATACGGGCCTTAAAGGTACGAGCCTGCCAAAACCAAAAGGGAAAGAGTCAATGCGTGCAGTTACTCGGGCGAAAAAACGCTGAGTTTAGAAAAAAGAATGTAATCGGTAGGTATTTAAACTGAACGACGCAGTCTGTATAACACGCCCGCAATACTTAGACCGGCCAGCATTAGAGCCATACCAGAAGGTTCGGGTACATTGGTCGTCGCTCTGGAAGCCGCTGCAACAGAAAGTAAATATGTCTTCTGAATCCAGGCCAGACCGCCCAGTTCATCTGTGAATGCTGACAAATCATCTTGAATAAGCAGGGAAACGCCTTGCGCGTTAGATGTAAATGCAGAGGCAGGATTTAGCGCGTTACTTTGCAAGCCCCATAACTGCACGCCACCAGAGTTTCCGGACCTAGTTAAAGACACCGTATCTGAGACACTTTCAGATGAGAGTAAATTAGCAATCGTAGTAGAGAGACTTGCACTTACCGTGTCAGGGCTACCTGAATTATCACGATAAATTCGGTAATTACCAGACTCGCTTACTTGGATAGAAGAGATTTCATAGCCTGTATTTGCATAAACTTGGTCAAAAAAGAAACTCGATGAGAAATTTACTGGGGACTGCTGAGCATTGAGAGACTCCGCTCTTAATGCTGTAGGCGTAAAAGAAACCGAATCGTCAGAAAAAGTCGGCGTACCGAAAGACGTAGTCTGTGCGTCATCATACTTGTAGCACACGCTCGTGCCGCAAGAGGTTACTAAAGCAGCGTTAGACGCAAGGGGTGCGCCCAGCAGCAGCATAACTAACAAACTATTTTTCATCGAATTGTTCATAAGCTAAATGGTGTCCTATTACCTTCCATGTGTTAGCGCAATATTACGCCGCTCCTTCAAGCTGACTTGCGACGACGCAAAGTCACAAAACCACACAGGGCTGATCCGAGCAACCAGAAACTTCCAGGCACTGGTACTGGCGTCACCGCGGTCAAAAGCATAGATGACTTCTGAATCATTGCTTGTTCATTCAAACCTAGCGAGGTCGCGCTCAACGTATCTTGAATGGTCAGCTTCAAATCGGTAGCGCTGGTCAAGGTTAAAAATGGACTCGTTGCAGGGCCGCCAATGGTTGTGAGGTTATTGCTCACAGACCAAGAACCACTAGAGAGAGTATCGTTGTAGTAGCTGTCTACCTGACTGACTACACGTGATGGGCTACCGCCTTGCACTGCCTGCAGGAAAAGGTCGTTGCCCACATCGGTACCATTAACAATGCTGTAGTTACCGTAGTCAGTAGCTTGAATAGAGAGAATATTATTGCCGTTTTTGCTGATGACATGATCAAAGACAAAGGTCGCATCTGCGATTACAGTACCGGCAAGACCAATTGCTTCTGCCTTAAATGAAGCTGGCTCGAACTTTACGGAATCTCCAACAAGGACAGGCGTACCCAATAGGCTTAACGCGACTGCATTTGTTGCATCATCGTAAATCCAACGAATGTTAGAACCTTCAAGGGTAATAGTCGCCGCCTGAGTGGTGGCCGCACCCAATAGGCTTGAGGCTAACACCCCCACGATAAGTATTTGTTTTTTGCTAATCATTGCTTTGTCCGTTTAATCAAAAAATTGGCGTAATGCTCTTTCCGATCTGTTGCTGATTATACAAATTTGGAGGCTAGTATAGTGGTGATGCACGCATTAGTGCCTACCCGAATAGGGGTGATCAGCTAATTATTTGAAGATTTAGCCTAACTTAACAATTCCGACTTTTGCATTATGTCAAATAAGTGAGTTTATAGACATACGGACTTGAGCTCACTTGGGTTGCTCACCTAACGCCACACCGCCTGCAATTCCCATTGCATCACTTCTTCATCTCGTTTTATCAATACGCCGTTGCCTAGATGCATGAAGTGTCTCCTCAGGCGCTGCTGATACCACTGCCCGGGTCTGACATGGACATTGGCATCCGTTCCAGTCGGATCCATCAATGTGCGCCAATCCTGCTGGGTAGGCACATGCAAATACAGAGCGCCTCGGCACAATCGAGCCAGGTTGTTGATGGCCTGGGCTGCATCTCGATCATTTAGATATTGCAGGACATCGCAGCACACAATGAGATCAAACTGACCCCTCCCTCGGTAATCCACGACCGAACCTTGTTGCCATCCCAATTCATCGCATAAGTACTGACTGTATTCCACACCGGTATAACTGGCCTTACTAAATACCGATAAGAGTGGCGCTTTGAACCAACCTAAGCCACAGCCCATATCGAGAATACGTTTAACGGGCAGCTCTAATTGAGCCACTACACTGGCAACAACAGCTGCGCGACGCTGTGTTTCAGGTTGGCTCATTGCGCGTGTCGCCGCACGTAAATAAAAACGTCGATAATAAGCCGCATCAAAGGCAGATTTTGTTTTCATCAGCGGAGTATAGCCGCGCACAGATAAGCATAGGTAGGCATAATCATCTCCTGCGCATCTCCAAAAATTGTCTAAACTTCTATGGATACAGCGCGAGATTAAAAATCTTGGCTTCTTTAATTGAGCTTCTATAGGCACGCATAAATGGCTGTTCTTCCAATATTAAAAATGGGCGCCCCGCTGTTGCTACAAATTGCGCAACCGGTACAACAGTTTGATACCCCCGAATTACATACGCTGGTCGCTGACATGCTGGATACGATGAAGGCACACAACGGCGCCGGTTTAGCTGCGCCGCAAATAGGTATTTCTTTACAACTGGTAATCTTCGGTGGTTTCAAATCGCCCCGCTATCCTGATGCTGAGGAAATTCCTTTTACCGTATTGTTAAACCCCACTTTACTGCCGCTCAATGACAATACGAATAATGGCTGGGAAGGTTGTTTATCGGTACCGGGAATGCGGGGGCTAGTGCCTCGTTATACGCAACTCCGCTATCAAGGCTTTGATCAGTATGGCCGAGTGATTGATCGGACGGTGAGTGACTTTCATGCGCGCGTTGTTCAGCATGAAGTGGATCACTTAGACGGAATTCTATATCCCATGCGTATTAAAGACATGCGTCAATTTGGTTTCATTGAAAGCCTATTTCCAGGCCAGCAAATTAGCGATGATTAAGTCTTGTTAGGATAGAATCTGGGATATAACTTACGCTGTTGGGATAAAGTCTTCATCATCCTGATGAGCACGCTCAAACTTTAGAAAGTCATAATAGCCACATTTGTTTCCATAGGGATATTTTCGACAGACCGCGGGGCGAGCCTCATATACCGTACAGCGCCGCTCTTCCTGATCAAAAAACTGACATATGCTTTTATACACATGGTCTTTACGATGTCGCAGAATCCATTCATCAGCCTCTTTGGTTTTATAGTGATAGGAAAATTTTTTGCGCGCCGCTGATTTAGACAGTCCAAAATGTGCAGCCAACCGATCAATGTCTTTATCAGTGACTTCAATACGCGGATGACTACAGCAATATCCAGGACACTTAGAACAATCAAACTTAGCTTTCACAATTTTCTCGGTCGACGTGCAATTAATTGGTCCGCATTGTAAATTGAATTGTCTTATTAGCACAGCACACTAAACGCTCATGCCCAGCGCATCCGCACCCGCTTTCAATCCCAACTACTTAGATGATGTCACCATCACTCAGGCATTGGCGGATGGCAGTCATGCGCCAGTGCTACAAGCCTATTTTGGTGCTAGCGCCTATTTAGAGCTTTCGCAATTAGCACGACAAGCGTTAGCCACTCCCGTTAACCCCTGCGCAGCTTACGTTTATTTACTCCCTGGGTTGCTAGGTAGCAAGCTAGGGCGCACCCATGCCGATCAAGCTGAACTAATTTGGCTCGACCCTGCCAACGTCATGAATGGTCAACTTACCCAACTGACCAAGGGCAGTGATCCAACTATTCATGCGATAGGCGTGATGCTACCAGTTTCTCTAAAACTGGCACTGACGCTACGTACTGCGGGCATACCCGTGAAGCTCTACGCTTATGATTGGCGCTGCAGCATCATTCAATTAGGCCAGCAACTTGCGCGGGATATATCTCATAACAAAAATAACGAAATACAAATTGTCGCGCACAGCATGGGCGGACTGGTGGCACGCGCCGCATTAAAACACTCAGGGATGCAAAAAGTTTCACGCATTGTCCAACTAGGCACACCTAATCATGGATCATTTGCTCTGGTGCAATCTTTACGAGCTTGTTATCCCACCGTACGAAAACTTGGTGCGCTAGATCGTTATCACTCCGCCGAGCAACTCACCACTGCTGTGTTCAGTAGCTTTGATAGTTTTTATGAGATGCTGCCTAATCCTACAATCACTTCAGACATTAATTTCTACGACCAAAACCATTGGCCTGTAGATCAATTCACCCCCACAAACAAACAACTTAAAGCAAATCAATATCTATCAGACCAGCTTGCAACGGCTGATCAACGCTGCCATGCCATCATTGGCGATGGGTTATCTACTATTTCTGGCGCCTATAAGAAAAATAATGCATTTATTTTTCAGTGTTCAGCTTCAGGCGACGGCACGGTACCGGTAGCACTTGCTCAATGGCATGGTGCACAGCACTGGTACATTCAAGAAGCTCATGGTCAATTACCACGCAACACCTTCGTATGTCAGGCTGTTGTTGAACTGTTAGCTAAAAATACAACTCAATTACTGAGATCACAGCCACATGCAGTGACAACGAACAGCGTGGAATACACTGAAGCAGAATTAAAAGAACTCGCTGATTGTAAAATTCGCTGGGACAAATTGTCGTTAGACGAGCGACGCAACCTTCTAGAGCCTTTTATCTCGGAGGAATTTAAGGCTGCTTGTTATACATAGACCCAGGTCAGTCACCTGATAAAGTGGCTCACCACTTGATAGACATGTTATATATTAAGTACGCGACTTAATCTGCTGCTGAGCAACAAATCCTGCCAGTAGCCACTCTTCATGAATAGAGCGATTCTGTACCTCGCCGACACGACGATGGTTTACACCACTTTGCACACAGCGCACATCGTGAGCCCATTGTTTGGCATAAATTCTAAATTTTCCTGTTAAGTCTTGCTCTTGAGCTGAGAGCTTGCTGACATGCTGAGACCAGTCTTCGATACGTCGCATAAGTGCCCCTGATTGCCTGTGCATATTAAGGTGGCATCACTGTGACTTAATGAAGCACACAGGTACAGATTTTCATATTCAAACTGTGAGCCATGCACGATTTAGCATTTGAGACCCATGATTATTCACAAGTTATAACCTGCTTTCTCTTAAGCTAGTCATTGGTGGGACATTAACCACCTTGCGTGTTACTGCCATACCGGCAACCCCAACCAGAACAACTCCGCTGAGCAGCCCCATCCACCACACATCAACATTGAATGCATACTTGAGATTAAATATTTCTGTAGCTAGGTAGTATCCAATCAAACTGGCCCCACCTGCTCCCAATACGCCTGCCAAAAGACCCAACACCATGAATTCTGCGGCAATGCCTTGAAGCACTTTTCGCCGGCTAGCCCCCAGAGTACGCAGCATGGCGCTCTCATAACGTCGCTGCTCCCGCGTGGCTTGAATAGCTGCAAGCAACACCGTGATCCCTGCCAGTAGAGTAAATATGAATACATACTCAATTGCTTGAGTTGCATTATCCATGACGCTTCTGACCTGAGCGAGTACGCTATCAATATCAATAGCACTGACTTCTGGAAACTGACGGTAAAACTCACCCATCACTTCACGTTGCTTAGGATTTAAGTACACACTAGTAATATAAGTACCGAGAAAGGACTCTAGGATTCCAGGCGAAAACACCATGAAAAAATTGGGGCGGAAGCTATCCCAACGCACTTCACGAATGCTAGCGATGGTTGCATCAACTTGTGTCCCCGCAACTTCGTAGCTAATCACGTCACCTACTTTAAGCTCGAGATCTTCCGCAATACTCGACTCCACTGATACTCGCGCCCCTCCTCCATCACCCAGTTGCCACCATTGACCTGCAATAATTTTATTGCCTTCTGGTATTTGCTGCGCCCAAGTTAAATTAGTTTCTCTTTCTAGAAAGCCCCGCCCACGGTCTCCCTTTGCAACTCGACCCTGAATAGATTTGCCATTCACGCTTGCGATACGTGCACGCAACATAGGCACTAGGTTTGGTTTTTCTACGCCTCTATCTACGAAAAACTGCTGTACGGTCGGTGCCTGCTCTGGGCTGATATTAACGAGAAATTGATTTGGCGCTTTCTCAGGCAGACTCATACGCCAGTCATTCAGCAAGTCATTACGTACGACGGACAACATGAGCAGAATCATCAAACCAATACCAAATGCCACGAGCTGGATAATGCTTTCACTACCACGGCGCGCAATATTAGCGATGCCAAAACGCCACGAGATACCCACAACGTTGCGAAACGCGCCTAATGAGCGCACTAACAACCAACCAACACCACAAAGAATAGCCGCTGTACTTGCCACGCCTAAAGACACATAGAGCACCAAACGAACATCCTTTAATGTCAGCACCAACAGCATCAGCATGGCTAATAGCGCCAGCAAATAAACACTTAAATATCTAAGCGGTGGCGGAGCTATATTCTGACGCAGCACCCGTCCCGGTGGGGTCTGCTTCAATTGCAATAGTGGAGGTAAAGAAGCACCTATAAGAATGATTAGAGGCATGGCTATGCCTAATAAAACTGGATAGCCGCCAGGTGTAGGTAGCGCCTCCTTGAGTAAATCACGTGCCACAATGGCAATACCTCCTTGTGTCACATACCCGACTGTCGTACCGATAATTCCGGCAAGGAGCCCTAACATCAACAACTCTAACCCGCATATTGCCAACACTAATCTTTGACTGGCACCCATACTTTTCAGCAGCGCCACGGTATTTAGATGCCGCGCCACATAACGTCGCGCCGCCATTGCAACCGCCACCGATGCCAACAAAATACTGGTCAGCGCACTAAGATTTAAAAACCGACCAGCGCGTTCTATAGATGAATTCAGCTGTGGACTGGCATCACCTAACTGCTCCATTCGAATGCCTGGCGGTAATCTTCCTTTTATAGATGCCTGAAAGTAATCAACAGTGTTGCGCTCGCCTGCAAACAATTGCCGATATTGCACGCGACTACCAATACCCACTAATCCCGTAGAATTTACATCTTCTAAGCGCATGAGTACTGTCGGTGCTAACTCTACAAATTGCGTGCCCTGATCAGGTCGATAGGTAAGCACTTTACTGACCACAAGCTGCCTCTTACCTACTTGTAGTACAGTGCCTACTTGGCCATTAAGGCGAGACAGCACCCGTGGATCAACCCATATTTCACCTAACTTTGGTAAAGATGTTGTTTCATACGCAACTCCATTCAGCGCATCATTAATTTTCAATTTCCCACGCAAGGGATACCCTTCCGACACTGCGCGCACCGTACTAATGGAACTGAGTGTGTCCGAAACTATGACGCTATTAAAGGATTGCGTCTCTGCAGTTTTCAGCCCTAAACCTTGCCCTTCCTGTAAATAGCGGACAGATAAGGGTCGAGTAAATTGCAGCCTTAGATCCGCAGCCAGTAGTTCATTAGCACGCTGTGCCATGCCACGGTCTATGCGACTGGTAAAAAAACCCACCGTAGTCAATGACGTCACTGCAACCACTAATGCTAGCAGTAGCACTGAATGCTCACCGGCGCGCCACTCACGTATGAGCTTTAACCAAGCTAGGCGCAACGCTTTCATGCTGAAACGACCTGACCCATATCTAATTTGATGATTCGCTGACAGCGCTGAGCTAGCTTCGCGTCATGCGTCACCAGAACCAATGTGGTCCCCGTAGCCATATTCATCTCAAATAACAAATCTATTACTCGCTCGCCGGTAGCGGCATCCAAATTTCCTGTGGGTTCGTCAGCAAACAGCACTGCCGGCTGATTGACGAATGCCCGAGCAATCGCTACTCGTTGTTGCTCTCCACCTGACAATTGATTGGGATAATGCTGACTACGCAAACTCAATCCCACCCGCTCAAGGGCCTGTCGTGCGGTTTGACGTACATCCGTTTTTCCCGCCAACTCAAGCGGTAACATCACATTTTCTAGTGCGGTCAACGAAGGCACCAAATGAAAGCTTTGAAACACAAACCCTACATACTGCGCCCTGACGGCGGCGCGGCCATCCTCATCAAGCGCAGTCAGATCAATATTCTTGATAAAAATGCGCCCACTGGTCGGCACATCTAATCCAGCCAGTAACGCCAATAAAGTTGACTTACCCGCACCCGATGCACCCATAATCGCTACAGATTCACCTTGCTCAATCTGTAAACTGACATCCTGCAAAATGGTCAGCATGCCTTCAGGGCTACTCACCTGTTTACTCAATTTATCAGCGGATAACACAAGGCTTGTATTCATGCGGTGCAGATTCATTCAGTGTCTAGGTCTAGTAGGGCTATGTCTGTGTTCGAGTGTGCTACATGCTGCGACCCTATTGGTATTAGGAGACAGCCTGAGCTCAGGATACGGAATCAAAGCAGACTCTGGCTGGGTAAATCTGCTTGATCAACGCCTGAAGTCCGAAGGTTACGGCTACCGCATCATCAATGCCAGTGTTAGCGGTGAAACCACCGCAGGCGGCAGAGTCCGGTTACCTGCCTTGTTGAAAACACATCAGCCTGCGATCGTAATTTTGGAACTTGGCGCTAACGATGGTTTACGCGGGCTACCCATCCTCTCGCTGCGCAGTAATCTCAACGCCATGATTGTTGCTGCGCAGGCAGCCAAGGCAAAAGTACTTTTGGTAGGCATGCAAATACCGCCCAATTATGGCGAGCAATATACCCAACAATTTTCCGGTAGCTTTACTGACCTTGCCAAAGCTCACCAAATAAATCTAGTTCCATTTTTCTTAGCAAAAGTAGCACTAGATGGTAGCTTGTTGCAGGCTGATAATTTACATCCCAATGAACGTGCACAACCCCTACTGCTGAGCACTGTTTGGCCACAACTGAAACCACTGCTTAGCCATTGAGACAGCACTCATGACATCTGAAAGTAATGTAAACAAGCCGTGGCTAGAGCATTATCCAGCAGGTCGTCCGTTTGAAATCAATCCGGATGAATATGCCTCTTTAGTTGATCTGTTAATGCATAGCTGCAATAACTATGAAGATACGGCAGCGTTCACCAATATGGGAAAAACGATCAGTTATCGCGAACTTGATCAGCTCACTGCCGATTTTGCTGCCTGGCTGCATCATGGCGCCCATCTTCAACGAGGGGATCGCATTGCGCTGATGATGCCCAACTTACTGCAGTACCCGATTGCCATGCTCGGTGCACTTCGCGCTGGACTGATCGTCGTGAATACCAATCCTCTCTATACCGCTCATGAGTTACAGCATCAACTTTCTGATTCTGGTGCTGTGGCAATTGTGGTGTTAGAAAATTTCGCACATGTCTTAGAAAGTGTATTGTCTATCACTCAAATACAGACCGTTATCATCACTGGCGTGGGTGATCAGCTAGGCTTATTGCGACAATCTGTGGTTAATTTTTTGGTTCGTCATATACGTCATCAGGTACCTCGCTATAGCTTTGACAAAGCAATTCGTTTTAATCAAGCATTACGCGAAGGCCGTTATTTACCACGCCATGACGCCAATTTAAATCATGAGGACATCGCTTTTTTACAATACACAGGCGGCACCACAGGTGTAGCTAAAGCGGCGGTACTAACGCATCGAAACATTGTTGCCAACTGCTTACAGGCGTCCGCTTGCTTAGGTGGCATTAATCTCCGTGATGAAGTTGCGATTACCGCACTACCGCTGTATCACATTTTTTCGCTCACAGTGAATTGCTTCGTTTTCCTGCATCTGGGTGCTCATAACGTTTTAATTACCAACCCGCGTGATTTCAACGGATTTGTCAAAGAGCTCGCTAAATATCCTTTTGCAGCCATCACTGGCGTCAATACTTTATTCAATGCGTTACTACATACCGAAGATTTTGCAGCGCTCAATTTCTCACGCCTGAAAATTTCTCTTGGCGGCGGTATGGCTGTGCAACCCGCTGTCGCGAGTATGTGGAAACAAGTAACAGGCTGCATAGTTTCTCAAGGCTGGGGCCTTACTGAATCCTCGCCTGTCGGCTGCGTCACTGATTTGAATCGTGACTTTGATGGCTCCATTGGCATGCCCGTGCCCTCAACAGAACTGTCTGTGAGGGATGAACAAGGTCATCTCGTAAACGCAGGCGAAAGCGGCGAGCTGTGTCTACGTGGTCCGCAAGTGATGCGCGAATATTGGCAGCGCCCTGATGAAACAACCAAGGTGATGCTCACTGGGGGTTGGTTGCGTACTGGCGATATTGGTCGCATGGATGAGCGAGGTAGATTTTTCATCGAAGACCGAATGAAAGACATGATCATGGTTTCGGGCTTCAAGGTGTTCCCCAATGAAGTAGAAGCCGTGATTGCAGAGCTGCCTGGGGTTTTAGAAGTGGCAGCCGTGGGTCAACCTGATGAGCGCTCTGATGAGTCGGTCGCAGTTTTTATTGTTCGTAAGAATCCAGCATTAACTAGTGAAGAAATTATCGCCCACTGCCGCACTCAGTTAACCGGCTACAAAGTTCCTAAGCATATTTATTTCCACAACTCATTGCCTAAAACCAATGTTGGCAAAATATTGCGCCGTGCCCTGCGCGAGCAATTGATTCAAAAAGCCTAAGTTAATGGCTTGAATTAGTTACTTAAATAAAAAGGGCGACCTGTTGCCAGATCGCCCAAATGAACTACTTAAATTTATCGCCGAACCATTAGTGCGTGAATTGCACTCGCCGATTGGTGGCACGACCTTCGGCAGTAGCATTATCAGCAACCGGCTTAGCATCACCATAGCCCTTGGTCTCAAGACGCGCAGCGTCTATACCCTTGCTCACCACATAGGCTTTGACAGCTTCAGCGCGACGCTCCGACAATTTTTGGTTGGATGTTTTGCTACCGACGTTATCAGTGTGCCCTTCAAGCATGCCCTTAGCAGAAGGGACACTCTTCAAGAATTGCACAAATTCATCCAAATGCGTACTAGATTCAGGCTTGAAGGTTGCCTTACCTGTATCAAATTGAACATCCAACACCATAGTCAAGCTACAGCCGTCTGCATCTACTTTGTCACCAGCAGGTGTGTTAGCACAGCGATCTGATGGATCAACTACGCCATCACCATCTGTATCAGCAGGTGGAGGGGGAAGGACAGGCTTAGCTTCTGGAGCAGGGGCTGGTGGTGGGGGCGGTGGCGCTTGCACCACTGGCGCAGCGACGGCCACAGGCGCTGACTGAGATTCAGCGTGTTTTCCAAAGTTATAATGTAGTCCTAATCCGAAAAAAGTGTTTTCGAAATTGCGAATTTCACCCAAATTTAGTTTATCAGTACCTTTGAGTGCGCCATCCGCACGCCAACCAATCTCAGCAACCAATTGCAAAGCGCCCTTCTCATTGAGATATGGCATTTTATTTATGTCAACAATCACCCCAGTCTTTGCTAAATAGCCAAATACACGACTGGTACCAACTGGCCCCGGTGAGTTTATAGTTGTCAATGAATAGGTAGAACTATTAATACCAAATCCCAAAAAGGGATTTACTTTTTTGTCACGCATGTAGATGCGATTTACAACCCCTTCCCAGCTCTTATATGAAGTTGCAGCTGTACTCGAGCCCGCACCATGAACTGAATATACGTAATTGACTTCTGCATCCCAGTTTTGACTGAGCACTTTACCCACACCAAGGCTTGCGCCAACAGCATCTCCAACCTTGTAGGAAGTACCTCCATTAAAAGCTCGCTGTAGTCGATCTGGATCAACATATATGGCTTTAGGAGCCACATACCAGCCACCTACTTCTGCACCTGCTTGAGCAGAGTTAGCTCCCACTAGGGCTGCAACGACAGCCATGGTTCCCAACAAGGCACGGTGTTTCATGAATATTTCCCCTTTAACAGAATCTGATCAATTATTTGCTGCTTTGGGCAACCCAAATTTAAGTTGAATACTACAGTATCAGCTTTTGTAAAGCACCACCCTAGTTAGGCGTGATACTTAGGGCTAAACTCATGAACAGCCTGAATCATCGCCGCCGCGTGGTCAGGAGGAATGGCAGGGTGAATTCCGTGCCCTAGATTAAAGACATGCCCATGACCCTTGCCATAACTGGCCAGCACTTTGACCACTTCTTCACGAATGCGGTCAGGAGACGCATACAGCACGGACGGGTCCAAATTACCCTGTAGCGCCTTCCGCTCACCCACCCACTGGCGGGCTTGAGAAAGATCGGTCATCCAATCCACGCCAAGTGCTTCGCACTCTAGTTTTGCCATTTCGGCCAGTAATGGACCAGCGCCCTTGGTAAACACAACACGCGGAACGACTCTGCCCTCAGCCTCACGTTTCAGTTCAGCAACAATCTGCGCCATATAGGCCAAGGAAAACTCTCGATAGGCACTGGGCGTCAGCACACTACCCCAAGTATCAAAAAGCATTACCGCCTGAGCACCCGCAGCAATTTGCGCGTTGAGATATTCAATCGTCGCACGGGTCAGCACCTTAAGTAGCGCATGCAGCGTTGACGGCTCCTGATACATCATGGCCTTAATTTTGGCAAAATCGCGACTACTGCCGCCCTCAACACAATAAGTAGCAACCGTCCAAGGACTGCCGGCAAAGCCGATCAGAGGCACGCGTCCAGCCAGTTCACGGCGAATCAGTGACACCGCATCCACCACATACCGTAACTCTTGGTATGGATCAGGCACGCCCAGCTTAGACACATCGGCAGCAGAGCGAACTGGGCGTTGAATCACTGGTCCTTCGCCTGTTTCAAACTGCAAGCCCAACCCCATCGCATGAGGAATGGTCAGAATATCGGAGAAGAGGATGGCAGCATCTAAAGGAAAACGAGCCAACGGTTGTAACGTCACTTCGCAAGCCAATTCTGGAGTTTGACAAAGATTCAAAAAGCTACCGGCCTTTGCGCGCGTGGCGCGATACTCCGGCAAATAACGCCCCGCCTGTCGCATCATCCACACAGGTGTATAGGGTACGGGCTGACATTGCAGCGCACGCAAGAAAACGTCGTTCTTTAAGTTGCTTTGGGAATTCATGAGTCCGCAGATGATAGCGGAGAATCGGCGATTAATAACTAGCTACGTTTAGCTGGATCAAAAATACGCTCATGTTCAAGCACAGCATATCGATCGGTCATACCCGCGATGTAATCTGCCACCGCTCGGGCGCGACCTGCATCGCCCAACTCTTGCTGTAATCGGGTTGCCGCTTGTTGATGTTCTGGCGGCATTAATTCTGGCGCCTGCATAAATTTAGTAAATAAACTTTCTACTACCTGATGCGCTTTATTGGTCATGCGCAGTACACGATAGTGCCGATATACCCGCTCACGCAGAAAACGCTTCAACGCAATATGCTGCTCCTGCATCTCTGCACTGAGTTGAATCAACGGCTTGTCTGCTTGCCGAACAGCATCAATACTTTCTGGAGCCGCTTGGGCGATGGCTTGCCGACTGGTATCAACCATGTCAGTAACAACCTGATCAATCATGCGGCGTATCACTTCACTGACCAGCCTGCGTCCAGAAAGCGTCGGATACTTTTGCATCACACTAATATATTGAGCATTAAATACCGGCGATTCTTTGGCATCCTCAAGACTGATTAATCCGGCACGCAAACCATCGTCTAAATCATGATTGTTGTACGCAATCTCATCAGCCAAGTTCGCTACTTGTGCCTCTAATGAAGGCTGCTCGCGTTTAATAAAGCGCTCACCTACATCACCGAGTAGTCGCGCATTCTTCAAAGAACAATGCTTAAGAATACCTTCGCGAGTTTCAAAGCTTAAGTTCAGCCCATTGAATTCCGCGTAGCGCTCTTCGAGCTCATCAACAATACGCAGAGACTGTAAATTATGTTCAAAGCCGCCATACTCACGCATGCATTCATTCAGCGCGTCCTGACCTGCATGCCCAAACGGGGTATGACCCAGGTCGTGCGCCAAACAAATGGCTTCTGTCAGCGTTTCGTTAAGATTGAGCGCACGGGCAATGGTGCGAGCAATTTGCGCTACTTCTAATGAGTGTGTCAGGCGAGTTCGATACAAATCGCCTTCCTGATTAACAAAGACTTGCGTCTTGTACATCAAACGACGAAACCCCGTTGAATGCACAATGCGATCACGATCACGCTGGAATTCACTGCGATAAGCGGGCTTATTTTCTTGATAACGACGCCCACGACTGTGTTCGTCATGCGCCGCATAGTGTGCTAATTGCATATAAGCATTCAATTTCATGCGCTAAGCTGCAAAACCGCGTTGCAATGTTGCAGTAAATGCTTCAGCCGGATACTGGTCAGTAATTATTGCAGTACCCAAATTCTGCAATAGCACTAATCGTAGCTGTCCTGCGTGCACTTTCTTATCCATACTCATCAGCTGACGCGCTTTATCCACGCCAATATGCGGCGCACTGAGGGGCAAACCGCTAGCTTTAATTAAATTTTCAATACGTTGATATTCATCGTTGGACAAATAACCCAATCGTAGTGACATATCTGCGGCTAAAACCATTCCAGCCGCTACAGCTTCTCCATGTAGCCATTCGCCATAGCCCATCGCATTTTCTATAGCATGCCCAAAGGTATGGCCAAAATTCAGAATTGCACGCAGTCCATTTTCACGTTCATCTATACCGACCACCTCGGCCTTGATTTCACAACAACGCTTGATGGCATGCGTTAGTGCCTGAACATCTCTGGCTAATATGAGTTGTACATTGTTTTCAAGCCAAGTGAAAAAATCAGGGTCACGAATCAAGCCATACTTAATTACTTCAGCAAAGCCTGCTCGTAATTCACGATCTGGTAAAGTATTCAAAACTTGTGTATCTGCAATGACACATCGCGGCTGGTGAAATGCACCAATCAGGTTTTTTCCACCCGGATGATTTACTGCCGTCTTGCCGCCGACTGATGAATCGACCTGGGACAACAACGTGGTGGGAATTTGATAGTAATCCACCCCGCGTTGATAACACGCCGCAGCAAAGCCTGCCATATCACCTATCACACCACCGCCTAATGCAACAATCCCTGCATCTCGGTTCAGTCGGGAGGCCACCAGTGCATCTAGGACCTGATTAAAGGTAGGCATTGATTTGGTATGTTCACCGTCCGGCAGAATTATCTGCTGCAGATTTTTATTGGGTAGCGCGTCTTTAAGCTTCTGCAAATACAAAGGCGCAACCACTTCATTAGTCACAATCATCAAGTTACGCGCTTTGATGTACTGCTGTAACA
>CANGFV010000045.1 GCA_947453225.1 Pseudomonadota bacterium
CGCCGAAGGTGGCGGTCAGGGCGCGCAGGCGATTCAGGCGCTGTTCTTTCGTGCCACGTTCCAGTTCATGGGGCACATTGCCAAAGCTGATGGACGCGTGTCCGAACAAGAAATTCTCGCGGCACGGCGTGTGATGGCGCATTTTCGGTTGTCCGAAGCCGATGTGTTGCGTGCCATTGATTTATTCACCGAAGGCAAAGCCAGTGACTTTCCACTGAGCGAGCGTTTAGAGGAATTGGCAGATGGTTTGGCAGGGCGCATGGACTTGCGTCTGATGTTTGTACAAATTCAGTTACAAACTTCATTGTTTGGTGCGGGCTTAAATCCATCTAGCCGCGCCATTTTGAATCGTATTTGTTCTGAGTTAGGCGTTTCTGCGCAGCAGTTGGCGCAAATGGAATCCATGTTGCGTATGCATGGTCATGCGCAGGGCGAAGCACCGCGCAGTCGTGAGTCATCGTTGAGTGAGGCCTATCAAGTATTAGGTGTCAGTAGTTCGGCCACCGATGCAGAAGTGACTAAAGCCTATCGACGTCTGATGAATCAAAATCATCCCGATAAGTTGGTGGCGAAAGGTTTGCCTGAATCCATGTTAGAGGCGGCACAAGAAAAAACTCGCAACATTCGTGCAGCGTATGAAGTGATCTGCGAAGCGCGGGGTATTAAATGATTATTAAATATTACATCTTAAAGAATACATCGTTGCCTATATAATCAAGATTACTAGGATTGAGGTGCTGCGATATGGCTAATCCGTTTACCATCGAAATATTTTCTACCACGGGTGACCCACAAGGAGTACGCATTATTCAGAAAAGCAATTGGTCTGGAGTCGGAATGGTTTTTCCGCGGGAAAGCATTCTGGATGTCGTCAAAGAAGACCATGCGAATCGCCCAGGTGTGTATATTTTGGTTGGAGATTTAGCTGAGGAAACTGTTTATATTGGCGAAGCTGATCCGGTGGCTACTCGGTTAAAACAGCATTTACAAAAGGATTGGTCTTGGGGTGTGTTTTTCGTTGATTCTCATGGCTTAGGGAAGACCGAAGTGCAGTTCCTTGAGTCTGAATTAGTGCGTATCGCCCAAGAGAATCAAACTTCGATTCTGATGAACAAGAATGCGCCAAATAAACCAAATATGACTCGACAAGCTCATGCGGCGGCGATGGTATTTCTTAATGAGATATTGTTGATTCTACCTATGATTGGTATTAGAGCTTTTTCAAAGCCACGTTCATTAGTTGGTGGAAAAGAGGTAGTAGCGCCAAAGAATAAAAAAATATCTAGTGAAAATCATTGGGATACGATTGTAGTGCCGGCCCAATCTGAAGGCTTTAAGGCGGTTTTCCTTGGAGAAAATTGTTGGTTTGCCATTCGAATGAATGCAAAAGAAATAGCCAAAATTAAGTATATTGCTGCGTATCAGGTAGCTCCAGTCTCAGCTGTTACGCACATAGCTGAGATCAAAGAAATTGTCCCTTATCAAAATAGCGGGAAGTACCTTGTTAAATTTAAGTCCAAGGCGGTGGCTTTGGATAAGCCTGTTTTGTTGAATAAGGAGCAACCCGGTTCGCAACCACAGTCACCTCGTTATACGATGTACAACAAGATACTTAAAGCTAGAAAGTTAAATGAGCTTTGGGTATAGATGTTGGGTAGTTTTTTCTGTAGTTCAAAGGTACTCGTTGAGTTGTGTTGGCGCTAATTCGCAATAAGTCGCCAGACTGCTAAAGTACTCCCTCTGCCAAGTCTTGCTGGAGCCTTAGATGCTAACCCCTTGGATTGCCCCTTCAATTTTATCTGCCGACTTCGCCCGCTTGGGTGAAGAGGTGAATACCGTGCTCACGGCCGGTGCCGACATTGTGCACTTTGATGTGATGGACAATCACTATGTGCCTAATCTCACCATTGGGCCGTTGGTGTGTGAGGCACTGCGTAAGCATGGCGTAACCGCGCCGATTGATGTGCATTTGATGGTTAAACCCGTGGATCGCATCATTCCTGATTTTGCGAAAGCTGGCGCCAGCATCATTACCTTTCATCCCGAGGCCAGCGATCATGTGGATCGCACGCTGGGGCTAATTCGCGATCACGGTTGTCAGGCCGGTTTAGTATTTAATCCAGCCACCCCGTTGGATTGGATGGAACACGTCATTGATAAGCTGGACATCGTGTTGCTGATGTCGGTGAATCCAGGCTTTGGTGGTCAGCAATTTATTCCTAGCGTCCTGAAAAAAGCTGCGCGCGCCCGTCAACTGATTGATGATTCGGGCAAGGCCATTCGTTTGGAAATTGATGGCGGTGTGAAGATTGATAATGTGGCGTCGATTGCCGCGGCCGGTGTGGATACCTTTGTTGCAGGCTCGGCAATTTTCGGCACTAAGGATTATCGACAGACGATTGCTGCGCTGCGTGAGCAGATTGCTAAGGGTTATCAGTCTGCGAAGTAATGGCTGATCAATTGATGCAAATAAAAAAGCCCGGTTGATCCGGGCTTTTTTGTTGCAATTGCAGAAGCGTGTTATCGCGCTTTGGCAGTACGCGCTGCAGGCGCAGGCGCCGTTTTAGCTTTAGGTCTAGCACCGTAAACCACGACGGTTTTACCAGAGGCACGTAATAGACCTTGCTCTTCAAGTGCTTTAAGTACGCGGCCCGCCATTTCGCGCGAGCAGCCCACTAAGCGCGAGATTTCCTGACGGCTGACTTTGATTTGCATCCCTTCAGGATGCGTCATGGCATCCGGTTCGCTGCACAAATCCATAATGGTGTGCGCCACGCGGCCGGTGACATCAACGAATGCTAAATCGCCCAGTTTGCGATTGGTGCGATCTAAGCGTGAGGCCAATTGCGTGGCCAGTTCAAACACAAGGCCTGGGCTTTCAGAGGCTAATTGTCTGAAGCGTGGATAAGTCATTTCAGCCACTTCGCATTGTTGGCGGCTGCGCACCCAAGCGCTGCGGGTGGGTTGATCATGGAATAGGCCCATTTCGCCAAAGAACTGACCTTTGTTGAGGTAGGCCAATACCATTTCATTGCCTTCCTCATCTTCGATCATCACTTCAACTGAACCACTGATGACGTAGTACAACACGTCGGGTAAATCACCGGCGTGAATGATCACTGTCTTAGAAGGCAAAGAGCGAATACGGCAATAGCTAAGAAAGCGATTGATCGCAGGTACATCACTTAATGGCCGAGCACCGTCATCCATTTTTGAACCCCTGAGTAATTAATATACTGAACATAATAGCCGAAACGAATGCGGCGATAATACATAATTATGGCAATAAAACGAGTCCCTTCAGCGCCTTAGTGGTTGCAATGTGCTTGAAGTGCTTAGATGTATCGCGCGGAAATCGTCATTAATTTAGCCACTATTTTCATTGCGCCACGAATAGGCTTGGATGGCAGTTCACCGCCTTGGTGTAACGCTTCATTGCCATGTCGGGCTTCATCGGCAGCCATTTGTTCGAGAATAGCGCGAGTGCGTAAATCTTCTTGCGGCAATTCTTTGAGGTGACCCTGTAAATGCGCCACCACTTGTTTTTCCGTCTCAGCAACAAAACCCAAACTATGTTTATCGCCACTGAATCCAGCCAAGCTGCCGATAGCAAATGAGCCGGCGTACCACAGAGGGTCGAGTAAGCTCGGGGCGGCATCTAATTCTTTAAGGCGCTGGGCACACCACGCCAGATGATCAACTTCCTCTTGCGCGGCTTGCGTCATGGAATCGCGCACGCCAGACAATTTAGCGGTGGCGGCTTGGCCGTGATACAGCGCTTGGGCGCAGATTTCGCCGGCGTGGTTGACGCGCATCAGGCCAGCAATTTTGCGTTTTGTGGCTGAGTCTTTGACGGTTTCGGGTAAATCTTTAGCGGGATAGGGGCGTTCGGCGGCATGGGGGCCGCTGGCTGATTTAAGTATTCGGTCGAGCGCCAGAATCTGGCGATCCGCGGGGGTAAAGTGGCGTGCGCGGGTGAGGGTAGGGCTGGACATGGCGCAATTATGGGCTGTCCGCCGGGCTTTGGTCACCCCTTCTGTCAAGGTTGGGCGGGGGTATCCTGCCCGGAACCTAGGCGGCGGATTTGGCGACTCAGAAAAATAGCTGCCAATTTAGCCCAGAAGTCGCTTTCCCCGTTTGCAAAGCAGGGGGGGCTCCATTAGAATCGCGCGCCTTTCGCCGTAGTCTTGAAGTCTTTCGGAGTCTTTGATGAAGACCGTTTTCGCTAAACCGTCCACCATTCGCAGAGATTGGTACGTGGTTGATGCCGCTGAGCAAACCTTGGGTCGCCTTGCAACACAGCTGGCCATGCGCCTGCGTGGTAAGCATAAGGCGTCCTATACGCCTCATATGGATACAGGTGACAATCTGATCGTCATTAATGCCGATAAGATCAACGTTACCGGCCGTAAGATGAGCGACAAGTTGTATCACCACCACACCGGTTGGCAGGGTGGCTTGAAGACTGTGAATCTGGAAAAGCTATTGAAAGAGCATCCAGAACGCGTGATCGAAATTGCCGTTAAAGGCATGCTGCCTAAGAATCCATTAGGCCGTGCAATGTTTAAGAAGCTGCATGTGTTTGCTGGTACTGAACACCCACACGCTGCGCAGCAGCCAAAGGCGCTGACACTGTCTTAATAGATAGTCCAGCCATCCCCACGAATTAACTAGACCGAAGATATATAGAGTAAGTTATGGCGACTTCAACAAACTACGGCACAGGACGCCGCAAAACAGCTACCGCTCGCGTTTTTGTACAAAAAGGCAAAGGCGACATTACTGTAAATGGCCGCCCGCTGGATGTGTTCTTCGGTCGTAAGACAGGCAGCATGATCGTGCGTCAGCCGCTGCAAACTGTCGGTATGGAATCTAACTTTGACATCAATGTCACTGTGACTGGCGGTGGCATTACCGGTCAGGCTGGCGCCATTCGTCACGGTCTGACTCGCGCTTTGATTGAATTTGATGAAACTCTTCGTAAGCCCTTGCGTGATGGCGGCTTCGTGACGCGCGATGCTCGTGAAGTTGAACGTAAGAAAGTGGGTTTCCGCAAAGCTCGTCGCGGTACTCAGTTCTCCAAGCGTTAATCCTTTTGCATTGATACCTAGTGCACATAGATCATGTGCACTACCACTCTGGGATTTAGGCTGTATAGCAGTTGCCTTCAAGTTTATTGGGGGATCGTCTAGTGGTAGGACTGCGGATTCTGACTCCGCCAACCTAGGTTCGAATCCTAGTCCCCCAGCCAGAACACAGGCCCGCAATTGCGGGCTTTGTTGTTCTTGGGGAAAGTATATGATCGCTAATATCTCTTTGAATTAGGTTGTTCATGTTGTATCCACTAATAAAGAACATGCTGTTCACGCTTGACCCAGAGCGAGCCCATGCGTTGACCCTGACTAGTCTGCAACGATTAGAAAAATCAGGCGTGCTGTCCATGATGTGTGCGGATTTGCAGGATGCGCCAGTGGAATTGATGGGATTGAAGTTTCGCAATCGCGTGGGAATTGCCGCCGGCCTTGATAAAAATGCCATCTGTATTGATGCGCTCAGTGCCTTAGGTGCTGGTCACGTTGAAATCGGTACCGTGACTCCTCGTCCGCAAGAAGGTAATGCCAAGCCGCGAGTGTTTCGTTTATTGGAAGCACAAGCGTTGATCAATCGCATGGGCTTTCCTAATGAAGGAATGGATGCGGTATTACCGCGTCTTGCCGCGCGAAAGCATCAAGCGATCTGTGGTGCCAACATTGGTAAGAATGCCAGCACGCCGTTGGAGCAAGCCACGGACGATTATCTAAAGTGCATGCGCGTACTGGCGCCGCAGGCGGACTACATCACCATTAATGTGTCATCGCCTAATACGTTGGGATTAAGAAACTTACAGGCGACAGATTATTTACGGCCGATGTTGGTGGCATTGCTTGAAGAACGTGTGCGCTTATTACCAACCTTAGGCAGAGGCTTGCCATTGCTGGTGAAGATCGCGCCTGACCTGAGTGACGATGACTTGTACAGCATGGCGGATTTGTTTCTTGAGTTACGCATTGATGGCGTGGTGGCGACTAACACCACATTAAGTCGTCCTTCAGGATTAGGTTCATTGGCTGAGCAGGCCGGCGGACTGAGTGGTCGTCCTGTGCATGCCTTGTCATTGGCGACGGTGAGTAAGTTGCGTCAGCGTTTAGGTGCAGGGTTTCCAATTATTGGAGTGGGCGGGATCAGTTCTGCGGAGCATGCACGCGCCATGCGTCAGGCCGGTGCTGATCTTGTACAGATTTACACCGGATTGTTGTATCGCGGCCCGAGCCTAATCAAAGAAGTGGCAGCCGCCTTGCGCTAGTTTCGGTTGGATTGCCGAAAAAATGGCTTAATTAAGGCAGAATTTTTACGCCGTCGGCGCTACCCACAATCAATACATCGGCAGGGCGGTGTGCAAATAATCCTACAGTGACCACGCCGACAATCTGATTGATCTGCGTTTCTAACGTGAGCGGATCAACAATACTCAGTCCATGTACATCGAGAATCATATTGCCGTTGTCAGTGATTACACCTTCACGCCATACCGGTTGCCCACCGAACTTCATCAGTTGTCTGGCAACATAAGAGCGCGCCATCGGAATGACTTCGACAGGCAATGGAAAGCGCCCGAGTATGTCAACTTGTTTGCTGCTATCAACGATACAAACAAAGCGTCTTGATGCAGCGGCAACAATTTTTTCGCGCGTCAGTGCAGCACCGCCACCTTTAATTAATCGTAAGTGCGGGTCGGCTTCATCGGCACCGTCGACATAAACGTCGATATTGCCGACAGCATTCAGTTCAAAAATTTCAATTCCGTGACCGCGTAGACGCTCTGTGGAGGCGTTTGAACTCGAAACTGCGCCCCGAATGCGCAACTTTTGAGCGGCCAATGCGTCGATGAAAAGGTTGACGGTTGAGCCGGTGCCAACGCCAATGATGGTGTCTTCTTCGATGTACTTCAGTGCAGCGACTGCTGCGCGTTGCTTACCGGTATCGTTGCTCATGATCTTGATGCTGATAAAGCTGATTTAATTCAGTGTTACGGAAATATCTATTTTTATAGGGGTAAAAACAACTATGCCCGCTTTCGCGGGCATAGTTGGTGAGGTTACTTCCTCAGAAGAATTTACTTCTTCTTGGCGGCCTTCTTGGCTGCCTTCTTCTTTGCTACTTTCTTCTTAGAAGCTTTCTTTGCTTTAGTTGCCATGATTAAGATTCTCCAATAAAGGGTTAAATCAAGTTAGTCCGAGGACAGTATATACATAAAAAATTTTGACACTGCAAGTAGGGGGTCAAAAAATTATTTTTTGGTGTTTGGTGTGTCGAAGTAAATTGTATTTCATATCAATCAACTTTTAATCATCACTCAACATTATTCAAGAGTAAGTATGTACTTCCATTCATGCTCAGTGAGAGGCGTGACTGAGAGTCGATTACCACGTTTAAGAATCAATAACTCTGGAAGTTGCTTTTGATGTTGTCGCAATTCATCAAGCGTGATGATGCGTTTGAGTTTGCGTTGTAGTTTTACATCCATCATCAGCCAGCGCGGTGACTGTGGATCGCTATCTGGATCGTAATGCGCATGCTTGTGATCAAATTGCGTATGGTCGCTGTATGCATCGCAGGTGATTTTTACAATGCCTGTAATGCCGGGAATCGCGCAGCTGGAATGATAAAAGAAGCCTAAATCTCCAGGTTTCATTGCATCACGCATGAAATTGCGAACCTGATAGTTACGTACGCCATCCCAATAGGTGGTTTTGTTCGGTGCAGCAGCTAGATCATCAATACTGAAGGTTTCGGGTTCGGATTTAAGCAGCCAGTACTGCATGAGCGGGCTCCGTTTGAGTGCGCGATGTCATTTAATGGATGTGGTTAGGTCAGATCTTGGCATGACGACAGTCAATCATTCCGCGTTCAGTCAACACCCGCGGTAACGAGATGTCGTGCGCATATGTTGGGATGTGCGTCGCTTGCTGTGCGCTATACGCGATGCCTATCAATCTGGGTCGTTGCCATCGACGATGTTTCAAGTAGGCGAAGTGGCGATCATAGAACCCTGCGCCCATCCCTAAGCGATGTCCTTGCGTATCAAACGCCACCGTGGGCACTAAAACTAAATCGAGTTTCGGTGTTTGAATGTGTTGTCGGTTGTCGTCAGTGAGTTGAGGCATTCCTAAACGGTGGCGCTGTAGGCGCGAGGTGCTTAACAATTTGACGAAGCGCATCTGTCGTCTCGTGTTATTCACAATGTGCGGTACATACAATTGGCAATGTCGACGTTGCGCGCGCGTGATTACATCGCTTAGATCAAGCTCACTAGGCATAGCCAAGTACAGGCCAATGCGTAATTGCGGTTTGAGTAGTCTGTAGCGATCAAATAAGGCGGCGAGCTGTCGAGCCGCTGTTTTTCTGTCGGCCGCTGAAATTGCGCGACGGGCGCTTAGAGCGTGGCGGCGTAGGTGAATACGCTCAGCTTGAATCGCCAGAGAAGAGGGGGAAGTGACGCTACCCGCCTGTGCCGTCATAAGTCATTGCTCTCGACACGGAGCAATAGGTGGGGCCAAGTTACAGCACATAAGGCTTTCCGTTTGACACGGACATGCACAGTGTTGCCGCGAACCACAGCCCCGAGGGTTTCAAAATTAGGGTCGAGAGGTAACCCGACCATACGTCGAACACCGCAGGCAGCGCCGAAAGTGATCATCTCAAACTCGGTGGGTAATAAACAATAGATACTGACAAATCAGCCGCCATGAACAGGTGTTCATGTATGGAAAATACTAAATTTCCATCTGCTTGCCGCGGGTGATGGCCGATTCAACCCGTTCACGTAGCAGGCGCATTTTATCTACCAGTTCAGCTTCGCCTTCGGAACTGACGCCGCCGGTTCTTTTTAACTTAAGGAGTTCGTTGGATAAATTCAGCGCAGCCATGACCGCAATACGGTCGAGCCCCATCACAGCGCCGCTTTCGCGAATTTCGCGCATCTTACCGTTGAGGTATTCGGCGGCATCTAGCAGGTCAGTGCGTTCTTCTATTGGGCAGGCAACCTGATATTCCTTTTCCAGGATACGAATACTGACGCGTGCCGTACGATCGTTCATGCGCCTTGCTCCAGCGATTTCAGTCGACCAATCATGCCTTCCACGCGATTGCGCACCTGCTCGCTCTTTTGAAGAAGAGCAGCCCGCTCTGTGGTCAGCGATGTGTTGCGCTGCTGCAGGGCGTAGTTTTCTTCTTTAATTTGAGTCAGGGTGGTCACTAATTCAGCGACCCGCAGTTCTAGACGGCGGTACTCTTGCTCGATGGCAGATTTAGGGGTGGCGTTGCTCATATCTAACTAAATGGTATTTGGTGCATTCAGCAGGGTCAAACTTAATACAGTCAAATGGGCTTTGATGCAATAGGGAAGGCTAATGCCGGGAATCCTCGTTGGTGGATTAGCGACCCAGTAACGGCTAGCATAGTCGTATGAATCAACATGATTTTTCTGAAATTGAGCAGGCCTTAAGCGTCTTAGATGCGGCCGTGTCAGTCCCTGAAGCACATGGCTGCTTATGTGGCGCGCTGTGTATGATGCCCGGTTTTTCCGCCCAACACTGGTTGCGTGAGTTATTGCCAGACCCTGCTGAAGGCGGTGCTGTACCGGATTCTCTTGTAATAGAGGGGGTGCTGGCGCAGCTATACACAACCACCCTTGAAGCTCTGCGGGGTGAAGAGATGTCGTTCGCGCCGTTATTACCAGATGACGAATTACCCCTAACGCAACGCATCGCGGCGTTGGCACAGTGGTCGCAGGGATTTTTATATGGGTTTGGAATTGGTGCGCCGACGGTGTCTGAAGCGCTGCCCGATGATGTGAATGAAATTCTGCGTGACTTTAGTCAGATTGCGCGCGCCACTGACACTGAAAGTGCGGGTGGCGATGAGGAAGAGCAGGCTTATACCGAATTGGTTGAATATCTGCGTGCTGCGGTTCAGTTGGTTCATGATGATTTGGCCGAGCTGCGCACGAATCGTAAAACGGCTCTTTCACATTGACCTTGTCCCATTGATCCTGTCTCTTGATGTATTTGTTCTTTATCTATTTGATCGAGTAAGCCATGCGCGCTGATGAATACGCCCGTCGTCGCAAGCAATTGCTAAAAATGATTGGCAAGGGTGGCATTGCGATCCTGCCAACGGCGCTTGAAAAACAGCGCAACAACGATGTGCATTATCACTTCCGCCCCGATAGTGACTTTCACTATCTCACTGGCTTTAACGAGCCGGAGTCGGTAGCGGTGCTCATTCCTGGCCGCGAACATGCCGAGTTCATCATGTTTGTACGAGAGCGAGATCCGTTGCGTGAGACTTGGGATGGCCGTCGCGCCGGACCTGAGGGCGCAGTCCGTGACTTTGGTGCCGATGATGCGTTCCCGATCAACGACATTGACGACATCCTGCCGGGTTTGATGGAGAACTGCAGTCGCGTGTACTACACCATGGGACTAAACGCCGATTTTGATCAGCGGGTCATTGGCTGGGTGAATGGATTGAAGGCGCAGGCGCGCGCTGGTATTCATCCGCCACAAGAGTTCGTTGCGCTTGATCACTTGCTGCATGACATGCGTCTGTACAAATCCAAGGGTGAGGCAAGTTTGATGCGTCGCTCTGCAGAAATTGCCGTGCGCGCCCATGAACGCGCCATGCGCTTTGTAAAGCCAGGTCACAAGGAATATCAGGTGATGGCTGAGTTGCTCCATGAATTTCATAGCCACAGCGCGGATATTTCCTATCACCCGATTGTTGGTGGCGGTGCAAACAGTTGTGTGCTGCATTATCACGAGAACAATGCTGAGTTGCATGACGGTGATTTATTGCTGATTGATGCAGGTTGCGAATACGGTTTGTATGCCTCGGACATCACGCGCACCTTCCCCGTTAATGGCCGGTTTAGCGCCCCGCAGCGTGCTGTGTACGAAGTGGTATTGCAGGCACAATATGCGGCCATTGCTGCAGCTAAGCCTGGTAATCATTGGAATGATCCCCATGATGCAGCGGTGCGTGAAATCACTCTGGGGTTAATAAAATTAGGTTTGCTCAAGGGTAAATTACCCAAGCTGATCAAAGACGGCGCATACCGACAATTTTTCATGCATCGCACTGGACATTGGCTGGGCATGGATGTGCATGATGTGGGCGATTACAAGGTAGGTAACGAGTGGCGCGTGCTGGAGCCGGGCATGGCGTTAACCATCGAACCAGGGATTTATATTCCTGCAGGCACGAGTGGAGTAGCCAAGCAGTGGTGGAATATCGGTATTCGTATTGAAGATGATGTGCTCATTACCAAGCAGGGTTGTGAAGTGTTGACTAGTGCGCTGGTCAGAGACCCTGATGATATCGAACGTTTGATGGCTTCTTAGTTCTTAGTGAGTATTCCTTCTAATACACAGCCTTATGACCTGCTGATTTGTGGCGGCGGGCTGGTGGGTGCCAGTTTGGCGCTGATGCTCAAGCCATTGGGGCTGAGAGTGGCGTTGATTGAAGTCATCAAATTTCAAGGTGCCGGACATCCTAGCTTTGATGAGCGCACAACAGCGCTGTCAAATGGTAGTCGCCGTGTGTTTGAGGCGATTGGCGTGTGGCCATTGCTGCAGCGTGCGGCAACGCCGATTAAACGCATTCATGTCTCCGATCAGGGTCGCTTTGGTTTTGCGCGCCTGTCTGCGCAAGAACAGGGATTAGCGGCGTTAGGTCATGTGGTGCCCAATTGGCACATGGGTGCAGCGCTGTGGCAGCGTTTACAAGATGAACAGATTGAACTGATTGCCCCTGCTCGGGTGGTGCAGTTATCTGCTGCAGATACAACGCGGCGCGTCACTATAGAGATTGCCGGTGAGCAGCGCGAATTGAGTGCTCGTTTAATTGTGGCTGCTGATGGTGCGCAGTCGCTGCTGCGTGATGCGGCGGGGATTGCCAGTGCTCAACAAGACTATGGGCAGACTGCCGTCATCAGTAATGCATTGACGCAACGCTTTCATGATCATGTGGCATATGAACGATTCACATCATCAGGGCCATTAGCGGTGTTACCGCTGTCTGATGCGCGCGTTGGATTAATTTGGACGGTGCCTACTGATCAGGCGGCTACCGTCATGGCTTGGAGTGATGAGCAATTTCTGTCGCAGTTCCAGCAGGCATTTGGATTTCGTTTGGGACGATTACTCAAAGTTGGCGCGCGTCATGCCTATCCCTTGTCATTGATTCGTGCGCAGCAACATCATGCGCCGCGTTTAGTGGTTATGGGTAATGCCGCGCAGATGTTGCATCCCATTGCCGGCCAAGGGTTGAACTTAGGCTTACGCGATGCCGCCAGTCTTGCAGAGTTACTCGCTGATGCATTACGTACAGATGCATCATTTGATCCGGGCGCCGAGGCATTGTTGAGTCATTATGCGCAGTGGCGGCAGCAGGACAGTCAGCGTATCGTGACTTTCACTGACACCTTGGTGCGTTTATTCAATCAACAGTTGAGTGTGCTGAAGATTGTGCGCAATGCAGGGCTGCTGGCCTTTGATTTAATGCCCAGTGCTAAAAATGCGATGGCGCAATTGTCGATGGGTGCTTCTGCACGTATTCCGCGATTGGCGCGAGGCGCGCCGTTATGAAGTCGCAACCTGATTTTGACATCGCCATTTGTGGTGGTGGTATGGTGGGCGCGACTCTGGCAGGTTTACTACTACATGAACCTGCTTTGTCTGATTTGCGTATTGCATTAATTGAAGCGCATATGCCCACGCAACCGCCAACCTCAAATGTCGAGTTGCGCGTGTCTGCAATCTCGCGTGCCTCAGAACGTATTCTGACTCGTGCTGGTGCATGGCCGCATATCCCTGCCGCGCAGCGTAGTGCCTATCAGCAGATGCGTGTTTGGGATGCCAACAGTCAATCCGACAGTAAGGCCGCATTAGAGTTTTCAGCCAGCGCCTTGGGTGAGCCCAATTTGGGGTACATCATTGCTAATAATTGGCTGCAATGGGCGGCACTGGATGCAACGCGTGATGAACGCATTACATGTTTAACCAGCCAACTTGATCAGATTGAGTTATCAGAGGATTGTGCAAGCATCACATTGCAGGATGGTCGCCGCATTAGCGCGCGTTTAGTGATTGGTGCCGATGGTGCGGCTAGTCGTAGCCGCACTTGCGTGGGTATTCAAAGCCGTGTGCGGCCATATCAGCAAACAGCATTAGTGGCGCAGGTGCGGACACAGCGCAGTCATCAATCCACGGCATGGCAACGCTTTATGCCCAATGGACCGATTGCATTTTTACCGTTAAATAATGGGGATTGCTCGATCGTATGGACGACCACACCTGATCATGCGGCGCAATTATCTGCGATGGATGCAGTCAGTTTAGCCAGCGCAATCACTGTGGCGTCAGATCAGGTATTAGGTGAGGTGACGTTGGTGTCTAAGACTGCAACGTTCCCATTGCAGTGGGCACAAGCGGAAGAATATTGTCGACACCGATTTGTGTTGGTGGGTGATGCGGCGCACAGTATTCATCCGTTAGCAGGGCAAGGGGTCAATTTGGGGTTGATGGATGCCGCTGCATTGGTGCAGCTGATGTCTGAAGCTAGGCAGTCTGGTGTGAGTATCGAAACCTTAAGCGAATTATCGGTACTGCGTCGCTATGAACGCTGGCGAAAAACTGAAAATACACTCGCGTTGGGGTTGGTCGACTCACTCAATCGTTTGTTCAGTAATGAACGCATCAGTACAAGTTGGTTGCGTCGTACTGGTTTGGCTGCAGTGCAGAAATTACCCTTTATCAAAAGGCAACTGATGATGCGCGCACTGGGATTGGCAGGCGAAGTACCAACAATGGTTAGTCGGTACGATAAAACTGACGGAATAAAATAACGAGGACGTCGATAGACGTCCTCGTATACCGAAATGGTGGAGGCGGCGGGAATCGAACCCGCGTCCGCAAGTCCTACGCTACAAGATCTACATGCTTAGCCATCGTTTTTAAGTCTCGCCATGCGCTACCCAACGGGCAGGGAAGACGCACAGCCAGCTCAGGAGTCGTTTAGCAATTCAGCCCTCAGCACACTGAAATGCGATCTTGTGAGCGCGTCCCCCGATTCTGGATGCACAAGCACATACCAGGCGGAGGTTAGGCGGGATTAAGCCGCCAGAGCGTAGTTGTCGTCGTTTGCAACTATAAGTTTGTAAGCAGTTTAGCGAGGCACCTACACCTCGGCATGCACCTGGAGTTTCGCAACCCACGTCGAAACCGGTCGCCCCCAGTGTGGTGCAATGATTTACACCACACGCCTAGTGTAGGGGCGCATTCTCAAATAACAAGAGCGGAATACGCCTAATGTGAATTTAGTGGCAATCTACGATGTGCGAAATACTGATATTGCGCCGTTCGCATTGTTCCTTGGTCATCGGTGTGTGATTGGATAAAGGCAAAAAGAATAAATAACTAGCCAGATAAGCGGCACTAGCAATGACCAAGATGCGTGTGCGGTGTTTAGCAAACGTGGCATGGACTTCACACAGGTATTGCCATAACAGCGCCAGAATCACGTAGCTAATCATCAGCCCAATGAAATAGTGATAGAGGTACATCACGCGCTGGGTGATTAGCCACAGATGTAGCCCCATAAACGCTACATATAATCCAGTGAATACTTCGATAAGGTGATAGGTTGGCCAGGTACCGCGAGGCGGTATAGCGAGTACTCGGTAGTTGATAATTAGCATTAAACAGAAAATGACCGCGAGAGTACCGGAATACCACGCCAGTTGATTGCCGACCAATTGTACGTAAGCGGTTTTGCCATCGGCTGAGTCCCAGCGATAGTTAATGTTGCGATCGTGAAACGGCCAGTGCATAGGATGTGAGCCATTCTCACCGGGCTTTGTGATGTCTAATTTAGGTACGCCATGATGATCTTTGTCCATGAATTTGTAGTAATCACGTGCGATGGTGATTACCATGCTAGGTGTTAGAGGCGTGCGCTGTTCTAAATGATTTCGATATTCAGGCGACATATTTTCTAAGTCTTGTCGGCCCGCCGTGGTGTCCGCACTAGGTAGAGTGGGAGTAAGTGAAGCGTGGGCATAAAACACCGCAAAAAATACAATGGCGATGGCAGCTATCGATATGCCGCTCTTACTGGCGAAATCTTTTATCCATGCAGAGCGTTGCTTGGCATCTTGAGTATTTCTGTCTTTGAAATACAACACAGGAAACAATACCAACAGAATGACGCTATTGACCTTAACCATCATGGCCAGGCCCACAAGGCTAGCAAGCGCAGCGTATTGCCAGACGGGTACGCGGGTCTTGCGTTGCCAGAGATAAACAAACTGCCATAGGAATGCGATGGAAAAAAACATTTGGAAGCTATCTAAATGGACAGCTCGAAAATGCACTGTAAAAGCATTCTCAAAAAGGTACAGACCACTGAATAATAAGGCGTGTAGATGATTTTTGAAGAGCTGGAACATCAGTCCATAAAAGACCAGTCCACCGAACACGGCAAATAAACTCGGCATCAGGCGCATGCCGCTAAAGTCGAAGCCCTTAGGTAAAGCATCACCACCGATGTGCTTGGAACCGACTAGGATCTGTTTATCAATGCTTAAGTTGGTTTCTGACCAAGATTCGCCAGCAGCAATCAGTAGCAGTGCTAGCGGTGGATGAGGTTCAAAATGTGCCACGCCTTCTAAATAACGCTCGGCCGAGGTGA
>CANGFV010000046.1 GCA_947453225.1 Pseudomonadota bacterium
ACCAATTCGCCCAAGCGTGGACCAGGTGGAATATAAATTTCGTTGGTTTCGTTGCGTTTTTGGAATTCCTGCGAAGACAGTTCTTCAAAGCGCTGCATGCGCGCCTTGCTCTTGGCTTGCCGCGCCTTAGGGTTCTGGCGCACCCATTCCAATTCGCGTGCCAGCATCTTTTGTAATGCCTCTTGTTGCTTTTCTTCTTGAGCTAGACGCTTTTCCTTTTGTTCCAACCAACTGGAGTAATTGCCTTCCCATGGAATGCCGTGGCCGCGATCCAATTCCAAAATCCAACCGGCGACATTGTCGAGGAAGTAACGATCGTGGGTGACGGCAATCACCGTGCCCGGATATTCTTCTAGAAAGCGCTCCAGCCATGCCACTGATTCGGCGTCGAGGTGGTTGGTTGGCTCGTCAAGCAGCAGCATATCGGGCTTAGACAGCAACAGGCGGCATAGCGCCACACGACGGCGCTCACCGCCCGAAATCTTGCTGACATCGGCATCCCATGGCGGTAGGCGTAACGCATCACCAGCGACCTCCAGTGTGCGTTCAAGCTCCCAGCCATTTTTTGCGTCGATAGCATCCTGCAGCTTAGCTTGCTCTTCCAGCAACTTAGTCATTTCATCTGGGTCTAACTCTGGGTCGGCAAATTTGTCGCTGACAGCATTAAAGCGATCAATTAGCCCCTGAATGTCCGCCACGCCTTCTAGCACATTGCCGCGCACATCCTTGGTGGGGTCGAGTTTCGGCTCTTGTTCTAAATAACCAATCTTGATCCCTGGCTGTGCCCGAGCTTCGCCTTCAAATTCTTTATCGACACCGGCCATGATGCGCAGCAGGGTGGACTTGCCCGAACCATTTAAGCCCAGCACGCCAATTTTGGCGCCGGGGAAGAATGACAGGGAAATGTCACGCAGAATAAAACGCTTTGGCGGCACCACCTTGGCGACGCGGTTCATTGTGTAGATAAATTGAGCCATGGGCTGTCGTTCCAGTCTGAAACTTAAAAGCTGCAGATGATACCGCAGCTTCAGCCTTCAGAGGGCGGCGGCAATTCAGTAAACATCGCCATGTCGATGAAATGAATTGTCGTTTACTATTGAGTCATGTCTGGGCAATCGGTCGCTTTTATGGGTGGGTGTATCTATGGCTAAGCGCGTCATCATTCAACATCCGGTGACTAAGATCACCAAGGACGGCTATTTCGGTTTTAGCTGGACGTATTTATTTTTTGGTTGGTGCGTGCCGTTGTTTCGTGGCGAACTGGGCGTGGCAGCGCTGCATTGTTTGTTTACCTTCGTCACGCTGGGTATTTGGCAAATCATTCTGCCTTTCATCTATAACAAGCAATACATGATTCGTATGTTAGAAAAAGGCTATGTGCTCAAAGATGATGAACGCATCATGGCGGATGCCAGAGCCGCTTTAGGGATTGCCGACTTTTAATTTAATTTTTATCGCTTGGTCAGTTCTTTCAAGACTTTGCGTTTCTGCTCGTTGGTGTAATACGGCCACAGGCTGATTTCTTGCTCCGTTCGTTTGCAGCCCAAACAAGTTTTAGTGGTTGGGTTGATCTTGCAGACTTTGATGCAGGGTGATTTTGGAGTGAAGAGCATGGAAGTATTCTGTCAGAATTTAGTAATGACCTTTGCCAGGGATGGTATGTCTAATCCCGCCTCTTGGATTTTTAACATCACCCCTGCGGCGTGGTATTAGGTGTATATGACAATGAAATACAGTTTGGCCAGCCACTTCGCCGCAATTAATGCCAATGTTAAAACCTTCAATTGAAGGGTCGTTTTCAATAAGATTTTTCTTTTGTTGATTAATTAATTGGTGAGTGGCATTAATTTCTGCCTGCGTTAACCCAAAATAGTCATCGATGTGGCGTTTGGGAATAATTAATGTATGTCCAGTTGTCACTGGAAACGCGTCTCGAATCACAAAGCAAAGATTGTTCTCAAAAATCACACGGTCTTGTTCTGATTCAGGAATAGAACAAAAAACACATCCATTAGAGCGTTCTTGGTAAAAGTTTTTGTAATTTCTAAAGTCTGTGCTATCTGTATTTCTTTTTCCGGCATTGCATGAATAGCAGAGTGCTTGAAAGTTGCTTATTTCATCCTTTCCGCCCAAAGATTTCGGATGAATATGGTCGACTTCAATGTTCTTCTCATCTGCAGAAATTCCGCAAAGTTCGCAGCGGAATTTTGCTCTGCTTAGAACCTCGTATCTTACAGAACCGGATATTGGTCTATGGCCACGCTTTCTGTGCGCCCAAACCGTATCGCCTCGCTTGCTTTCAAAGTCAGTAATTCGTTGTTCACACTGCGCGATCAATTCTTGGGTTTCTTCTACACTTAGTTGATGTGAGTCGATCAGAAAATAGGTATTGCCTTCTTTATTGGTAATTCCTCTGTTTTTGGTCAGCACTTTGCCGACCATATTTTTGACGACTTCAGCAAAGTATTCGAGTTGAGTTGGATCTTTATCAAGTATTGCTTTGGCAATTTGCTCAACTGATGCTTGTCCGCCGCTCTTCAAAAGTTCTATGAGCATTACGGGTTGATAGACCTGCGACATACGCATTTCTTCAGCAATAAATTTTCTGAGTTTGTGGTATGTCACGTTATACATTGTTTTATTTTGCCATTATTGATCCTAATTCCCGTCCAATTCTCGTCCAAATCGCCATCCAATTTTGGCTGTTTACAGTGACCTAGCTGCGTTTTGGTAGGGTCTAAAATGGCTAAAACACTGGTGGCGGTGACCGGACTCGAACCGGTACGGTGTTACCCGGCGGATTTTAAGTCCGCTGCGTCTACCAATTCCGCCACACCGCCAAGTGTGTATCAACTTCAAGTGATATAAGTGGGCGAGGCGCCGCACTCGAGCAGGGCGGCGATTGTAGCCGGAAATTGTGTTTTGTCGTAGCTATTCTCAGCGACTTTTTTAGATTGACGTTTGCCGTCTGATAAGATTGTCAGTGGTTTTAATGCCAGTAGGTACGCTGTAGTTCACTATGCTTCCCGATTCCGTCCTTCCGACTGACAAGTTGTGCCTTGAGGTGCGCAATTTGCATTTGTGGCGGGGTGAGCAGCATTTGCTGCGAAATGTTTCATTTACCTTGCAAAGCGGTCAGTTGTTACAGGTGCAAGGCCCTAATGGTGTGGGAAAGACTAGTTTATTGCGCTGTGTGGCTGGCTTGTTGCCGATGGAATCTGGCGAATGTGTGTGGCATGGACAGGCGACGCAGCGGTCGTCTTCGGCGTTTCAACAGGCCTTGGTGTACTTGGGGCATAGTCAGGCGCTGAAGTTAGATTTGACCGCACTAGAGAATTTGCAGTTTGCGGTGGGCTTGCGGCGCACGCTGTCTACCCATGATGTGATACAGGCCCTGACGCGTGTGGGTATCGCGCACTGTGCCAATTTACCTGTACGGGTGTTATCAGCAGGGCAGCGGCGGCGCGTGGCTCTGGCGCAACTGGTCTTATTGGATGCATCGCTGTGGATTTTGGACGAGCCTACCACCAACCTCGATGTGCAAGGCATTGCGATGTTAGAGGGTCTGATGGCAGAGCATCTCGCCGGTGGCGGTTGCATTATCACTGCCGCTCATCAGGTCTTGTTGGCGGGTCATGCGAGTAATCGCGAACTGGTGTTGTCATGACTACACCCGCCATGCATTCGCCATCACCGTTTAGCCAATTTGCTTTGGTGCTGCGTCGTGATTTGCGCTTGGCCGCTAGACGTTGGGATCAGATGTTGCAGCCGTTAGTGTTTTTTGTGGTGGTCATCACACTATTTCCATTAGCGATTAGTCCTGAATTGTCTGAATTGAGGCGTATAGCGCCCGGTATTTTATGGGTGGCTGCTATGCTAGCGTCGCTGTTGGCAGCTGATGCGTTGTTTCGTCCCGATGTGGAAGATGGCGTGATGGAGCAGTGGGTGCTATCGGGTCAACCCTTGCCCTGGTTATTGCTGGCCAAAACTGCGGGACACTGGTTGCTGACAGGCTTGCCGATGGTGATCGTCAGTCCATTAGTGGCTACCGCATTAGGTGTAACCAGCGATGCATGGCTGTTGTTGTGTGTAACACTTGCGCTGGGTACCGCGCTGTTGAGTGTGCTGGGGGCGATTGGTGCGGCGCTTACCGTGGGGTTGCGACGCGGTAATATGATGATGGCGTTGCTAGTGTTGCCTTTGGAAATGCCGGTATTAATTTTCGGTGCTAAGGCATTAGATCTTGGTTTACAGGGCGATGTGGTCATAGGTCCGTTGAGTTTACTGACGGCCATGTTGTTATTGAGTGTGGTGCTGGCGCCTTTTGCGATGGCGGCCGCGATTCGTATCAGCATTGAATGATATGAGTTGAGAACAAGTTTGAGGTACAGGTTCTAAGAATGAATTGGGTTTGGTTTCATAAACTGGCTTCGCCCCCGACGGCTTACGCATTTGCACGTGCGTTGAGGCCATGGTTATTGTGGCCATCGATATTGATGATGCTGTGGGCCAGTTACGCGGGGCTATTTGTGGTGCCGCCTGATTATCAGCAGCTTGATGCGTACCGAATTATTTTTGTTCATGTGCCTGCAGCTTCGATGTCATTGATGGTGTACAGCATGATGGCGATTGCGGCGGGTATTGGGTTGATTTGGCATATGAAGTTGGCACATGCTGTGGCTGCTGCGTGTGTCTTGCCCGGTACTGTATTTACTGTGTTGGCTTTAGCTACGGGTGCAATTTGGGGTAAACCCATGTGGGGTGCATGGTGGGCGTGGGACCCGCGGTTGACGACTGAGTTGATCTTGTTGTTTTTATATTTGGGTTATATGGCGCTGCGCGCTTCCTTTGATGACATTGGTCGCGCTGATCGTGCCTCGGCGGTGCTGGCGTTAGTGGGGCTGGTGAATATTCCGATCATTAAATATTCAGTGGTGTGGTGGAATAGTCTTCATCAAGGCAAAACGCTATCTATGTTTGGTAAGTCATCCATTGATCCGACAATGGTGGCGCCATTATTGGTGATGTTGCTGGCGTTTCTTATGTTCTTTGGCGCGATTTTATGTGATGGCCTGTGTGCGCAAATCTTACGCCGCGAGCGTCATGCACAGTGGTTACTGAAACAGGTCTCATGATGTCGATGGCTGCATTACAAATGGGTAAGTATGGCGTTTATGTGTGGTCATGCTATGGCCTCACGCTTATTGGACTATTGTTTTTAGTGTTTGCTGCGCGTCGTCAACGACAGCATGAAGTATTGCAGGCTAAGCGTCGTATTCGTATGGCAGAACAATCGCAGCAAACCGACATGGAAGTGCGCTCATGACGCCACGTCACCGTCGTATGTTGTTTGTTGCTCTCATTCTGCTGGCGGTATCGACGGCGGCGGGTTTTTTGTTGACAGCCTTGAATGGCAATGTGCAGTACAACATTGTGCCGAGTGATGTGTTTGCTGGTAAGGCGCCGAAAGATCGTACATTTCGTTTGGGTGGCATGGTTGAGCAAGGCAGCGTGAAGCGAGAGCTTGGTAATTTGCAAATTCAATTTGTCATTACCGACTTTGCTCATGAAGTGACGGTGCGTTACACCGGCGTATTACCCGATTTATTTCGCGAAGGGCAGGGCGTGGTGGTGCGTGGCAAGTTGGTTGAACCTACGGCCGACTTACCGCAGGGGCAGTTGTTGATGTTGGCGGATGAAGTGCTTGCCAAGCATGATGAAAACTATATGCCGCCGAATGTGGCTGAGAGTTTGAAGAAAACCCATGATGTTCGCCGCATGCAGGAATCAACAAGTGGTTCTGCGACTGCTGCGCCTTAAATATTTCTGTAGTTCAATTCACCGAGTTAAACCAAACACATGAACATGAGCGTTGAACTGGGTCACTTTGCATTGATCCTCGCCTTTACTCTGGCGTTGGCACAGGCATTCTTGGGGTTGGTTGGCTCGTTTACACAACGTGATCATTGGATGGCTGCCGCGCGTTCGGCTGTGGCTGGGCAGTTGGTATTTATCTTGTTTTCTTTTGGATGTCTGACGGCCGCATTTCTGCGTAATGATTTCTCGGTGCTGTATGTGGCCAATAATTCCAACACACAGTTGCCGATGTTTTATCGCTTTGCGGCGGTATGGGGCGCTCACGAAGGTTCTTTATTACTTTGGTTATTGATTCTCGGTGGATGGTCGGCTGCAGTCGGCGTGTTCAATCGTGCGATGTCGCCAGTATTCACCGCTAAAGTGCTCGGGATATTGGGGCTGATCAGTGCGGGCTTTTCGCTATTTATTATCACTACATCTAATCCGTTCGAGCGGTTATTACCCGCAGCATTGCAAGGCGCAGATCTTAACCCTTTGTTACAAGATCCGGCGTTGGTGGCGCACCCGCCCATGCTCTATACGGGTTATGTGGGACTGGCAGTGCCTTTTGCTTGTGCGGTGGCTGCGTTACTAGAAGGTAAGCTGGATGCAGCCTGGGCGCGATGGGTACGACCTTGGGCGACGGTGTCGTGGTTGTTTCTCACCTTAGGTATTTCGTTAGGAAGTTTTTGGGCGTATTACGAGCTTGGTTGGGGTGGTTGGTGGTTTTGGGACCCCGTTGAAAATGCGTCCTTTATGCCGTGGTTAATGTGTACGGCGTTAATTCATTCACTTGCGGTGACTGAAAAGCGCGGTTTATTTAAAAGCTGGACCGTATTGTTAGCGATCTTTGGGTTCTCACTGTCACTGCTTGGAACTTTCTTGGTGCGTTCAGGCGTGCTGGTGTCGGTGCATGCCTTCGCCAGTGATCCAAGTCGTGGTCTATTCATCTTGGCTTTCCTCACCATTTGTATCGGTGGTGCGCTTTCGTTGTATGGATGGCGTGCTAATCGTTTGAAGTCTGATGCGGGATTTGCGGTGGTGTCGCGTGAATCATTTCTGCTTTTCAATAATGTCCTGCTCGTGGTGGCTGCTGGCTTAATTCTGCTCGGCACTTTGTACCCCTTGTTCATTGACGCATTAAATCTTGGCAAAATTTCTGTCGGTCCTCCTTACTTTTCTGTTGTCTTTTTGATTCCCATGTTGCCGTTAGTATTGTTGCTTGCAGTGGGTATGCATGCAGGATGGAAGCAGGCGAAGTTTTCTCATATCAAGAAGTCACTACTGATTGCGCTTGTCCTTGCGGCGATTTTTTCTGCGGTGATGACTATGCTGGTCTTTAAGCGGTTTTCGCTGCTGTGTTTTATCGGTTTAATCGCAGGTGGCTGGGTGCTGTTGTCTGCAATTATTGAACCGATCTCGCGTTTCCGCGCCGGTCATTCCTTATCTCCAGGCATTGTTGCCATGAGTTTGGCTCATTTGGGTGTGGGCGTGTTCATGTTAGGTGTAACGACGGTCTCGACTTACACCATTGAAAAAGATATGAGTTTAAGTAATGGACAAACTGCTGAAATTTCGGGCTATCAATTCACGTTAATCAAGACCGAACAAGTGACGGGCCCGAACTACGACGCCATTCAAGGCACGGTTAAGGTAACGCGTGATGGAAAAGAGGTGACGGTGTTGTATCCACAAAAGCGTGTATATCGAGTTCGTACCAGCCCTATGACTGAAGCCGGAATTGATGCGCATTGGCAGCGTGATCTGTTTGTGGCGTTAGGTGATGATTTGGGTAATGGGGTTTGGAGTGTGCGTATCCAGTACAAACCGTTAGTGCGATTTATTTGGTTGGGTACCGTCATCATGGCACTAGGTGGGCTGATTGGTGTGACTGATCGTCGTTATCGTGCAAAGGTGGTCGCTCAACCTGCGGAAACTGTTGCCGCACCTGTGGGTGTATAGCTATGTGGAAGTTTTTATTACCGGCAACTTTTTTTGCCGTATTGGTAGGGTTTTTCTTTGTTGGCTTGAGTCGTGATCCAAGTCAGGTGCCTTCGCCATTGATTGGTAAACCTGCACCAGCTTATACCTTGCCAAAGGTGGAAGATCCTGCGCAGAAAGTGACCAATGCCGATTTCTCAGGAAAAAAACATTTAGTGAATGTGTGGGCCACATGGTGTGTGGAGTGTCGCAAGGAGCATGCGGTGTTGCTTGAGATTGCCCGTCAAAATATCGTGCCCATTGTTGGGTTGGACTGGAAAGATGACCTGGCCTCGGCGCAACAATGGTTGCAGCAGCTTGGTAATCCCTATGTGGCCACAGCCTTTGATGAAGAAGGGCGAGTGGCGATTGATTTTGGGGTCTATGGTGCGCCAGAAACTTTTCTAATTGATGAGCAAGGAAAAGTGCTTCATAAGCATATTGGTAGTTTGAGTATGGAAATTTGGACTAACGAATTTATGCCGATAATTCAGGGGGGGAAATAATGCGTTCTATTATCCATGTGCTGATTCTGTCATTAGTGACAGGATTATGGTTTGTCAGTGCAGGTGCAGTAGACGATGCGCCTCCGTTTGAAGATGCGGTGTTACAGGCCCGTTACGAGAAGCTAACCCATCAACTGCGATGCTTGGTATGTCAAAACGAAACTATTGCTGATTCTGGCGCTACGCTGGCAGCTGATTTACGTCGTGAATTACGCAAACAGTTGGCCGTAGGACAAACTGACGATCAAGTCATTAAGTTCATGACCGATCGTTACGGCGCCTTTGTGCTATACAAACCACCTTTTGAGCCACGCACGTGGTTGTTGTGGCTGGGTCCTGCATTATTGTTGCTCATCGGCGTTATCGTTGCATTCCGAATTATTGTGAAGCGCTCACGCTTAGCGTTAAAGGATGCTGAGTCGGAGTCTGAGCGCGATCAAACATGATCTTATTTTGGTCTGTATGTGTATTGATGGCTTTGGCAGCTATTGTGCTGATTGCTCGCCCTTTGCTGCATAAATCCACTCAAGCTAGTGAGGTGAATATTGCGGGCAGTACTCGCCGCTCGGCTGTATTGATAGGTATTGCTGTGCTGGTCGTATCTCTTGGTCTGTATCTATATGTAGGGAATTGGCAGGCGAATGAAGGTGCTCAAACATTCGCATTACAACAGGGGCTTCCAGCTCCTAATCTTGAAACCTCTGAAATTAAAGCGCTGGTTGAGCAAGTTAAGTTGCAGCCCAATAATGCAACTTTGCTGATTGAGTTGGGGGGTGCGTATGTGGCTGCAGAAGCGTTTAAGCAAGGTGCAGAGGTCTATCAACAAGCTTACCAATTGACTAAGGGGCAGGACTTAAATGCTATTACGGGCTGGGTAGAGGCGCTGGTACTCTCCGATCCAAACTCGGTCGATGGTCGGGCGGCATCCTTAGTTGAAGAGGCGTTAAAGCTCAGTCCAAAACATCCGCGTGCACTCTGGTATGGCGGATTAATTGCTTTACAGATGCAGAATCCCAAAGTCGCGCGCGAGCGTTTCTCTGCAATGTTGTCGTTAAATCCGCCAGAGGCCATCCGTCAGTTGCTTGAGCGTCAACTGCAAGAGTTAGATACACAATTGTCAGGTGATGCACCACCGGTGTTGGCTGCAGCATCAGAATCAAGTGCTGCTAATGTGCGAAAAATTTCCGTGTCGGTAAAGTTATCGCCAGCATTACAGGCGCAAATTAAGCAACCTATGCCGCTCTTTATTCTTGCAAGGAATCCAGCGCAGCCAGGGCCGCCTTTGGCAGTAGAACGTCATCAGTCGAATGAGTTGCCGCTACAAATTGAGTTAACCGCTGCGGATGCGATGTTGCCAACGCGCACTATCAACGATGCTGATGAGGTGCAGGTAGTAGCAAGAGTATCAGTGGCGGGTATGCCTACTGAACAATCTGGAGATTTTTTTGGTATCGCTAATTATTCGTTTACCAAGCAAGGTCTATTAGGCGCTGTGACTATTGAGATTAATCAGCGGGTACCTTGATCGTACAGCCTAATCATTTGCATTTATTAACTTACTTCTGATCTAGAAATAGTGATGGATCGACCATCGCGCGATTGAGTGACACACCAAAATGAAGGTGAGGGCCAGTCACTCGTCCGGTTGCACCTACCAATCCAATGACTTCACCACGTTTAACGATTTGACCCACTTTGACATCGGTGCGGCTGAGGTGGCAATACATGGTGGCCAATCCAGAGCCGTGATCAATGAATAAAGTGTTGCCGTTAAAAAAAAAGTTGCCTGCTTCGGTGACGATTCCATCTGCTGGCGCATGAATGGGAGTACCTGTCGGAGCCGCGATATCCATACCTGTATGTGGGCTGCGTGCTTCGCCATTGAAGGTGCGGCGAAAACCAAAGGTATCGCTGGGCTTGCCTTGAATGGGCATAGATAACTTCAAATCTGGTATCAAGCTATCAATGTATCGAGATAAAGCGCTCTCCGTGCGTGCAGATTCAGCCTCAATACGCTTCATGTCTTCTTCGTTAGGATTTACCTGCCGTTCATTCGTAATGGTAAGTTGTTCTGTACGATATTGCTTATCGTTGACCATGAAACTCAATTCGCTGGGTTGGTTGTTGATAGTCAATTTAAGTTGCTGCGTTCCGGGCGTGGTCGCCAATGGAATGCCAACCAGCGCCAGCCATTTTTGCTCATGTTTAATGACAGTGACGCGATAGTTGCCAAAGTTAACTTGCGGTGCACTATCGCTGCTGGGTAATTCAATGAGGGCTATGCCGCCAGGCACGCGATTTTCTTTAGGCAAGGCATCAGCGGTCGTTGAAAGGGCAAGTAGTAATAAGCTCACAAGGCTTTTGCCAATCAATGCACAGTGATTGTTAGGGGTCATATGGTCGTTATTCTTCGCGTTTTATGTCTGTAATTGTTGCGGTGATTTGGCCCTTTGCCAATCGAGCGTTGATTGATGTGCCTACTGCAACCGATTGAGCATCGCTTAGGGCATGACCTTGTGCATCACTAACGATGGCATAGCCTCGAGTTAAAGTGGCTAGTGGGCTTAAGGTGTTGAGTGTCTTTGCAGCTATGATTAGGCGGTTGTGAAGGCTTTGTTGTTGCTCGTGCCAACTGCTACGCAAGCGGTGTTGTGTCTGTTCAAAGCGATTGCGCGCGCGAGTCAGTTGCAGTGTGGGGGACTGCGATTGTAAGTGTGCTGTTTGTGCCTGTAATTGATGTTTACGCTGATCTAAATAAGTTCGTAACGATCTAGTCAGTCGTTGTTCTAGTTCATCTAGTCGCTGTGCACGCTGTCGTAATTGCACGCCAGGATGAAGCTGATTTAATCGACGTTGTAATCGAGCAAAGTGCGTAAGTTGAGTGCCCAGTATGCGCTTCAGTGCTGCCAGCAGTCGGCGCTGTAAAACACTCAAGCCTTGTAACCAAGTCTGCTGGTCAGGAACGACCAGTTCAGCGGCGCCCGAGGGTGTAGGTGCGCGGACATCGGCGACAAAGTCAGCAATGGTGAAATCTACTTCATGTCCAATGCCGGTAATTAAGGGGATGCTGCATTCGTAAATGGCATGAGCAATAACTTCTTCATTGAATGACCAAAGATCCTCAAGCGAGCCGCCCCCTCGTGCCAAGATCAACACATCACATTCTTGGCGTTGATCAGCGAGTCGAATCGCTGCGGCAATCTGAGCGGCGGCACCGGAGCCTTGTACCGGTACCGGGTAAATCAATACTGGAATGCTGGGGAAGCGTCGTTTCAGGATATGCAACACATCGCGAATTGCTGCACCGGTGGGTGAGGTGATGACACCGATACGCTTCGGTAGTGTAGGCAAGGTTTTTTTGTGTTCGCTGGCAAATAAACCTAGCGCTGCAAGTTTGGTTTTGAGTTGTTCGAATTGACGACGTAGCGCGCCTTCACCAGCTTCCTCCATTGCATCGGCAAGAAACTGATAATCGCCGCGGGCCTCATACAGGCTGATGCGTCCGCGCACCAAGACGCGCATGCCGTCCTTGGGGGTAAAGTTCACCAGTAGGTTGCGCTGGCGGAACATGGCGCCGCGCAATTGTGCCGCTTCGTCTTTGAGCGAGAAGTACCAATGACCCGAGGCGGGTCGAGATAGGTTGGACAGTTCGCCTTCTAGCCAGACACTGCCAAAGCCGCGCTCCAGCAGTGTGCGCGCCTCGCGGTTAATACGGCTGGGAGTGTAGACATCGCGCTCGTCCTGAGCGGTGGCGGGGGTGGTGAACTCGAAATCCTGGGTCATGGCTACATGATAGTCATGTCGTGTCAGTGTGTCTGCCTGCAAGGTGATGGATTCGGTCAGAAGTGACGTGATCTGGCGATTTAATGCTTAAATTTACTGAGTAACTGGTATCTGTCATTTACCGCGGCGACTGCGACACGTACAATCGCCACCTTATTTTTAGCCCAGTTAACTTAAGTAGGGCCCCAAGATGCGAATAGTTGAGGAAGCGCTGACCTTTGATGATGTACTTTTAGTACCTGCCTACTCGGAGGTGCTGCCGCGCGAGGTCGACCTCAGTACCCAACTGACCCGTACGATTCGTCTCAATCTGCCAATGCTCTCTGCGGCTATGGACACGGTAACCGAGGCGCGTTTGGCTATCACCATCGCCCAAGAGGGCGGTATCGGTATCATTCACAAGAATATGACTATCGCCGCGCAGGCGCGAGAAGTCAGCCGCGTTAAAAAATATGAGAGCGGTGTAATCAAAGACCCGATTGCGGTAACACCTGATAAAACCATTCGCGAAGTACTTGAGTTGACGCGCGCGAAAAATATTTCTGGTGTGCCCGTTGTAGTTAACGGTAAAGCAGTGGGCATTGTGACTAACCGTGACTTACGTTTTGAAACTCGTTTAGATGCGCCGGTGTCACAAGTGATGACCCCGCAGGATAAGCTCATCACCGTACGTGAGAATGCACCGAAGGATGAAGTATTGGCGCTACTGCACAAACATCGCATTGAAAAAGTATTGGTGGTAGATGCTGACTTCAACTTGAAGGGCATGATCACCGTCAAAGACTTCCAAAAAGCCACCGAATTCCCGCGTGCTTGCAAAGATGAGTTTGGTGCATTGCGTGTGGGTGCTGCGGTAGGTCCCGGTGCTGATGTGCTGGAGCGTGTTGAGGCATTGCGTGAAGCGCGTGTCGATGTGGTGGTAGTTGATACAGCGCATGGTCACAGTAAGGGTGTGTTAGAAGCGGTTGCACGTATCAAAAAGCAATGGCCCGATCAGCAAGTGATTGGCGGCAATATTGTTACTGCTGAAGCAGCGCTTGCTTTAGTAAAAGCAGGTGCGGATGGTGTTAAGGTGGGTATTGGTCCGGGCTCTATTTGTACTACGCGTGTAGTGGCGGGCGTGGGCGTACCGCAAATTTCTGCGGTCGCTAATGTGGCGAAAGCCCTTCAAGGGACTGGCGTGCCCTTGATTGCCGATGGTGGTATTCGTTTCTCTGGTGATATTGCTAAGGCCTTGGTGGCTGGTGCGCATTCGGTGATGATGGGCGGCATTTTTGCAGGCACCGAAGAATCACCGGGTGAAGTGGAGTTATTCCAAGGCGCTTCGTATAAGTCTTATCGCGGCATGGGTTCGGTGGCTGCGATGGCGCAAGGCTCTAAAGATCGTTATTTCCAAGATGCCACCGAAGAATTAGAAAAACTAGTTCCAGAAGGTGTGGAAGGTCGTGTGCCCTACAAGGGTTCGATCATTACCATCCTGCATCAGTTAGCCGGTGGCTTGCGAGCAGCGATGGGTTATACCGGCAGTGCCACCATTGAAGATATGCGTACTAAGCCGAGCTTTGTGCGCATTACCAATGCGGGCTATCGCGAAAGTCATGTGCATGACGTTCAAATCACTAAAGAAGCACCGAACTATCGCGTGCGTTGATTAGTAGGGCGGTAAGACTACCGCCCGTATCATTGTTGAGTTGCTATTGTGGCCGCTACCGAACATCTCGATATTCACGCTCATAAAATTCTGATTCTAGATTTCGGTGCGCAATATACGCAGTTGATTGCACGTCGTGTGCGTGAGTCTGGCGTGTATTGCGAGATTCATCCTTGGGATATTAGCGACCAAGATGTACGTAGCTTTAATGCGCGCGGCATCATTCTTTCTGGTGGTCCTGAATCAGTGACAGATGCGCAGCCGCCTAAATCACCACAAGTCGTGTTTGAGCTTGGTGTGCCGGTGCTGGGTATTTGCTATGGCATGCAGACCATGGCAGCGCAGCTTGGTGGTCGTGTTACTGCTGGGCATCATCGTGAGTTTGGTTATGCGCAAGTTAAAGTCTCCGCGCCTACTCGTTTGTTCGAGAGCTTAAGTGATCACACTGATGCGCAAGGCGCTAGGTTGCTTGATGTGTGGATGAGCCATGGTGATCGCGTTGAAGAGTTGCCAAAAGGTTTTCAGGCTATTGGTGTAACGCCAAATGCGCCAATTGCTGCGATGTCTGACGAGCAGCGACGTTTCTATGGCGTGCAATTCCATCCCGAAGTGACGCATACCTTACAGGGCGCCAAGATGCTCGAGCGTTTTGTGCTTGAAATTTGCGGCTGCGATGCGCGTTGGGATGCGGGCAATATCATTGCAGATTCTATCTACCGCATCCGTGAGCAAGTCGGTGACGATCATGTGTTGTTAGGCTTGTCCGGCGGTGTGGATTCGTCTGTGGTGGGTGCGTTGTTGCATCGGGCGATTGGCAAGCAACTGACTTGTGTATTTGTCGATCATGGTCTACTGCGCGCTAATGAAGGCGATCAAGTGATGCAGACCTTTGCCGAACACATGGGCGTGCACGTGATTCGCGTCAATGCCGAAGAGCGTTTCCTTGCTGCACTGAAAGGTGAGGTTGATCCCGAGCGTAAGCGCAAGATTGTGGGCCGCTTATTTGTCGAGGTTTTCGAAGAAGAGTCTGCCAAGTTGCAGGGTGTGAAATGGCTGGCGCAGGGTACCATTTATCCTGATGTGATTGAATCGGCGGGTTCAAAAACAGGTAAGGCCCATGTGATTAAGAGTCACCACAATGTCGGCGGTTTACCTGAGCACATGAAACTTAAATTGCTTGAGCCGCTACGTGAGTTATTCAAGGACGAGGTGCGTCGTATCGGAGTTGAGCTTGGGTTGCCACGTACGATGGTTTATCGTCATCCATTTCCTGGCCCGGGTTTGTGCGTGCGTATTTTGGGTGAAGTGAAAAAAGAATATGCTGACTTGCTACGTAAAGCCGATGCTATTTTTATTGATGAGCTTTATAAGCACGATTTATATGATCGTACCAGTCAGGCCTTTGCGGTATTTCTACCGGTGCGTTCGGTGGCTGTGATGGGTGATGGGCGTCGTTACGATTATGTGATTGCCCTACGTGCTGTAGAAACGGTCGATTTTATGACGGCACATTGGGCGCGTCTGCCTTATGATTTTCTAGATCATGTGTCACGTCGAATCATCAATGAAGTGCGGGGCATCTCTCGGGTGACGTACGATATTTCCAGTAAGCCACCTGCAACCATTGAGTGGGAGTGAGTCATGCCTCATGAGTTATTGAATAATTTTAGTAAAATACAATAATTTCATATCAGTCCTCTGCCAAAGTTCACTCGAAAATACGCCAACGATTACAGCATGAGTAACGAGCAAATCAATCAAGCCTTGCAGTGGATTGGCGTTGTGTTTGTAACAACAGGGTATGTTCTCAGCGCACTTGGGGCGGCGACTTATCCGTGGAACATCGGTTCTTTTCTGATTGGCGCAATGATGTTCTTAGGCTGGGCGATCAGAGTCAGTAATAGACCGCAAATTGTTGTGAATGCGATTGCAGC
>CANGFV010000047.1 GCA_947453225.1 Pseudomonadota bacterium
GCTTTGCGCGTAAACGTAATGGCCAGAATTTGCTCTGGCTTTTCGACACATGCCAGCAATCGCAGATAACGCTGAGTGAGTAACTCAGTTTTACCAGAACCTGCTGGTGCCTGAACAATACATGACAGAGCAGGATCGGTTGCCTGCAATCGTGCCGAGGCGTCCTTAAGTTCTAGCGAGATATCAACCATTAGACTCCTCCTCGCCACCCTCTTCTGTTTCTAAATCTGAAAGCCGCTTAAATTCTTGGATTCGGCACATCCCCTTAAGATGACAATAGTTACATGCGTTCTTCTGCGGCGAGACCTGCGCATAACCTGTACGATGCTCTTCAGCCAAGGCACTTAGCGCATGCTGCCAATACAACAGCACATCATCCCAACTGGCAATGCCGCCTATCCCTTTCGTTACTTTAGCTTGATCAGCTGGAACAATGCCGTCAGTAATAGCGCGATCTGCAAGCCCAGAAAAAGCCACCTTATCTGGCGATAGTGCCGCAAAGGTGATACCAGAAACCTTAGCCTGAACCGCATGCGCCAAGGCATAAGCTGGTAACTGTGGACTGCGCGGTCGATTGTTTTGAGCATCAAACCAATCACTAGGCTTGTAGTTGGCACTGGTTTTATAGTCAATTAGTAATCGACTCCCATCTGATAGCTCGTCAATTCGGTCTGGCTTAATTGAAATATTCAAGCCTGAAAGCTCAAATGACTCTTTATTCTCAGCTCTATAGACCCGAAACGGCTCACGGCGCTGCTCAATTTTTAGAAGATCAATAATCCAGCGGGTACAGAAATCAACTTCTATATCCAATAGTTTCTGACGATGCTCCTCTTCCGCCTTAAATTCACTTTGAGCATAACGATGAGCGATAGCCTTTATTTTTGACTCGTAACTGCCTAAGTCAGTCTGAAAAAGCACTGAGTGTTCTTTTAGATCATGCCAAACATCATCTAAAATTTTATGAACTAACGTACCTCTGTCTATGGGACTGACGCCCACCGTGATCTCATTAATTTGTTTTGCATGCAATCTCAACTCTACCTGAGCACGGAAAGGGCATTGACTCTGTAACTCGAGTATTCGTGTACCTCCCTTAGCCTCGATGCCCTTCAATGACGGCAACGAATTATCTTGCCATACCTCCATAGTCGGGCGGTACTGAAATAATTGATTGGCTGCCGTATCAATATTTTCACCTAAAGTTACTCCGTCATCGCTGGATGCAAACTCAGCCAACAACGGACTACAGCGTAACTCTTCATCGTCATGATGCTGCGGCCAACTAAAGACTATATTTTTTGCACTACGGGCTAGCTGATGTAATTTCTGCTTAGATTTAGCTATACATAACTCGGGAACACCCTCGGTCATTTTTGCCGCACGCTGTAAAGCCACGGGAATAAATGGATCAGGCTCAACTGTTGGTGGCCATTCGCCCGCATGCAAACCCATCACCCATAAGGCATCGAATGTCATGCCCGTAATGCCATCGGCGTCAATAATGGTCACCGACTGATCAATCGCTTCTGGAGAGAAGCTCACTTGAGCACACAACGCACGTAGGGTGTGTAGCGCTTTAGAGGAATCCACAGCACCTAACAACTCATCTAAGGTGCCCAACTCTGCCATCACTGCTTGAAACTTTTTCGAGGCTTGATGCTCGTGACTATCCAAGCCTCTACCCTGCGACCAACCACAGCACTTCAGTAGCTTTATAAAATAATCCGACCACTCACTGGGAAATGCACGATTGGGAAAACATCTATGAACCTCAACTGCAGCCTGCAAGCCCTCTGCCAACTGCACACAACCCCACCTTGCTGAAAAACGTTGTAATTGTTCGGCAGTCCAGCGCTCCCGGCGCTCGTCTCTCACTTTAAGATCAAGTATTGCACGCTGCGATGCTTCTTGGGCGTATCCCTTGAAAAATGGCGAACGTAGAAACCGACCCATTGATAGCGCGTCAGTGGCACTAGTTATTAGCTGCAAACAGAGCAATGCATGCTGAACGAATGGATATGTACCCAACGGCGCAGTGACCGCCAGATGAAATGCCTGTGGCTGCTGCAAGGTATCAATACGCCGCTGATTAGGAGAAAATACTTCAGAGAATATACAAGCTAGCGTAGCCGACTTAGCGGACAGTTTAGGCACCGCTACTGCCACCCGCCGCTCACCAGAGGTCACCAATTGACGCGCCCACTGCGCCGCTTGCCTGATCTCCTCTTTTTCATCTTTGAGTCCAATAATACGCAAAGCAGAGGTAATGCTCGGTTCGTCAATGTATTGAATTTTAGTTCCTTGAGATTGCCATTCAGTTAATGCGTACTGCATGTCAGGCTTAATTTCATCAAAGCCACAAATAAGCAACTCAGTATCTGGCTGGAACTGCTGATCCATTAAAAACGAAACGAAGCGTGCAGCATCTAGCCAATGTCTTTTCTTTGTGTACTGAATAAACTGACTGACCCACTGCAGAAAGACTTCAGTTTCTTCAAATTGGTAATGACTGAGTTTCTGCAGATCAATTCTGTATTGATGCAATAGACGCCAACTGCGCTGCGCATCACGAGCTGCTTGTGCCGAATTGAGCAATTTATTATCGAGCAATTGCTGACGATCACTGAACTCGTTAACGATCTGCTCCCATAGAGAAGCCGACTGATGATCCGTCAGTAACCTTAACTGCAAGTCTTTAGATTGCCTGACTTTCAGGCACGCATTGCGCACATAAGTCGACCAAGTCACTACGTTCGGCGTTACCCATACCGCTTTACCCTGCGCTCGCGCAGCAGTTGCATAGTCAACTTTTATTGAATGAGCCAGATGATGACTGGCAGTGATAAGCGTAGCGCCCTGAGTTAGACGATTGAAAAGCGAAGCATCCAAGCTGATCTCTATATCGATAGAAAATGAATACTTATTTTACAGCCTTCAGTGAAGGCGCAGGTCGAGACAGAGGCGCGCTACCATTGGCATAACTGTCAAACAACTCTTCCATACGCTGAAACACATCATTAATAACTTCGGCGCGGGGCAAGTGCGTGATTCGAAAATGATTCTTGTAGGGCACATTAAAGCTAGACCCTGGCGCAACCAACACATGCTTATGCTCAAGCAAATCAAGTGCAAAACGCTGATCATCAATTTCTGGTAATACGTCCGTCTTGATACGCACAAAATCATAGATTGCGCCGCTAGATAGACGCACATCGAGATATTTGCTCTTACTAATATTCTCCATAATGGCTTGACGAGACTCGAATAAGCGTCCACCCGGACGAACCAAGTCTTTAATACTCTGATAGCCACCTAATGCCGTTTGCACTGCCCATTGACCCGGCACATTGGCGCACAAACGCAAAGAAGACAGCAATTCAACTGCGCTCATATAGTCACGTGCATGCTCAATGTCGCCAGAAAACACCGCCCAACCGACGCGATAACCGCATGCTCGATAGACTTTAGACAAACCCGACATCGTCACACATAACGAATCCTGAACTAGCGTCGCCATCGGAGTGAACTCCGCATCTGGGTACAACACCTGATCGTAAATTTCGTCGCTAAATACTGTCAGATGATGCTTTTCTGCCAGCGCCGCAATGTCCTCGAGCACTTTGCGCGGATAGACCGCGCCCGTTGGATTATTAGGATTGATCACCACAATGGCTCGAGTTCGACTATTGATTAATGACTCAATATCTTTTGGATCAGGCACGAAACCATTTTCAGGCCGGCAGGGATAATGAACTGCCCGGCCACGATTTAAATTCACAGCAGCAGTCCACAAAGGGTAATCGGGACTCGGCACCAAGACTTCATCATCGGTATTTAGCAAGCCACGTAGGCACAGATCAATGAGTTCACTGACGCCATTACCCATGACCACTTCATCAACCGTCACCCCACGCACACCACGATTCTGCTGCAGCATGACTACTGCCTCACGGGCAGGAAAAATCCCCTTCTGGTGGCAGTAACCCTCAGCTATTTTTAGGTTCTCAATCATCGCCAGCCGCATGGTCTCAGGCGTACGGAACCCAAAGGCACCGGGATTGCCGATATTTAGCGAAATGATGTCATAGCCCATACGCTCCATTTCATGGGCGCGCCGCGCCAGCTTGCCGCGAATTTCATATTTCACGTTAGCAAGGCCGGAGCTAGGACGAATGGTTCTGGCAGTCATGAAGACACCGATGGCAAATGATCAAACAACGCACTAAATTGGAACGGAAGACTAGCAGAGATTGAGGTCACTGCCGAGAGCTGGCGTGCAAATTTGCGGCTAATTACCCTGTCTTTCCAGTCGCTTAGCCTCATCCCAGTAGCGATCCATTTCCTCAAGTGAGCTAACCTGTAGCGAGCGACCCTGAGCCGCCAAGGAAGCTTCTACGTGGCGGAAACGACGCTCGAACTTCATGTTCGTCTTACGGAGTGCCACTTCTGGATCTACCTTGGTATGTCGACATAAATTCACTACACAAAACAACAAATCCCCCAGCTCATCTTCAATTTCAGCGACTGAGTTAGCCTGTTCAATAGCTACGCGAACTTCACGAACCTCTTCTTCGGTCTTATTAAGCGCCCCGCTCACATCGGGCCATTCAAATCCAACCGTAGCAGCACGTCGCCCCAGCTTAGCAGCGCGAGTCAATGCAGGCAGTGCAACTGGCACATCATCTAGCACACTGCCCGCCTGTTTCTGCTTCTCGGCCCGTTCCCGCTGCTTATGCTGCTCCCAGGCGATCGTTTGCTGCTCGGCCGTTTCGATGCGCTCTGAACCAAAGACATGCGGGTGGCGCGATTCCATCTTGTCGCAGATTGCCTGTACCACATCACCAAAAGCAAACTCACCCTGCTCTTCAGCTATGCGCGCATGAAATACCACTTGAAAGAGCAAGTCGCCCAGCTCTTCTTTCAGTGCCGACAAATCAGTACGCTCAATAGCATCTGCAACTTCGTACGCTTCTTCAATCGTATAGGGGGCAATAGTGGCAAATGTCTGCTGACGATCCCACGGGCAACCCCGCTCGGGATGTCGCAACCGCTCCATCAACTGGAGTAAACGCCACATAGATTGGGTGGAAATTTCTTCAATCATAACCTTATAAACTCATGCGTCATGCGCTCATAGAGATGCATGATAATACCTGCAGTCATACCCCAGATACGACGCTGATCGTATTCGAAGTAGTGCACAGGCACTGAAACATTCCCAAGCTGCCGATTTTCCAGCTGATGATGTTGTGAGTTCATGAAAAAAGACCATGGCACTTCAAAAACTGATGCAACCTCGGTAGCGTCGATATTAAGCTGGAAATTACTACTGACCCAGCCGATTACCGGAGTTACAGAAAATCCACTGAACACAACATGTGGCGTTAAGTAACCCATAATCTCCACATCATCTCGAGATAGCCCAATCTCCTCTTCTGTTTCGCGTAGTGCCGCTAATCTCGGCTCACCGTCATTGGGCTCAATACGACCGCCGGGAAAACTGACTTGCCCTGCGTGAAACTTCAATTTTGGCGATCGCTCAGTAAACAACAGACTCAAGCCTTCGGGTCGATCAATAATTGGCAGCAACACAGCAGCCTCAGTGGGCTCAGACGGAACCAAATGAGATACGCTTGCTGCCGCCGAAACAGGGATGCCACCAATACGAGGAGGCTGTGTTATTTCATTAGGAACAGAAAACACACTACGCTTAATCAGCGATTTAATCGCCCGCGCATCCTGATTTATTAGCGCATTAGGCATAGTGCGCAGACGCTACTTTAGAACCCGCGTTAAAAACGGCAGTGAAATATCCAAACGATGATCAATATCGGAATGCGTACCATCAAACTCTTCATAATGATGATCGATGCCGGCTTGCTGCAATCGCTTAGAAAAAATTCGAGTGCCGTAATGGATGTGATACTGATCGCGCCAACCACAATCTATGTAAATGCCTTTTAACGAACGCAAGTTCTTTTGGTGCTTCTTCACCATATTGATGGGATCGTGCTTCTGCCAAGCACGCCACCGCTCCGAAATCACCTCACCGGTGTCCAGATTAAACGGCAATCTAAATCCATTTGGAGCCTTTGGATCGGGATCGTAGCTAGCGGCCATACAAAGATTCATTAACACATGAATATCAGCTGATGAAGGCTTAGAGTTCGCCCAAAAATTTTTCAGAAAACGCTGCACGCGACCATCATCCATGCCTGTTGCCGCACCCTGCTCTAATGCCAGCACATCAACCACATCTGCACGTAAAGACTTAGACCGATACTTAGCCAACTCTTTAAGGGTATTCGGCCAATCATGCCAATACACAAAATCAAAATAGGCATCGCCTGAGTGGTTGGCAATCGCGCCCCAAATTGACGGATATTTCATTCCATGCATTATGGCGCCGTAACCGCCTGACGACTTACCGAAACAGCCACGATGTTCACGTGAAGCTAATGTTCTAAACTCACGATCTACAAAGGGAATAATTTCTTTGATGAGATAATCAGCATACGGTCCGATGGCAGAAGAATTGATGTACTGATTACCACCTAGCGCCGTGAAACAATCAGGAAACACGATAATAGCCGGGCCCATTTTCTGCTCATGAATCAATCGTGCAGCGCGCTCCGCTATATTTTCGCTAAAGTTTTTCCATGACAAATGCGACAAGCCTGAGCTGGTAAATCCCGCTAAATCCATCAACATGGGAAATCGCTTGCCAGTGGTTTGGTCATATTGCGGTGGCAACCACACAGCCAACTTACGCACATGCGGGTCACCTAGCGGATTATCCCGTAGCAATTTTGAGTTATGTTCCAGCACGACAGACGTGCCCTCATGCCAGCGTATACGTTTGAGCGCCATAAGCAGATCCAATAGAATGAAAATCTATCTCGCCAGCAAAGCGACTGACGAAAAAGAAAAATAATCAGAATTGGATTTTATCAGTCAATGACCACAGCGCGCTTTGAACAATAAACCGCACCATGGAAACAACAGCGAAGCACAATATAAGTTAATGCTTCTGAGCGCCTGAGAATAAGACGCACAAAAAAAAGGTTCCCGACAGAGCTAACTCACAGCTAACTTATCGGGAACACCAAGAATCGGGTGTATGAACACCTGCAGAACAACTTAGAAAAATAGTCATTTCCCTAGGGGCACGCAGGGTCATTGGCTTGAAGGAAATCAGCTTGCGCTAATTTCCTTCAAAGCTCTGGCATTACCAGCGACCGCCACCGCCGCCGTAACCACCACCGCCACCGCCGTAGCCGCCGCGACCACCGCCGCCACCACCACGAGGCTTATCTTGCGCTTCGTTCACCTTGAGGGGACGACCGCCCATGTCCTGACCGTTCAGCGCCTGAATGGCACGAGCCGCATCGGCACTTGGCATTTCCACGAAGCCGAAGCCGCGCGGACGACCGGTTTCACGGTCATTGATCAGGCTAACTGAGTCAACCGTACCATGTTGTGAGAACAAAGCACGCACTTGCGCTTCGTCAGCACTAAAGGGCAGGTTGCCCACATAAATCTTGCTCATTGAAAAACTCTCTACAAATAAAACATCATCAGATCTTTTAATAGATCAGAATCAGTACAAAATAACGACAGGTGAACTACGGATTCACGCCATCTCCTAAATCGATAAGCATCCGCAGCACTCAACTTTTTTCAAAATGAGCAATGTGAAAACTGACCAACCGGCGGCAATATACAGGTTTACGACTCAAGCGCGACGTCTAAATTGGCCAAATTAACAAAACTATGGTCAAAATAGACTCTCCCTAGTGGCAATTCAGTCCAAAAAAACAACTTTTGCCTCATCTAAGTGCATTTTGACTGCAATAGATACCCAACAGAGAAGTAGCCTTGCCAGCCAAGAATTTCAAATCAAGTGACCCACAAAGCTATCAGAAGTAGTATTACGACACTCAATATTTACCAAACCATTTAATAAACATCATTCTTATCAGGAGAAAGTGACCATGTGTGATGACCATGCTTTCGATGACATGATTAACCATTTACGGCAATCCACGGACATTACTCGCCGCCACTTTGGCGCACTGTCCCTAGGCATCACACTCACAAGTATTTTGCCACGCGCGGCAAATGCACTAGATGTCTCAGAGTCAGACATAGAAATCAAAACCGCAGATGGCGTGATCGACGCCTATGTTGTTCACCCATCGAAAGGCAGTTATGCCGCAGTAATTATGTGGACTGATGCCTTTGGCTTGCGTCCAGCCTTCAGGCAGATGGCTAAGCGACTCGCTGAGTCGGGATATACAGTCTTAATCCCCAATCCTTATTATCGGATTAGAAAGGCTCCTGTCTTTCCAGCAGGCACCAGCTTCCAGACAGATGATGGTCGAAAGCAAATTATGGCCGCAATGTCATCACTCACCGCTGACACACAAATAGCCGATGCAAAATCCTGCGTCGCGTTCTTAGACAGCCAAGCTTCAGTTAATAAAAAACTTAAAATGGGTACCGCAGGGTACTGCATGGGCGGACCATTCACCTTACGTACCGCAGCAACCTTCCCTGATCGAATTGGTGCTGCAGCTTCATTTCACGGTGCTAATCTGGTGAATGATAAACCTGATAGCCCACACCTACTGATTCCTAAAATAAAAGCAAAATATTTGTTTGCCATCGCCGAAAATGATGACGCTAAACAACCAGATGCTAAGGATGTGCTGCGAACTGCATTTGCCAACGCCAAACTTGATGCTGAAATTGAAGTCTATGCTGGCGCTCAGCATGGCTGGTGCCCTCCAGATGCTGCCGTCTATAACGAAGCGCAGGCAGAAAAGGCTTGGAGCAGAATGTTAGCGCTGTTCAAAGCAGCTCTGATCTAACAACAAAAATATAGTGACTGGGTATCGCTCTGAGCCCAGTCACTTAATCAATAAACCATACATTATGCCGACAGACAGTCTATGGAATGTGTATATATTGCGCTGCGCGGACGATACTTTTTACACCGGTATTTGTCTTGATCTAACTCGTCGCATTAATGAACACAATCATAGCAATGAACTTGGGGCTCGTTATACACGCACTCGTCGGCCGGTCGCTTTGGTTTATCACGAATGCCTGTCATCAAGATCGGCGGCAGCCAAACGAGAACATCAAATCAAGCAGCTATCACGAGAACAAAAAGCCAAGCTTATCAACCGACGTGAATAATACTTATGACTTGACTCACGTATGAATACCAACAATAGAACCCCCTCAATCAACGACCACAGACTGACAAAACGGCGAATTGCACTCCTATCCACACTCTGCGTAGCGTTTGCGATCTTAGCCTCGTCCGACCATATACATGATGGACTGATCTCTTTTATGGCTGCCTGCGAACGCCTAATCGAATATCACAGGGTGTTAGGCGCCTGTATTTTTGTGGCCTTGGCAGCAATCTCAGCCATGATGGCTTTCGTTTCTGTTGCAATCATTATTCCTATAGCGGTTTACACTTGGGGGCCACTACTGACCGTAGCCTTACTTTGGATCGGTTGGATACTCGGCGGCATTGTTGCCTATAGCATAGCTCGGTTTTTTGGCCGACGGGTTGTTAAATGGCTTACCGCCGAAGAAGGACTGAAACGAATTGAGTCTTATATCAACGAAAAGACACCGTTTTCTTTAGTGCTGTTATTTCAATTGGCTCTACCGTCCGAAATTCCAGGCTATTTGCTTGGACTGGTTAAGTACCCGCTGAAATACTATCTGTGCGCTCTTGCTTTGGCTGAACTGCCCTACACGCTTGCTACGGTATTACTCGGTGATAGCTTCTTGAATAAACGAGGCTACGCATTACTGAGCGCAGGACTATTGATGATTGCATTCAGTTACTACGCCATCATCAAACTACAAAAAAGAATTGAAACTGATCACTTATCTAACAATGAATAATCACCAACAATCTTTATCTAACGATATTTGGGGATCACAGGCAAGCTACACCCCCCAATAAAAAAACGGCTGACCCCTTCGAGTCAGCCGCTGTTTCAACTTCACCCTACATAGGTAAGGTCACATTAGGGCGTACAAGTCACACTTACATTGGAGACGTTGTTACCTGATGGATAAGTCCCTGTCGTACCGGAACCACTAGTTACCGCACAGGTTTGACCTGCAGGTTGAGCACCCACAGAAACAGAGTACGTACCATTGATTGATACAGGGAATGTGAATGAGCCATTACCTGAAAGCGTTAATGGAGTACCGCTGTTAACCAATAAGGTCACATACTTACCTGCACCCAATCCAGAAATCGTTCCACCAACAGAATATCGGTTGAATACATACCCAGTTGGTGGAGCATCACCTTTACATGTGTATTTGTTATTGGCCGCCAAGTCATCTCCGGTCTGAGCAGGCAGGCTGTAAGTAAACGCAGCTTCGCCATTAGCCTTACCCGCTAACGAGTCATACAAGACACGGTTGGAATCCAACAGCAAGTCAACGCTGCGATAGGTGCGGATGTACTGCAGCTTCAACAACTGAGGTGATACGGTTACATGTATATAACCGGCACCTGGCATTACAACACTCTGATTCGCACTATACTGACCGTAGCCACTGTATTCAGCGGGGAAACCAGGAATACTGGGCGGTGCATAAGCGCTACAATTGTATGACCAGTAGCTGTTATCCGCAGGGTTTGCTACCGATTGGTAAACCACGCCATCGACTGTTTCACGAGCGAATGTATGATCGTGTGCTTGGAAGAAGATAGTAGAACCGGTTGGGTCTTTAGTATCCACCAGCAACTGATGAATAGGCTTTGGCCAATTGGTTTGTACTAAACATCCAGGCGAACCTGCACACTGACGGTTGGCCGCAAATTCACCCGAGAGATTACCGCCCCACTCACCGACCATAGTGTTATTTGCGCCACCGCGGCCACTGCCGTTAATGTGATGCGAGAACAGGAACACGTATTTCTTTCGGTTAGCACCGGCCGCTGCGTTTCTTTCCAGCATGCCCTTCAACCAGAAATATTGAGCATCACCCATACTCTTCGCCCAAGTATTTTCAGCATCGCTGTATAGCGAGGTATCAACTGGAGAAGTAGCATGCCAGTAAGGGTCAATTGTGATGAACAAAGCATCACCCCATTCAAAAGCATAGTAGTCACGCAACAATCCATCGCCATCAACGCCAGGGTACCCATTAAGTACTGAAGCGCCGGTTGCAAAGGACTCGATATCGCCAGAATAGAAGGTACTACCCATACCTGTGAAAGAAGCAACTGACACAGGAGTTGGGCCTGGATAGAACTTGTTACGGGCACTAGCAGCAAAGACAGCGTTGTTATTAAAGATACCACCGAGGTTTACGTACATCGCCTGCTCGTGGTTACCACTCACGGTAAACAGAGAAGTTGAATGCGCCATCAATCCTAAATAATCGCGGCGTTGCTCAAGGAATGCGCCATAACCTTTGGCAGCAGGATCTACTTCACCAGTAGTCAACTGATCAAACTTCTTAGTTAATCCTAAATAGCTGGAGTACGGATAATGACCAGTACCATAGGTAGCAAATGGGAATGTTGCGTTAGCGCCAAAATTGGCCAACTTAAAGTTTTCTACCATTTTTTCCGTACTAAAGTCGTCACCCAGCATGAAGTACAAGTCAGGCTGACGTTTCGCGATTTCAGCCATAGTGAGCTTATACAACTCCGCATGGAACATCTTGTCGTTGAACCGTTCAGGATGTGAGTCACCCTGAACGCCGAAGCTAAAGGTACTGCCAGGCGCACGCTGAGTGGTGAATGAATATTCATTACCAGCAACAAACGACGCACCAGCGGCCGTCTTGTAGTTGACACGATAGTAGTACTTGGTATTAGCGGTAAGTCCACTCAATGTAACTTCAATGATCGGATTAGTACTACCCGTAGGATATGCCGTAGCAGGCGAAGCTATAGTTGCCGAGGTATCTGTATAAATACCACCTGGAGTTGTGCCGTACTGAATATAGGCACTACCACCCCAGTCGCTGGCGCTACCAAGAATGCTGAGTGTAATGCCACTGTCGGTTGGGCGGCCTAGCACCACGTTGTAAGCAGCGCTGCCATTGTTAGCACAGGCAACACCTATGCTAGTAACATTAGTAGTCGCCATCACGCCATTGGCGCCCTGCAATGAGCAGGTCTGACCCAAGGGCTGATTAGCAATAAATACTGAATATATATTGCCAGTAAGCAGCGAGGTATTAAAAGCAAATGAGGAATTACCAGAAGGCACCACTAAAGTTTGCTTTCCGAGTTGCAACACCAATCCCGAACCCGAAAGGTTAGTTACACTGCCACCCACCTGATAAGTGTTCGTGCTACAAGCCACACTGACCGAGGCAACATTCGCACCAAGATCAGTACCTGAATTATTGAATAAGAAACAGGTTTGACCACTAGGCTGAGCACTTAACGATACGTTGTAGCTTGAGCCTGCATTTAATGCCGCGCTGAAAGTGAAGGCACCATTGGCACCTAACGTAAGTGCATTACCTCCATTGTTAAGCAACGTAATGGAGCCGGTTAAGCCAGAGAGCGTTCCACCAATAGTAAAGGCACGTGTATCAGTCACACAGGTAACCGTAATGTTGGTGATATCTACACCACCACCAGGACTAGTTCCAGTACCGTTGCTGTTACCACCGCCCGTTACTGTACAAATCTGGCCACTAGGCTGGCTAGCGGTCACTGCATAGGCGTTACCCACCACAACTCGATTAGCGAAGGTAAACGCACCATTCACCAATTTAATTATCTTGTCTCCGCCGTTATTAAGTAGCGTTACAGTTTTACCTGCATCAAGACCAGTAACTGTTCCGCTAATTTGACTAGCCAAGGTGTTACTGACGCACACTACACTGACATTAGTCACATCATTAACAGGATTGGTATTGCTGCCACCAGTATTAGCTGGAATTACCCCACTACCATTGCTCACCGCACAGGTTTGCCCAGTAGGCTGGGTATTGACTGTCACGTCATAACTACTGCCAGAGGCTGCTGGTGCAGGGAAGTTAAACTGAGTCGTGCCGGCAGTTAGAACAACAGTGGCGGCACCATTTTGAAGAGTCAAAGAACCAGCTAAGCCAGAAATAGAACCACCTACAACACCGTAAAGGAAGTCGGCCGTTGGCGGCTTGGCGCATTCCACGCGAGTTGCTACTGCACTTGTTGTTACCACACCACGAACATTAGTCACAACACATTTATTGTTGGTAGTTTGTGTGGGAGGAGTAATGTAGTAACCACTACCCACTAATTGAGCAGGGAAGCTGAAGTTAAGATTATTCAAGCATGTACCGCCAGCATTGTTAAAACAGGCTGTTACAGCATTGTTATCAACGCCGTTGTTGGTTCGCGTATTCGTCACAGTGAAGGACGTTGTAGACATACCACCAGCCACACCAACGCCGGTTACGTTGGTAGTCACAGATCCACAAGCTACGACCACACCCCATTTATTTTCTACAAGGTTCGTACCTAAACCACTGATCACCTGACAGGTCAGACCAGAAGGTTGTTGCGACACTGTGACCGCATAGCTAGAGCCATAATTCAAAGCGGTAGGGAATATGAATCCGCCATTAGCAGAGACAGTAATTTCATCACCCGCGTTGTTTTGTAGTTTTAGTGTGCCGGTGAGACCAAACACATTACCGGCAATCGTGAAAGTACTGGTGACGCAAGTAACATTCACATTAATGACATTAGCGGAACCCATAGTGCCCGACTTATTAACAATCGAGCAGTTCTGTCCCGTAGGTTGACTATTGATCAACACCAAATACGCAGCACCAGACAGCACTGAAGTTGGGAAGGCGTAGGAACCATTCGCTGTAAGCGTGAGTTGCTCGCCGTTATTTTCGAGAATCAGCGTACCCGAAAGCCCTGAGACACTACCGCCCACAGTGTAACTTGCAGCGGCACTGCTGGAGCTTGAACTGATTGCGCTACAACCAGAAACATTCGCCGTAGTATTCCCAGAGACCGTAATGGGTGAATCCGCAATCACGCAACCCGTAAAGCCTGCCTTAGTGGCAGACAAAGTCACCACATCGCCATACTTCGCTGAAAGACTATAACTACCGGCATTGACAGAAACGGTATTCGAGACTGAGCTTCCCAAGACTGTGACGGTGGCACCATCGGTGGTACCGCTGATGGTGTAGGTGCTTAAGGTACAACCGCTTACATTGGCGGTGGTATTGCCAGAGACAGTAACAGGTGAACCCCCTACTACGCATCCGCTATACCCAGTCTTTGATGCGGTAAGCGTAACCACATCTCCATACTTGGCTGAGAGACTATAACTGCCGCCTGTCACGATGACTGTATTGGACACCGTGCTGCCACTTGCGATAACCGTAGCACCATCGTTAGAACCACTGATGGTGTAAGTGTTAGGGGTACAACTGACATTAGCAGTGTTGACATCAGCAGCAAACATGAGGATGGGAGAACCATTGACTGAGCAGACATTGCCAGTCTTAGTCGCTGTTAAAGTGATGACATCACCATAGCGAGCTTTGACACTAAAGCTGCCACTAACAACACTGACTGTGTTGCCGGTAGATGCAGTACTACCACTGGCAACTACAGATGCACCGCTGGTCGTACCACTGATTGTGTAATCGACGGGTGAACAGACCACATTGGCATTAGTGACATTCGCGCCAGAGATCGTGCCGGTACCATTTTGAACTGAACAATTAATCCCGGTAGTGGGTTGAGTAAAGACAGTTACTGCATAAGCGGTACCGCCAGTTAATCCAGTTGCGAAGTTATAGGCCGAATCACCACTTGAAATAATTTTAGACGCCGAGCCATTCAGTTTGAGTACTGCATTGCCAGAAGTTAAACCGGTTACAGAGCCGCTGACGGTATAAGTGGGCTGGCAAGCAATAGAGACGTTAGTAATTGAACTGCTAGAAATAACACCCGAACCATTGGTCACATCACAGCGGAAGTTAGGCGGCTGAATACCTACAGTCACCGCATATGCAGCACCACTAGCTAGACCACTTAAGAATTTGAAGGAAGTGGCTCCGCTTGGCACGATCAAGGATGAGCTATTATTGAGTCTTAGCACCAAGCGAGAAACTGTTAAACCAGAAATAGAACCGCTAACGGTGTAAGTGGATACACAGGTCACACCCACATTGGTGACAGCAGCACCTGAGCTTGTGCCTGTAGCATTGGTTAGAGAGCAACTCTGACTCACAGGTTGCATCGCGATACGAACGGTGTACGAGGTGTTATCTGTAACTGCGCTACTAAATGAAAAGCCGCC
>CANGFV010000048.1 GCA_947453225.1 Pseudomonadota bacterium
ACCGATGTGCTTGGAACCGACTAGGATCTGTTTATCAATGCTTAAGTTGGTTTCTGACCAAGATTCGCCAGCAGCAATCAGTAGCAGTGCTAGCGGTGGATGAGGTTCAAAATGTGCCACGCCTTCTAAATAACGCTCGGCCGAGGTGATGTGGTAGTTTTCATCCCAGAACAAATGATCGGGTTGGCCGCGGTTCACCATAAAACAGCAAAACCCTACGGCAAAGACCAGCAGGTAAGACAACGCGGATTTTAGCCAGTGCTGCGTGTGGGAGACGGGTGGTGTGGTCTGTGGTGCCGTGGTTTTAGCTTTTTGGATCATGGTTTTGACGGTAGGCTATGGTTAGTTATGTATTATTAGAGAGAATGTGACCCTGCGTCATCAAAATTTATAAATGCGGTGGAGTAATTAATAGATGAAGGCATGGGGGCTAAGTTAGTGCGTACTCAGATATTGGTGGTACTGCGCTCCTCCTTGATTCGTTTCGGCCTGACCGGACTGCTCAATACTGCGGTAGGACTTGGGACTATTTTTGCATTGAAGTGGTTTTTTGGCGTGCCCGATACGAAGGCTAATTTAGTGGGTTACGCCGTGGGGATGGGGGTCAGTTATTACGTGAATAGTCGCTGGACTTTTCAATATAAGCAGGCACTTCATACGAAGGTGGTGCCTTATCTGCTGGTTTTATTGTGCGCCTATTTGGTAAATCTAGCGACGGTCCATATTTTTATCGGTTGGTTACATGTCAACAGTTATCTTGCCCAGACAGCAGGCATTATTCCTTATTCGTTGCTAAGCTATGTGCTGTTGCGTCGATATGTCTTTGGTTTGAGTTCTGCAAATAGTCGAACAGCATAGGGGTACGGCAGTTAGTCATTTATGCAGTATGAGATGAATATGTCGCCTGTATTGAAGCTGCCACAGCTGACGATTGTGGTGCCTTGTTATAACGAGCAAGAGGTGTTACCTGAGACCACTAAGCGCTTATCCGCTTTGCTAAATAAGTTGGTGGCTGCACAGAAGGTCGCTGACTCAAGTGATGTGCTTTATGTGGACGATGGCAGTAAAGACAATACTTGGTCCTTAATTCGTCAGGCGCATACCGAAAACCCTGTAATTAAAGGCTTAAAGTTGTCAGCTAATCGCGGCCATCAAATTGCATTAATTGCAGGACTGTTCTCGGCTAAAGGCGATGTGGTGGTTAGTATTGATGCTGACCTACAGGACGATGTCTCTGCTATTGAGGCTATGATTGATGCCTATGCGCAAGGCCATGAGGTGGTCTATGGTGTACGTAAACTGCGTCAGGTAGACACTGTCTTTAAGCGCTTTAGCGCTGAAGGCTATTACAAACTGCTTAATCTCCTTGGCGTTAAAGTGGTATTCAATCATGCGGATTACCGCCTGCTCAGTCGGCGCGCTTTAGAGGCCATTAAAGAATACGGTGAGGCGAATTTATTTTTGCGTGGCATCGTGCCCCTAGTTGGATTTAAATCAACCTCGGTTTACTACGATCGCAGTGAACGTTTTGCGGGAGAATCCAAGTATCCGTTACGAAAGATGTTATCGCTGGCAATGGATGGCATCACTTCGTTCACAGCCTTTCCGCTGCGGGTGATTTCTGTCATGGGGTTGCTGGTGTCATTCACTAGTCTGTGCATGATTCTTTGGGTGTTGTGGACTAAGTTTTTCACCGACAGCGCTTTGCCGGGTTGGGCCTCGTCGGTCATCCCTATTTATTTTTTAGGGGGCTTGCAGTTACTCAGTATTGGTGTGCTGGGTGAGTATGTCGCCAAAATCTATTTCGAAACCAAGCGTCGCCCGCGTTACTTCATTGAAGAAATGCTGTAGCCGTTTATTTGCGTAACAGTCGGGCTTTGTCGCGCTGCCAGTCGCGTTCTTTTTCCGTATCGCGTTTGTCGTGATCTTGCTTACCCTTGGCAAGCCCTAGGCGTAATTTGACGCGCCCTTCCTTCCAATACAGTTCAAGCGGTACGAGGGTGTACCCTTTACGAGCAACGGCGCTATCGAGCACCTCTATTTCCCGGCGATTAAGTAGCAATTTGCGAGTGCGCAGCGGCTCGGGAACGAAATGGGTTGAAGCGGTGGGCATGGGCGATATGTGGGCACCAAATATAAAGGCCTCGCCATTTTTAACGAACACATAGGCTTCTTTTAGTTGTGCTCGTCCATCACGCAGGCTCTTGACTTCCCAACCCTGTAGCGCAATGCCTGCCTCGTAGGTATCTTCGATGAAATAGTCATAGCGCGCCTTGCGATTTTCGGCGATGGTCGCGCTTTTGTTGTCAGACTTTTTTTTGCTCATCGACAGGTTAAGTGACTGGAAGTAGATGTAGGAGACATTGTACAGGGATGACCGTGCTCCCGTTACATTAGGTATCGTTCAGCATAGAATGCCCACAATGCGTGAAGTAAAGCGAAATGCCCTAGTGACTTATACCCCAGCCCAAATGTTTGCGCTGGTGGAGGCCTTTGAGCGTTATCCGGAATTTTTGCCGTGGGTGTCGGCTGCAACGCTGATCTCGCGCGAGGACAATCAGTTGGTGGGCCGGCTAGAGATGGAGCGCATGGGTGTTAAGGAGCATTTCACCACCCGTAATACCTTGAATGCGCCGCATGAAATGCATATGCAGTTAGTGGATGGTCCGTTCAAGCACTTAAGTGGGTATTGGCAATTTACAGAAATCTGTGATGCCACCGGTCAGCCGCGTGGCACTCAGGTAGACCTGCACATTCAATTCGAATTCAAAAATGGTTTGTTGGATATGCTGATGGGCAGGTCATTCGAAGCCAGTTGCGGCTCGTTGGTTAATGCCTTTACCGAGCGTGCCAAGGCGCTGTACGGTTAACCCCTACTTGTTTGCCAGGTCAATTTTTTCGACGCGACTGACCTTGCCCTGATCAAAATACACGACAAAATGGCGCTGTACCGCCGAAGTCATTTTGTTGGTTTTTAGGTAATACATATAGTCCCAACGATCTTTGGTGAAAGGATCGGCAATCATCGGAGTACCAAGTAAGTATCGAACTTGTGACTGGGTCATGCCCGGAGTTACTTGCTCAATATCCTTTGTATCTAAGAAATTTCCCTGCTGAATAGGAATGCGATAGACACATCCGCCGCTTCCTAAAAAGAGCAAACCTAGCAGGCTAACCGCAACAAAACTGCGCATTGAACTTAAGAATTTGGCTGGGGGCATGTTGGGGTGCATCATCTTCAATGTTGTGGGGGTCGTGTGCATTACGTGATAATGCACGGTAATCATACCTAAAACCTATCGCCGCGAGTATGGTCGATGTGCCGACCCACTGGCAGGAGCTGAATGTGCAAACCAATGATCTGCGCAAAGCGGGACTCAAAGTAACGCTGCCGCGCATGAAAATTCTCGACATTCTGTCGGTCGCCAACCCGCGCCATATGAGTGCCGAAGATATTTATCGGCGGCTGCTAGAGACTCACGAAGACATTGGCTTGGCAACCGTCTACCGTGTACTCACCCAATTTGAAACCGCAGGCATGGTCACTCGTCATCATTTTGAAGGTGGCACCGCAGTGTTCGAATTAAATGAAGGCGAGCACCATGACCACATCGTGTGTATTGATTGCGGCAAGGTCAAAGAATTTGTCGATAGCAGTATTGAACAGCGCCAACACGAGATTGCTCGGCAGCAAGGCTACACCCTGACGGATCATTCCATGATTTTGTATGGCCGTTGTCCGGAGTGTGTGGGTAAGGCTTATAGCGAGAAATCACTCTAACTTTCTCTCTGGCATCAAATTCAAAAAGAGAATACAGCAGTTGAAACCAACGGAATTGATCTCGCAACGTAAGCGTGAGTCGTTGAATTGGACGATTAGACGCCAATCGCTGAATCATTCAACCACCACCTGTGCCCCGCAGCATGATGTGCCTTTTGGTTTCTGGGTGTGTTGCACTGTCATTTTGTATTTAGTGCTTATAACGGCCAAAGGATTTTCTGGTGACCTAGGGTTTTGGATAGATTGGTCTCGGCATCTGCAACAGCATGGTCTGGCGGGACTGAATGCAAACTATCCTCCTGTTTATATTTATTGGCTGTGGGGTGTGGCTAAGCTGCATGCCGTGGCTGGTATAGAGATTGCGCCGACGTATTGGTTCGAATTAATGGTGACCTTGCCTGTGCTGCTGTGCCACGTGGGTTTACTGTTGTTTGTGAATCATTTATCTACAAACGCTGGACGCATTACTGCATCTCGTCATCAGTTTTTACTGCTGGGTGGTGTCGCACTAAATATTGCCTTATTGGTTGACGGTCCATTATGGGGGCAGGTTGATCTGTTGTATTGCTTCCCATTGGTGTGTGCGCTGTATTTTCTGATTCATTCGCGCCACCTATTTTGGGTGCTGCCTTTACTGACTGTTAGTGTACTAACCAAATTTCAGACTATATGTGTGGCGCCATTGGTGCTGCCCTTGTTATGGCATCGGCGTAGCCGTTCCCTAGGGAGTGGTGCGTTGGTTGCATTGGGTCTAATTGTCGCATTGCTACTGCCATATCATCTTGCAGGTAATTTAGAGCAGATGGTCAGGGAAACCTATCTTAAAGCGGCGGATATGTATCCCTATGCGACGATGAATGCTCACAACCTGTGGTTTTTCTTAGAGCTAAATCATCTATCTCAGCATTTATCGGTGTGGCCACAGTTTCCTGTTTCTTTGTATCTATCACTGACGCCTAATTATCTGGGTAAGGGGCTTTTTCTGTTGCTGGTACTTTGGGTGTTGGTTAAGGCATTTAGATCAGATGAGCCTAGTCAACACTGGCGTTACGCACTGCTCTTAGCGATGGGCTTCTTTCTTCTATTGCCGGCGATGCACGAACGATATTTGATGTCGGCGGTGGTGGTGGCTGGTGCTGCAGCATCTGTATATCCCATGTATCTGAGGGCATTCTTTGTGCTTTCGGGTATAGCTGCTGCAAATATGTGGTTTGTGCTACATCCAGTGGGCGGTGATGTACCTTGGCTTCTATCGTTAGTCAGCCTGATCTTTTTTGTTGGTTGGTTGTTTCCCAGGGCCACAAAAAAACTGTGGAATTGGTGTTGTGCTTTGCCAAAGACTGCGTGGTCTGTGACAGCACTGATGCTTTGGTTGGCTGTGGCGTTGCAGTATTTTTTACCCCTTTTGCCATTATCGTCAGGCTGGCTTGATGCCACGACCTTAACTGATCGTCAGGTGGTTCAAGGATGGGGCACGTTGGGCATAAATAAATCAGTCGAAGGTAATCCCTTGAGTGTGAAAGGACGTATGTATGGTCATGGTTTTGGCACGCATGCGGCTTCTCGAATTACGCTCAAAGTACCCACTGGTGTCGATGAATTTTCTACTTCCTGTGGTGTGGATGATGAAGTGTCTTCTGGCGAACTTGAGTGCAGTATTTATTTGGATGGGGCTGTGGTGAGCAAGACCGGTATCCTCAAATCAAAGGACGCTCCAGTGAAGATGAGCGTGCCAGTGCGTCAAGGGCAGCAGTTGGTGCTGACTGTAGATGAGGTGGGTAAGATTGATGGTGATCATGCGGATTGGTTGAGTCCGCGGTTCAGGCTGAAATCAGCGCAGTGATTTTTGGCGTTTTGTTTTTGAAGGTGTTTTGTCACTGAGCATTTCTTCGGCATGTTGCAGTGCAACCTGAGTGATTTCGCTGCCACCTAACATACGTGCAATTTCTTCGATGCGGGCGTTCTGACTTAAAGTTTCCAGCATCGTCCTTGTATGTTTGCCATCAGTCAGTTTTGCCACGCGAACATGTGCGTGTGCTTGGCTGGCGACTTGAGGTAAGTGAGTGACACACAACACTTGTGCGCGTTCACCTAAAGTACGTAATTGGCGACCTACCATTTCCGCGACACTGCCACCAACGCCTGCGTCCACTTCATCGAACACCAGCGTTGAGCACGGAATGGATTCCACGGCAGCCACTTGAATAGACAAACTTATACGCGATAACTCACCCCCAGAAGCGACCTTAGCTAATGCTTTGGGCGGTTGACCCGGGTTGGCGCTCACTAAAAATTCTATGTCATCTGCGCCGTGTTCATTGGCATCTTCATCACTAAGTTGCGTCAGTTGAATGACGAATTGACCGCCAGGCATACCGAGCGTTTGCATGAGACTGGTGACGCGTTCGCTTAAAGTGGTGGCAACTGCATGACGCGCTTTGCTTAATGCCTTACAGGCGGTGACAAAGTGTTTGTTAGCGGCTTCAATTTGTGTGTTGAGTTGTTCTAGGGTGAACTCTAAAGATTCAAGGCGAGTCACTTCGTCGCGGCAGCGCTGTTGGATGAGTGGTAGTTCTTCCACGGTCACGCGATGTTTACGAGCAGCAGCTTCAAGTGCGGCAAGACGCTGTTCTACCCATTCTTGTCGGGCGGGGTCTGCATCTAATTCAGATTCGTAATGTTGCACGCTATTAGCGGCTTCACGACAGGCGATCAGTGCTTCATCGAGTAACTGAATTGTGCTGTTAATGCGAGTGTCGATTGTGCCTAATTGACGCGCAACAGTGACGGCTCGTGACAGCACGTTTTCTGCATTATGTGCATCTGCCTCGCGCAGTATTTCTGCCAGTTGTCGCACCCCTTGCGCTAGCTTACCGCTATGCGTGTGGCGTTGTCGCTCTGCCGTCAGCTCAGTCAGCTCATTTTCTTGAGGTGCAAGCGCCTCAAGCTCAGTGAGTTGATAGCGCAATAAATTTAGGCGTTCATTGCGGTCTTGTGCGCTGCGCTCGGTGTCAGCTTTTTGTTGTCGCAAGGTTTTCAATTGCTGCCAACTACTCGAAACCTTTTCAAGTAGCGCGGCATGTTGTCCGTGTTGATCGAGCAGTTCACGCTGCGCGCTACGTTTCATCAACGATTGATATTCCATCTGCCCATGCACATCAACCAGTAACTCGCCTAAGTGTCGTAAGGCTTGCACGGGCATGGCCTGCCCATTCACCCACGCGCGTGAACGACCGTCCTTACCCATCAAGCGCCGTAAAATGCATTCTGCGTCCTGATCTAATTCTTGCGATTTGAACCACTCATCAATCAGCGGATTACGCGGCGTTGTGAACGTTGCGGTGACTTCAGCTTTGTCGCAACCATGTCGAATAATTTCGGTGCCTGAACGGCTGCCGGTGACGAACATCAATGCGTCCACCATGATAGATTTGCCGGCGCCAGTTTCGCCGGTAAGTGCGGTCATGCCTGAGCTTAAGTCCAGCTCAATGTGATCGATGATGGCGAAGTCCTTAATCTGAATGCTGCTTAACATGGTTAAGCGTCGTCCTCAGTCATGAAGCGACTCAGCGCACCACGGCCCCAATGTAGTTTGGAGCGCAGAATGCGGTAATAGTCGTGACCCAATGGATGCAGTAATGTGACGCGCACATGGGCGGGGCCAATCAGCAAATGATCACCTACATTTAAATCGCCGATGATGTCGCCATCACAAGTGACCTGCGCTTTAGTTGCACGATCTTGTACACGACGGATTTCTACCGTGCTGCTGGCGGGGATGACGATAGGTCTATCGGATAATGTGTGAGGACAGATGGGTGCTATCACCATAGCATCCATCGTGGGATGAATGATGGGGCCGCCGCAGGATAGGGCATAGGCAGTGGAACCCGTTGCTGATGCGACGATGACGCCATCGCCGCCATGGGTATTCACATAGTGACCATCTACCCAAGTTTCATAATCGAGCATGCGGCCGGTGTCCCACTTTTGCAGTACACAGTCGTTGACCGTCAGGCGCTGTAATTTTTTACCTTTAGCGGGTACTAACGTGACTTGCAGTAAGTAGCGTGAACCGCGTTCAAATTGTCCGGCCAGCACTTTATCAATGCGTTTGAGCATGTCCTTGGGGCTGATGTCTGCCAAAAAGCCCAAACGACCCCGATTAATACCGAGCATGGGGATGTCGCTGCCGGCTAATAATCGGGCGGCATGCAACATGGTGCCGTCGCCGCCCACCGTCACCACCAGATCACTGCGCGTGGCTAAATCACTTTCACGGACGACCTGCAGTTTTTTAGGATGCGGTCTTGGAAAGGTCTCATCGACCAGCACTTCCAAGCCTTTTTTCAGCAAATGCTTGGCCAAGAGGATCATTGTGCCTGCGATCTTGGGATCAGCAGAGGGTCCAAATAGAGCGATGGTCGAGAAGTGCGCCATGGCGGGCTTACTCACGGTGCGCTGACTAGGTTTTTTGTTGGCGGCAGGCATGGGGTGTAATTTGGGCGCTTGCTGACGGTTAGGCCAGTTACTTTAGCGGTTATTTAAGCGACTTGCTTGACAGTGCTACCTCAGCTTAATAGTTTGTGGGTGGCGACCTGTTTTCTAGCCGCGATCGTCTTACAAAATGAGCCTTGAATCACCCGAAGAAACCCTAAGTGATCGTGCACAGCACCTGCTGCGCACCTTGGTGGAGCAATATATCCGCGAAGGGCAGCCGGTGGGCTCGCGCAGTCTCTCCCGCGAATCAGGGATGACCTTAAGTTCCGCCACCATTCGCAATGTGATGGCAGACTTGGAAGATCTGGGCTTTGTGGCCTCGCCGCACACCTCCGCCGGACGCATTCCCACCGACAAGGGCTACCGCTTCTTTGTCGACACCTTGCTTAAAGTCAGGCCGCTGGAATCTGAGGCGGTACAAATCATTCATCAGGGTTTGGCCTCACAAAAAGACGACCCCAGTGCGTTGGTGGCTGCCGCTTCGCAGATGCTTTCTTCCATTACCCGATTGGCTGGTGTGGTCACGATGCCGCGTCAGGAGCACAAGGCGCTGACACAAATTGAATTCATTTCCTTGTCTGACCGCCGAGTGTTAGCGGTGCTGGTGACTAATGGCCACGAAGTACAGAACCGCGTCATGCAATTAGAGCGACATTACAGCAATGAAGAATTGCGTCATGCGGCCAATTATTTGAATCAGCAATTTGCTGGGCGCGAGCTGGCCTCGGTTCGCGAAGAATTGGTCGAGCAACTCAAGCAAACACGCGAGCACCTTAATCAAAGCATGATTGATGCAATTCGTTTAGCACAGCACGCAGTGAATACCGATGTTGTGGCTTCAGCTAAGCAATATGTGATTGCCGGTGAAACCAATTTAATGGGTTTTGCTGAGCTGTCGAGCGTAGATAAATTGCGTCGCTTATTTGAAGCTTTCAATCAGCAGCACGACATGTTGCACCTACTCGATCAAAGTTTACGCGCCGAGGGTGTGCAGATTTTTATTGGCCAAGAATCTGGCTACACCACCTTTGATGATTGTAGTGTGGTTACCGCGCCATACGTTGTCGATAAAGAAGTGGTGGGCGTGCTCGGTGTGATTGGTCCGACGCGCATGGCCTATGAGCGCGTGATTCCCATTGTTGATGTCACGGCCAAGCTACTGGGCGCGGCGCTACAACAAAAATCCTGATTTTCTTCATTTGCTCTTGATTCCGGCCACTTAGCCCCCATTGAGCCGGCAAATTCCCTGTCTATGGTTATAGTTTATGGCTGGTCTGCCCGTGTTGTTGAGGCAGCGAGGCGATGATTTTGTCCCCGGAGTAATGCTTGATGAGTACCCCTGAACAAGAAAATGTACAACCCGATGCAGCAGTGGCCGATGCTGCGCCTGTTGAGCTCAGCGAGGTTGATACCTTGAAAGCCGCATTGGAAGCCGCTGAAGCACGCGCCAATGAAAGTCGCGATCAGGCATTACGCGCCATGGCCGAATTAGAGAACGTGCGCCGTCGCGCCGCGCGTGATGTCGAAAATGCTCACAAATACGCTCTGGAAAAATTCGCCGGTGAATTAATTGGCGTGAAAGACAGCTTGGAAATGGGGCTAGCAGTACAGAATGCGACAGCCGAAGATTTACGTGCTGGCAGTGATGCCACTTTGAAGTTGCTGGCTAAAGCCTTCGAAAAATCCGGATTACAAGAAGTGACGCCTGAAGGTCAGGCGTTCAATCCGGAATTACATGAAGCCATTGCCATGATGCCCAGCGCCGATCATGCGCCCAACACCGTCATCAATGTGATTCAGAAGGGTTATCAGCTCAGCGGTCGTCTTTTGCGCCCCGCTCGTGTGTTGGTGGCACGGGCTCCTGATTAATCCGCACTTGAATTTATCAACATTGCCCACACAAAGGGCGGCAATGGTTTTACTTACAGATTTTTAAAGTTTTTCGGAGAGTTTCATCATGGCAAAGACAATCGGTATTGATTTGGGTACCACCAACTCGTGTGTGGCGATCATGGAAGGCGGTAAGCCACGCGTGATTGAGAACAGCGAAGGCGATCGTACGACGCCGTCGATTGTCGCCTTCACCAAGGACGATGAAGTATTGGTGGGTCAACCTGCCAAGCGTCAGGCGGTCACTAATCCGCAGAACACGCTGTTTGCGGTTAAGCGTTTGATCGGCCGTAAGTTCAAAGATGATGTCGTGCAAAAAGACATCAATATGGTGCCTTACAAGATTGTCGGTGCGGATAACGGCGATGCGTGGGTTGAGGCGCAAAATAAAAAGATGGCACCGCCTGAAGTGTCGGCACGTGTGCTCATGAAGATGAAAAAAGCCGCTGAAGATTTTCTCGGCGAAACGGTGACGGATGCGGTTATTACCGTGCCTGCCTATTTCAATGACTCACAGCGTCAAGCCACTAAAGATGCCGGCCGCATTGCAGGTCTGAATGTCAAGCGCATTATCAATGAGCCGACTGCCGCAGCGCTGGCTTACGGTATGGATAAGCAAGGCGGTGATCGCAAGATTGCTGTGTATGACTTGGGTGGTGGTACTTTTGACGTGTCCATCATCGAAGTGGCGGATGTGGATGGTGAGCGTCAGTTCGAAGTGCTCGCTACCAACGGTGATACTTTCTTGGGTGGTGAAGACTTTGACATTCGCATCATTGGTTTCTTAGCTGATGAATTCAAGAAAGAGTCGGGTGTCGATGTGCGCAAAGACCCGTTGGCCATGCAGCGTCTAAAAGAAGCTGCTGAAAAGGCCAAGATTGAGTTGTCTTCATCGCAACAGACCGATGTCAATTTGCCTTACATCACCGCCGATGCTTCAGGTCCTAAACATCTGAACATTAAGCTGACCCGTGCAAAGCTGGAATCTTTAGTGGAAGAGTTAGTGACTCGCACCATTGAGCCATGTCGCGTTGCACTTAAAGATGCGGGATTGTCTATTAATGATGTGGCTGAAGTGATTCTCGTCGGCGGTCAAACCCGTATGCCTTTAGTGCAAAAGGCCGTGAAAGATTTCTTCGGCAAAGAGCCACGTAAAGATGTGAATCCTGATGAAGCTGTGGCCGTAGGTGCGGCCATTCAAGGCGGTGTGTTGTCCGGCGAAGTGAAAGATGTGTTGTTGCTTGATGTGACGCCGTTGTCGCTCGGTATCGAAACCTTGGGCAGTATTATGACCAAGCTGATTGAAAAGAACACTACGATTCCGACTAAGGCTTCGCAAGTGTTCTCTACTGCCGATGACAATCAAAGTGCAGTGACCATTCATGTGCTGCAAGGCGAGCGTCAGCGTGCCGGTGATAATAAGTCGCTCGGTCAATTTAATCTGGAAGGTATTCCACCTGCACAGCGCGGCATGCCACAAATTGAAGTGACTTTTGATATTGATGCCAACGGTATCTTGCATGTCTCTGCTAAAGATAAGGCGACCGGCAAGGAACAAAAGATCACTATCAAGGCGTCTTCAGGGTTGTCGGAAGATGAAATCAAACGCATGGTGAAAGATGCCGAAGCGCATGCTGAAGAAGATCGTAAGTTCAAGGAAGTGGTTGAGGCGCGTAATCGTGCCGATCAATTAGTACACGCCACAGAAAAATCGTTGAGCGAACTTGGCGATAAAGTGTCGGGTGAAGATCGTGCGAAGATTGAGTCGGCCATTTCTGATCTGAAGTCAGCCTTGGGTGGCGACGATAAAGAAATGATTGAGAAGAAATCTCAGGCACTCGCTGAAGCATCAGCTTCACTGGCGCAACAAGCTGGCGCTCAAACAGCAGGCGCAGGTGCTGCCGGTGAGCAGGCCTCTGCATCAGGTAATGCTGGTAAGGAAGATGTGCTGGATGCTGAGTTTGAAGAAGTGAAGGATAAAAAATAATGCGGATCTATTTTCCCGTCTTTCGGGAAAGTAGATGCTGATCTGCAAAGCCGTCACTGCAAACTACAGTGGCGGCTTGTGCATATCTGATGACCGTAGCTTGATGATCAACTGAACAACGTGACGAAAGACTCTTATGGCAAAGCGTGATCTGTACGAAATCTTAGGCGTAGAGAAGTCAGCGAACGAAGCCGACATTAAGAAGGCTTATCGTCGTTTGGCGCAGAAATATCATCCAGATCGCAATCCGGATAACAAAGAAGCCGAAGACAAATTCAAAGAAGCCAAAGAGGCCTATGAAGTGTTGACCGATGCGCGTAAGCGTGCGGCTTATGATCAATATGGACATGACGGTATTGATCCACAGCGAGGCGGCGGTGGTGGACATCCCGGTGCCGATGCGTTCGGTGATATTTTCGGTGATGTCTTTGGCGACATCTTTGGCGGTGGACGTCGGGGTGGTGGCGGCCAGCAGGTGTATCGTGGCGCCGATTTACGCTATGAGCTCGAGCTTAGTCTTGAGCAGGCAGTGTTTGGCGATACTCAGAATATTGAGTTCACCACGCTCGGTGAGTGCGAAGGCTGTAAGGGTTCGGGTGCTTCGGCGGGTTCCAAGGTCACCAAGTGCGAGACCTGTAATGGTATGGGTCAAGTGCGCATGCAGCAGGGTTTCTTTGCCGTGCAGCAACCCTGCCCGCGCTGTAAGGGCAGGGGTCAAACCATCACCCAACCTTGTGATAGCTGCCTAGGCCAAGGTCGGGTGCGTCGCAAAAAGACCTTGTCAGTCAAAATTCCGGCCGGCGTGGACACGGGTGACCGTATTCGGCTGTCTGGTGAAGGTGAAGCCGGTGCCAACAGTGGCCCTGCCGGTGATTTATATGTCGAAGTGCGCGTCAAAGATCACCCGATTTTCGAGCGCGAGGGCGCCAATCTATCCTGCGAAGTGCCGGTCAGCTTTGTCACCGCCTCCTTGGGCGGCAGCATTGATGTGCCGACCCTGCATGGCCAAGTGTCACTGAAGATTCCTGCCGAAACCCAGTCGGGACGCATGTTCCGTTTGAAAGAAAAGGGAGTCAAGCCGGTGCGGGGCGGTTCCACCGGCGATCTTTACTGCCGAGTGATGGTCGAAACCCCAGTTAAACTAAACGAAGAACAAAAAGAACTGCTACGCAAGTTCGAAAAATCCATGCAAAAGGACGGCAGTACGCACAGTCCCCGCGAAACTTCATGGCTGGATGGGGTGAAGCGGTTTTTTAAGGGGTAGGACAATCTTTTGAGTCAACAGGGGTGTTTCTGATTATTCATGGAGTTGACTCAGCTTAAAAATATCAGCTTAAAAGATAATTTAAGTTCCATTTTGGCGTTCTGCCAGTCTTGATAGTGCAAACCAAGTCTCAGTGATTTTTTAAACTTCTTCATTATCTGTGCCTATTCCAGTTACGGCTTCGATGTCTGTTGCTGTAAAGGCAGTGTTTTAGAGTCAATTTCACACTTGTAATTTTGTCCGACTCTCCAAAGGTCATTTGTTGATTTGTTGCGCAGTTAATACGTTTGACTTAATTCATGTATTTTGTGACTATGAGGCCAAATCGTTAATTGCTTATAAAGCCACGAATCTGTTTTTTGGTTTTACTGGCATGTTCATATTTAAATAGATTGCTGTTGGGGAACTTTAAGTCAATGACTAAGTTACGTTTTTTATCACAAGTAGTTACATTGATTGCTCTTATTGCCCTTGCGGGATGCGGTTGGGAGGGCAAATCAAACTATCCAGTGAAGGGCGCAGTTGATGGTCTCCAAGGAGGAGGGCAACTGGTTCTGGAGTCAAATGGTGAATCTCTTGCCGTCTCGAATGGTAATTACCAATTCAAGAACCTGCTTGCATTTGACTCTGCATACACAATAACTATTAAGCAGCAGCCTTCTGCGCAAACTTGTAGATTCGTTAATGTAGATCAAGTTGGTGTTGCCCAAGTAAGCGGTACTGTTGGACCTGTTTTGGGCGCTGTAACTGGCGATGTTATTGTTCCAGCTGTTAAGTGTTTTTCAAAGATTATAGATTCTCCTATTGCCGGGGTCAGCTATACCACTAGTTCTGGGCTGACTGGGGTAACCAACGAGAATGGCGAATTTTTTTATGGAGCGAATGAGGCTGTTACTTTCAAAATAGGGGGCTTCGTTCTTGGTGTTGCGAAAGATAAACCGATTGTGACGCCAATCGACCTATTGGCTGCGACTGGCGCAACTCTGGAAAATTGGCGGGAGAAGGTTCCAGTAAACAATTTGATTGTGCTTTTGCAAAGCATTGACTCGGATAAAGCCACCCCTGGCATTCAGGTCACAGACAAAGTGGTCACTGCTCTTGATAAGGTTTCTATCGATTTATCTCAGACTAATCAAGCTTTTTTTGAGTCTATTAAGGAGGTTGTCAAGGAGGCTACAGGAAATCAAAGTGCCGTTCCCGTGGACTTACAGACTGCTCAGACTCATTTTGAGGCAAGTCTAGCAATTATTTTTGGTTCTGGTTCATCCAGCTCCAAGAGCAGTTCGAGTAGCAGTGCAGCATCGAGTGCATCCAGCTCCAAGAGCAGTTCGAGTAGCAGTGCAGCATCGAGTGCATCCAGCTCCAAGAGCAGTTCGAGTAGCAGTGCAGCATCGAGTGCATCCAGCTCCAAGAGCAGTTCGAGTAGCAGTGCAGCAT
>CANGFV010000049.1 GCA_947453225.1 Pseudomonadota bacterium
CCATCTGGTGGATCGATACGACCAGACAGAGGTTCTCCATGGCCACGCGCTGCAGGCAAGGTATGCGCTAATACACTGTAGGTACGGCCCGTACTATCAAGGAACACCGCTTGCTGGGTACTGCGACCTTTCACCGCCGCCTTGAACTCATCGCCAGTTTTATAACCTAACGCCCGCGCATCCACTTCATGACCTTTAGCCGCACGCACCCAGCCACGCGCAGACAACACTACGGTCACAGGTTCACTGGCCACCAATTCATTTTCATCAATGGCTTGGGCCGCAGCACGCTCAACAATTTTACTGCGACGCTTATCGCCATACTCGTCAGCGACCGCTTGTAGTTCTTCCTTGATTAATTTTTTAAGCATCGCTTCGCTACCGAGAATCTTTTGCAGCCCATCACGCTCACGCGCCAACTCATCCTGCTCACCGCGTATTTTCATTTCTTCTAATTTCGCCAAGTGACGTAACTTCGTTTCCAGTATCGCCTCGGCCTGCAATTCAGATAAGCCAAATCGTGCCATCAATGCCGGCTTAGGTTCGTCTTCAGTACGAATGATGCGAATCACTTCATCAAGATTTAAGTAAGCAATCAGCAAACCATCAAGAATATGCAAACGCGCTAAAACCTTTTCCAAACGCCAATTCAAACGACGTTTGACGGTATTGGTACGGAAGGTTAGCCATTCGCTGAGCATAACCTTCAGATCCATGACACGCGGACGACCATCCAAACCAATGACATTGAGATTAACGCGATAGCCGCGCTCAAGATCGGTGGTGGCAAACAAGTGCGCCATCAAAGGCTCAATTTCCACTCGATTAGAGCGCGGTGTTATGACAATGCGTGTTGGACACTCATGATCGGATTCATCACGAATATCCGTCACCATCGGCAACTTCTTGTTATTAATTTGTCCAGCAATCTGCTCAACCACTTTGGCGCCCGACACCAAATAAGGCAATTGCGTGATCACAATTTCGCCATCTTCAATTTCATACACGGCGCGCGCCTTGAATGTCCCGTTACCACTTTCATACAGCGCCTTAAGTTCGCTACGCGGCGTGATAATTTCTCCACCAGTAGGTAGATCCGGCCCCTGCACATATTTACAAAGCTCGCGAACAGAAAGCGTTGGATCATCAAGCAAATGAATACAGGCCGTGACCACTTCCTTCAAATTATGTGGCGGAATATCGGTGGCCATGCCCACCGCAATACCCGTAGTGCCATTCAATAGCAGATTAGGCACACGCGCAGGCAACAACGCCGGTTCATCTAATGTACCGTCAAAGTTTGGTGTCCAATCGACCGTCCCTTGCCCGAGCTCGGATAACAACAATGCCGCATATTTAGTGAGCTTAGATTCGGTATAACGCATCGCTGCAAATGATTTTGGATCATCCGGCGAACCAAAGTTACCCTGACCATCTACTAGCGGATAGCGATACGAAAATGGCTGTGCCATCAACACCATGGCTTCATAACAAGCCGAATCGCCATGCGGGTGAAACTTACCAATCACATCACCGATGGTACGTGCCGATTTTTTAGGCTTACTCGTTGCAGAAAGCCCGAGTTCGCTCATCGCATAAATGATGCGACGCTGCACCGGCTTTAATCCATCGCCGATGTAAGGCAAGGCGCGATCCAAAATCACATACATCGAATAGTCGAGATAGGCCTTTTCAGTAAAGGCACGTAGCGGTTGACGCTCAATACCTTCAAAATTTAGTGTGGGTTGTGTGGGAGACATGCGTATTTCGTATCGTTAACTATTTATATGTGCGTGAAGTGCTGTAAAGCTTTTGACTATTCAAACTTATATCTGTGCCAGATTGCCCTTATCTTCAAGCCATTCACGCCGATCACTGGCGCGCTTCTTAGCAAGCAACATATCCAGCATTTGATCTGTTTCATCAGCCGCCTCAATGGTCAGCTGCACCAGTCGACGCGTTTCAGGCGCCATTGTGGTTTCGCGTAGCTGCAGCGGATTCATTTCACCCAAGCCTTTGAAGCGCATGACCGTAGGTTTTGCACGCGCATTCTCCGCGGCAATGCGATCCAAAATACCCTGCTTCTCCGCTTCATCTAACGCGTAATACACCTGCTTACCCACATCCACACGAAACAACGGTGGCATAGCTACATGTACATGCCCTGCTTGTACCAGTGGACGGAAGTGACGCAGAAATAAGGCACACAACAGCGTTGCAATGTGTAAGCCGTCAGAATCCGCGTCGGCCAAAATACAAACCTTGTGATAACGCAGGCCATCAATTTTGTCTGAACCTGGATCTACGCCTAACGCCACGGCAATGTCATGTACTTCCTGTGATTGCAACACCTGCGCTGACTCTACTTCCCAAGTATTAAGAATCTTGCCGCGCAGGGGCATCACTGCTTGAAATTCACGATCGCGTGCTTGCTTAGCTGAACCACCGGCCGAATCACCTTCCACCAAGAACAGTTCGCTACGCTCTGGATCTTGCGCAGTGCAGTCCGCCAATTTACCCGGTAACGCAGGGCCACTGACTGAACGCTTGCGCGCCACAATCTTTGATGCCTTCATGCGCACCTGTGCGGACTCAATAGCTAACTGTGCAATCTTCTGACCTGAATCAGGATGTTGATTAAGCCACAGTGCCAACTGATCTTTAACCACACCGCTGACAAACGCCGCCGCTTCACGTGAGGACAAGCGCTCCTTGGTTTGTCCTGCAAACTGCGGCTCTTTCATCTTAGTGGACAGCACAAAACTCACACCGTCCCACACATCTTCTGGAGCCAACTTGATGCCGCGCGGTAACAAATTACGGAATTCACAAAATTCGCGAATCGCATCCGTCAACCCAAGGCGCAAGCCATTTACATGTGTACCGCCTTGTGCGGTAGGAATGAGATTGACGTAGCTTTCTTCGATACGCTCACCCTCATCAATGCGCCACACCACCGCCCACTCAGCGCCTTCTAACTGACCCGCCACCTTGCCGCAGAACATTTCGGCAGGAAGCCACTCGCCATTACCTAAACTTTCTTGTAGATACTGACTGACACCGCCGGTGTATTGCCATTCTTCACGCTCGTCCGTGGCTTCATTAATGAACGTGATATGCAAACCTGCACACATCACCGCCTTTGCGCGCAACACATGACGCAATTTGGGGATATGAAACCCCGGCGCTTCGAAATATTTTGCATCTGGCCAGAAACGCACCGTGGTACCCGTATTCTTTTGACCAACTTCGCCGACCACCTTCAGCGCAGTCTTCATGCGCCCATCGTTGAAGCTAATCAAATATTCTTTTCCACCCCGACGCACGCGACATTCCAGCAATGTAGACAGCGCATTGACAACCGATACGCCTACACCATGCAAGCCGCCGGAGAACTCATAGTTTTTGTCGGAGAACTTACCGCCCGCATGCAAACGGGTCAGAATCAATTCCACACCACTGACTTTTTCGATGGGATGAATGTCCACCGGCATGCCGCGGCCATCGTCAGTAACTTCTAATGAACCGTCTTTGTAAACCGTGACCTGAATACGCTTAGCATGCCCGGCTAACGCCTCGTCTACCGAGTTATCGATCACTTCATGGGCGAGGTGATTGGGACGACTGGTGTCGGTATACATGCCCGGACGACGGCGCACGGGGTCCAGACCACTCAGAACTTCAATATCAGCAGCGTTATAGGTTTGAGCCATTTCAGTAAGAAATTCCGCCATGAAAAATGCGCGCGGATTCTAACACTCGAAATTGCTGCACAGGCGGTCAGCTTTCAATCAGTTTTACCAGCATGCCAAAAAAACTGACAATTGACGCTGAACCAATAGCTGCGCACACTTGCCGTCTACCTCCCTGCATGACCCTGAATATGAGCAAGAAGCCCCGCCCTGCCGATTCTTTGGATTTCGAGAAATCACTGACGGAATTGGAACAAATTGTCGAGCGCCTCGAACTCGGCGAGCTATCGCTGGATGAATCCCTCAAACAATTTGAGCGCGGCATTGCATTGACGCGCAGCTGCCAAAGTTCGCTACAACAAGCCGAACAAAAAGTGGAAATCCTATTGCGCAGCCATGGCGCTTCAGACAAAGGGGACATTGCACCCTTTGCTGCAGATGAAGACGAGGCTTAAGACGTGCCCACCTCATTTGCCGAATGCCTGAACCATTGGCAGGCAGTGACCGAAACCGCGCTTAACGGTTACCTACCTCCAACCAGCCAAAGCCCCTCACGTTTACATGACGCGATGCGTTACAGCGTACTCGGCGGCGGTAAGCGTGTGCGCCCCGCATTGGCGTATGCCACCGCTGAGGCGATTGGCCTGACACCGTCGTCAGTCATCGCAGCCGCCTGTGCAGTGGAGCTGATCCACGCTTATTCACTCATTCACGACGACCTGCCTGCGATGGATGACGATGATCTGCGTCGTGGACGACCGACCTGTCATAAGGCTTTTGATGAAGCGACCGCAGTACTCGCAGGTGACGCGCTACAAACACTGGCCTTTGAAATTCTCACTACCGACACACAACTGCCTGCCGACCCAGCGATCAAACTGGCATTGGTTCGGTTACTCGCCGAGGCTACGGGCACGGCCGGCATGGCGGGTGGTCAGGCGCTAGATTTGGCCGCAGAGGGTCAGGCCGCCGATTTAGCCACTATTACTGACATTCATGCCCGTAAAACGGGGGCGTTGATTCGTGCCAGCGTACTGCTGGCCGCAGCCTGCCAGCCCAAATTAAGTGCTGCATGCTCCGCAGCACTGGATCGCTATGCCCGCGGCGTGGGACTGGCCTTTCAAATTCAGGATGACCTCCTCGATATTGAGGGTGATCCCGCCTTATTGGGCAAGGCCACGGGCGCCGATCAGGCCTTACAGAAACTCACCTATCCGGCGGTGGTCGGTGTGCAGGCGGCACACGCCAAGGTTGCAGCGCTGCATCAAGAAACGCTAGACGCCCTATCGCCCTTCGGAGCGAAGGCTAATGCACTGCGAGAATTAGCCAATTGGCTGGTTCTTCGACAGCACTAATCTGCACTCTAAGGCCCCCGCCTTCTAGTACACTGCGCGCCCAATGACCTCGTCTTCTGCATTTACTCTATTGTCCAAAATCAATGCGCCTTCTGAGCTGCGCAGGTTGACTCCCGCTCAGCTCAAGCCATTGGCTACAGAACTGCGACAATTTCTCATCGAAACAGTTAGCCAACGCGGTGGACATTTTGCCGCTGGCTTAGGCACCGTAGAACTAACCATTGCTCTCCACTATGTGTTTAACACGCCCGACGATCGACTGGTCTGGGATGTGGGTCATCAAGCTTATCCGCATAAAGTACTCACCGGTCGGCGCGATCAACTACACACCATCAAACACAAGCATGGTCTAGCACCGTTCCCAACACGCAGTGAAAGCGAGTACGACACCTTCGGTGTGGGTCATTCGAGCACTTCCATCAGCGCCGCTTTAGGCATGGCATTAGCGGCCAAACAAACTGGCATTAATCGACGCGCTGTGGCCATTATTGGCGACGGTGCAATCACAGCCGGCATGGCGTTCGAAGCACTGAATCACGCCGGCTCGTTAGATACCAACCTGTTGGTGGTACTCAACGATAACGACATGTCGATTTCAGAAAACGTCGGCGCATTTTCCAATTATTTTGCGCGCGTATTGTCAGGCAAACTCTATGCACACCTGCGTGAAGGCGGCAAAAAAATATTAAAGCGCGTACCGCCAATGTGGGAACTGGCACGCCGCTCAGAAGAACACATGAAAGGCATGATTCTTCCGGGCACTATTTTCGAGGAAATGGGCTTTAACTATATCGGCCCAATTGATGGCCACGATGTAGAAGCGCTGGTGGCCACCCTCAGCAATTTGCGCGATCTGAAAGGTCCACAATTTCTGCATGTCACCACTCGCAAAGGCAAAGGCTACGCGCCTGCCGAAGCTGATCCCATCAAGTGGCATGGCCCAGGTCCGTTCGATCACAAAAGCGGGGTCATTTTCAAAGAAACCGCGCAAGGTCCCAATTACTCACAAGTATTTGGCGATTGGCTGTGCGACATGGCTGAGGCTGATCTTCGTGTGGTGGGCATTACGCCTGCAATGCGCGAAGGTTCGGGCATGGTGGAATATTCAAAACGCTTTCCATCACGCTACTTTGACGTCGCCATTGCCGAACAGCACGCGGTCACATTGGCAGCAGGCATGGCGTGTGATGGCTTACGTCCTGTAGTGGCTATTTATTCCAGCTTTCTACAACGCGCCTATGATCAATTGATTCACGATGTCGCCTTACAAAATTTACCTGTCACCTTTGCATTAGATCGCGCCGGGTTAGTCGGCGGTGATGGCGCCACGCATCAAGGTAGTTTTGATTTAAGCTTCCTGCGCTGCATTCCTAATCTAACCATCATGGCACCGGCCAACGAAAACGAGTGTAGACAAATGCTGTACACCGCTGTGCAACTCGGCTCGCCCGCGGTGGTTCGCTATCCCCGCGGTCAAGGCACAGGCGTAGCGATTGAACGCACAATGCAGGCATTACCCATCGGCGAAGCCCAAGTGGTTAGAGATGGCCGTAGTGGGCTGGCGATCTTGGCATGGGGACCGATGGTAGGTTTCTGTGAACACGCCGCCAACCAACTTGATGCAACCTTAATCAACATGCGTTTTATTAAACCATTAGATGAAGAGCTGCTGCTCAAACTCGCCGCAAATCACACCGGCTTTATTACCGTGGAAGAAAATACCACCGCCGGTGGTGCAGGCAGTGCAGTAGCAGAGTTTTTAAGTGGACATGGTATCAACCACCCGCTGTTGCACATCGGTATCCCAGATCAATTCATTGAACACGGTTCACGTCAAGACTGCTTAATTGCCGCAGGCCTTGATATCCAATCGATTACTACCACTATTACGCAGTGGTGGCCTGCGCCAGCACAAGTGGCCAGCAGTTAGCATTAGAGCATCTCATGACAACCACCAGCCCCTCGAATATAGAGGACGTCCAGAATCGTACCGATACACGCCATCTGCCTATCAACAAGGTAGGCATCAAAGACGTCTATCATCCCGTGCGAATTAAAAATCGCTCTGGCGGTGAACAACACAGCATTGCCAACTTCAATATGTATGTCGCCCTGCCGCATAACTTTAAGGGCACTCACATGTCTCGTTTCGTGGAAATTCTCCACAAACACGAGCATGAGATCACCGTCGATTCATTTCGGACAATGCTTAAGGAAATGACCTCGCATCTTCATGCCGAAGTGGGCCACATTGAAATGAGCTTTCCTTTCTTCGTCAGCAAGAAAGCGCCCAAAAGCGGTGTTGAAAGCCTGATGAATTACCAAGCCTCGTTTATAGGCGAACATCATCACGGCAAAACCCAGCTTTGGCTGAAGGTCGTTGTAGCGGCCACCAGCCTATGTCCTTGCTCTAAAGCCATCTCGGAATATGGCGCACACAACCAACGCTCGCACATTACGTTGACCGTACGGATTGCCGAACATCTATGGCTTGAAGAATTAATCGATATTGCCGAGCAAGAAGCCTCGTGCGAGGTCTATGGCATTCTCAAACGCGCTGATGAAAAGTATGTGACTGAACGCGCCTACGATAATCCTAAGTTTGTCGAAGACATCGTGCGCGATCTCGCAGTGCGCTTAAACAATGAACCGCGCATTCGCGCCTATTCCATCGAAACAGAGAATTTTGAATCCATTCATAATCATTCAGCATATGCTTTGATTGAACACGACAAGGACGCTGTTTAATTATCTATCGTTCGACTAAAAAGACCGTCCTAAAAACAGGTAAAACGCGGTTTGATGCCGATCATCAACACCCGCCGCCAAGTACACAGGCCCTAGCGGCGAATCCACACCAAAAAATAAACTCGCGTCGTGCCGTAGCGAGTTAAAGCGAGCCTCGCTACGTTTACTCCAAACATTACCTGCCTCTAGCGATATTCCCGCATAGGCAGGCAATTCCAACACACCGCCACCACCTCGACCAATTTGACGAAAATAAATAAAACGCCCTAATGCGTAATGTGGACCCGCAATAGAACCTGCAGTCAAACCAGAAAGGTTTAGAAAACCACCCAAAGTAAAATAATCTTGCGTCGGTGTTTGGTCTGAAAAGCTTGAGCCCGCATCTAATGCGAGCACCATGCTGTAACGATCGAATGTTTTTGCATACTGCCACTGGGTAAATAACTTATTAGAATCATAGTCTGCACCCAACGCGCGGCGCTCACCATTCCATAGCACGGTCAACTGATGACCATGACGCGGAAAAAACACATTGTCTAACGTATCGTAAGCGAAGCGCGCGAAATATCCACCCGTTGCGAAATGGGTTTTCGGCAACAACGGATCGCCCACCAACACCTCAGAGGAACCAGACCCTCGCTGCACGCCGGCACGTACCTCGCCCCAACTCGATAACTCTCTTCCAATATCAAAACCTATTGATGAATTCCGAACGCGATATTGAGCAACGGTTCTATCCTCTTGCAACACAGGCACTGAATGCACTTCGTATTCAAAATGGGGCGCAACAAAGAACGGTTGATGCCATGAAATCGGCTGAAAGAATTCAGTGGCAAAACGCGGCCGATCACCGATCTGTACATCCGTCAGCCATTCAGCACCCAACGCGTTCACGTCAGTCATGATCAAGCGTCCAGCAAGGTTATAGCGACTGTTGCCTGCGAAATCATCTTCCAAGTTGATGCCCACACGAATGTAATCAGGCCCCCAACTTTTTGGCTGAAGATGGAACTCTAATCCCTGCAATCCCTCACGACTCAAGAGTTTGTAATCAATGGTTTCAAATAGATCAAGCGCATATAGCGACGCCAAAGCATCATTGATTGACGCTCTATCAAGCGACTGCCCGCGTATCTTCCCTACTACCGCCTCTACTGCTTCGGTATATCGAGCAGAGCTTGCATCAGTTTGAATAAAATCAATTTTTGGTGATTGAAGTTTTTTAGGTGTGTGTGCTGCAATATCTTGCTGATACTCCACTTCAGTGAGGGCAAGTTTCATTAGCTTGTCTTTAAGCAACAGTGTTGCCGCTTCTCCCGAAGCTAATGCCTTTGCGGTGCGTGAAAAATCTGCAGAGCTCATAGTACCCAACTGGGGCTCGATCAGCAGATCACCTTCATGCAACTGTAGACGCTTTTCCAGCGTGCGGTTACGCACCATGATCGCTGCAGACTGATTTGTGACCGACAATGGCGAGGTCAATTCGTCTCGATCATAAAGCGGAAAACTCACATCCACCACGATCAGCACGTCTACATTCATCTGTCGCGCAATATCAATCGGTAAATTATTGACCAAACCACCATCAACCAATAACCGACCATTTAATTCCACGGGCGTAAAAATACCTGGCGCCGACATACTCGCGCGCATTGCGGTCACTAAATCTCCTGCATCAATGACCACTTCAGCACCAGACTCCAGATCGGTTGCTACGGCTCGAAAAGGAATCGGCAATTCGTCAAAGCGTGCAATATCGGAGACTTTCATAGTGGCGCCACGCAACAACTGTGTTTGATTTTGACCTTGAATCAAACCCGTCGGTAATTCGAGCCCATCACCACCAACACCTAGCGAATATCGCACCAGAAAATTTCGATCATCCTGCTTACGACGAAAACCAAGCGTGGCGCGAGAGGGGCGATCACGGAAAGCCGCTTGCCAATCTAATGAATTAATCAGTGACTCAATTTCGCTTGCTGTCATTCCAGAGGCATATAGGCCACCCACTAAAGCGCCCATACTGGTACCCGCAATAGCATCGACAGGAATGTTGAGCTGCTCTAATACTTTAAGCACGCCAACGTGAGCAAACCCTCGAGCGCCGCCACCACTTAATACCAACCCAACCCGAGGTCGCTGAACAGTCGGCTCGGATAATGCAGCCTGAGCAAGCACAGGAAATGCCAGCAGCAAAGCCATTAACACGCTTCGTACCATACCGATATTTCGATTCTTGATAGCGTTACAGCCATGAGGAATCGCGCGGTTAAGTAAGAAGAATGGAAAGCTCATAACACACTTGAAAAAAATCAGCGACTCATTTTAGCGAAGCTTCAGCAACTGCCTACCGATCCATTGGGCATTCGGACGCAAAACTATGGGCGAATCAATAATGGCGGCCTCAACACATAGCATTCGTCTATATCCTTCCTGCTCCATATCAACCAATGCAGCCGACTTTGTTGGACCAGGATTCCAGATTACCGTATCTAAGAAGCCTTCTGCTTGACACTCAAGCGTACGCTGCTTGGACTGCATCACCTGCAACGGTTGGGCTGAACCAAAATATATACGATCCAGCTCCCCCGTAACTGTTAATACAGAATCAGATTCGACATACTCTGTACCGCCTAGAGCAGTATCTTGATAACGTAATCCCTGCAACCCCTTCACAGACACATGTTGAATATCTTCAACGCGCAAATAGGTATGTAACGCGGCAGTGAAACTAAAATCCTGACCACCAGTGTTAGCAACAGACAAAGTTAACGAGAGCGACTCCGCACTTATCTCGACTGTATATTCCACATTGCATGAATAAGGCCATATACTTTTACTGTACTGATCTTCATTCCAACGAAATGTAACGGATGATGCAGCCTCGCCTATAAAGTAATTTAGCTGCTGCCAGCAGGCAGTCCGGAGCAAACCGTGCTTTGGCAATGCGCCAAAATCCGCAAATTGAGGAAAAATAATGGGCACACCCCCACGAATTGCAGCGCCTTGACGTAACTCCGCACGCTCACTGAGAAACAGACGCTCAATGCCATCTGCAGCACACCAACTTGTTAGGTGCGCGCCGTAAGGATGAATCTTAGCGACCGCTCCATTAGGGCCCTTCAGAATAACCGGCTCGAACGCATTCTCAATAGGCGTATTTTTATCGGGCAACATGACGAGCTTTCACTAATAAGATACTTCCTGCAATAAACAACACGACCAAAGATAAAATAGAATATCGAGCACCCACTAATAATGCAGTCATTCCCATAAGCGCAGGGCCCAATACTGAAGCAAACTTACCCGTCATGTTATAAAAACCGAAAAATTCACTGGCACGCTCTGACGGTACCAAAGCACCAAACCAGGAACGACTCAAACTTTGTACCGCGCCCTGCACCAATCCGATAGCAATGGCCATATAATAAAATTCGCTGACTTGATCCATAAATGCCGCATAAATAGTTACAGCAATATAAATTCCAAGCCCAATTAGAATTCCCTCAATAGCACCATACCGCTGGCCCAACCAACCAAAGAATATTGCAGCAGGGAAACCCACAAACTGCACAATCAATAACGCCGTAATAAGACTTGAGGTTGGGAATCCAAGAGACAACCCATAATCGACAGCCATCTTGATGACTGTATTTACACCATCAATGTATAACCAGTAAGCCAACAAGAAGACGAGTACCGCACGGTATTTTATAATTTCAATAAAAGTTTTATGCAATTCTGCAAAAGCTAAATTGACTAGTTTAATGACACTAAATGACTCGATTACGACAGGTTCTTTAACGCCAAAGATAAGCGGCACAGAGAAAACGCCCCACCATATTGAAACCAATAAGAAAGACAGTCTGATTGCTGATGCGGCATCAGCCAAGCCAAACACAGCAGGCTTTAAGGTCATCCATACATTCAATGCAAATAACACTCCCCCTCCTAAATATCCCATGCTGTAACCAAAGCCTGAAACTAGATCGTATTGATGTGACGGAGATACCTTTATCAATAGAGAGTCATAAAAAATCATCCCAGCCCAAAATCCGATGGAGGCGAGCACATACATGCCCATCGCCCACTGCCATGCACCTTGATGCACCCAATAAAGGCCAGCACTGGAAAGTACGCCCAGCCAAGTAAAGCACAACAGGAAACTTAAGCGCATGTGGCCACGATCAGCCATAGCGCCCAGCAAGGGGGCTAACAACATGACAAATAAACTTGCAGCACTATTCGCCAAGCCAAGACGAAAGGTACTTAACGCCGCATCACCAGCGCTCCAATATTGCTTAAAGAAGATGGGGAAGAAACCCGCCATGATAGTTGTAGCAAATGCAGAATTAGCCCAGTCATACATCGCCCAATACAACACGGGCTTTTGTCTGAGCGTGGAAAAATCGGCGCTACGAAACATGTAGATGCACCCCCTCCTGCAAACGTTTGATATTCAAACCATCGGCAAGATAACTAGGCGATTGAACTTTCTCGCTCTAAATTCCAGTCAAATGCTCACGCGTTTCCTTGAATTGCAGCTCTGGCCAACGCTCCAGAGTCAATCCAAGATTAACGCGCGTCGGCGCCAAGTAAACTAGCGCACCTGAATGATCGAGCGACAAATTGTCGTAAGCCTTGTTACGAAACTCTTCAAGCTTCTTCTCTTCGCCATACACCCACCGCGCTGTGTATACGTTAATGTTGTCAAAACTACACTGCACGCCGTACTCATCTTGAAGCCGGAAGGCCACCACATCAAACTGCAACTGACCCACCGCACCTAAGATCAAATCATTATTACGTAGCGGACGGAATAATTGCGTCGCCCCTTCTTCGCAGAGCTGATCCAAGCCTTTTTGCAGGGCTTTCATGCGCAACGGATCTCTTAGCACTACACGTCGAAATAACTCCGGCGCGAAGTTTGGAATACCGGTAAACATGACTGATTCACCCTCAGTGAAGGTATCACCAATATTGATCGTGCCATGGTTATGCAAACCTAAAATATCGCCCGCATAGGCCTCTTCAGTATGCTGACGGTCTGCAGCAAGAAAAGTAAGTGCATCATTAATACGCATTTCTTTTTTCAAGCGTACATGAAATAAACGCATGCCCTTGGTGTACTTGCCTGAGCAAATACGCATAAAAGCAATACGGTCACGATGCCCAGGATCCATATTCGCTTGGATTTTAAATACAAACCCACTCAGTTTCTCTTCACTGGCTATCACTTCTCTACCATTCGTCGGCCGAGGCAATGGCGCAGGCGCAAACTCAACAAAGGTATTCAGTAACTCCGTGATACCAAAGTTATTAATTGCCGATCCAAAAAACACCGGCGATTGACGGCCAGCAAGATATTCCTCAATTTCAAAGGCAGGAGTCGCGCCTCGTACCAGCTCAACCTCATCACGAAAGGCCTGCGCCCGCGCACCCAAAAACTCAGTCGCCGCATCGCTATCTAAGCGATCAATTGTATCTGTGGTACCAGCGCGTCCTTTCTCAGCGGCTTGATAAATATAGATACGATCTTCTAACAAGTGATACACACCTTGCAGCTCACGCCCCATACCAATCGGCCACGTGATGGGCGCACACTTAATCTTCAGTACGGTTTCGATTTCATCGAGCAACTCAATCGGCTCACGGCCTTCACGATCGAGCTTATTAATAAACGTCATAATAGGCGTATCACGCAAGCGACACACTTCCATCAACTTAATCGTGCGATCTTCCACGCCCTTAGCACAGTCAATCACCATCAAAGCTGAGTCCACAGCGGTCAGCGTGCGATAAGTATCCTCAGAGAAATCTTCATGGCCAGGTGTATCCAGCAAATTCACCATGCGCCCACGATAAGGAAACTGCATCACAGAGGAAGTGACTGAAATACCGCGCTGTTGCTCCAGCGCCATCCAGTCGGAAGTGGCATGGCGTGCGGCCTTACGTCCCTTGACGGTACCGGCCAATTGAATGGCACCCCCGAATAACAGCAGCTTTTCTGTTAGGGTCGTTTTACCCGCATCAGGGTGGGAAATGATCGCAAAAGTGCGGCGACGAGAGATTTCTTCTTGGAGGTCAGGCATGAGCAAACAACTGGCATATAAAGATAGCCATTGTAACCAATCGAAACCTTGAACGTTGCTCAGTCTGCAACAGAATGAGGCAACGGCAACCTATAGACCCAGGCATCCTCTCGCGTTGGACTGCCTTGATAATAGCCCTTACGGATACCGACTCGAATAAAGCCAAACGACTCGTACAAATGTATCGCTGGCACATTAGAGGGACGAACCTCCAGATACGCACAGTTCATTCCAACACTATGCGCATAGCCCAGCAAATAACTCAGCAAACGTCGCCCCACGCCCTGCTCACGCAAGTCTCGATGAATACAGATATTCAACACATGAGCTTCATCGGCAGCGAACGACATGATGCCATAGCCATGGACGATGCCACGAAGCTCAAGTACGCGACAGGTATATCCCACGCGAATGCAGTCTCTAAAAATGCCTTCACTCCACGGAAAAGAATAGGCATCGCGTTCTATTTCCATGATGGCCGGCACATCAGTTGGCAGCATTTCTCGGAAGCGCACCGACTGCAGAAGTGAATCTTTTAACTTCGCACTCACGCAGACCTCGGTGGTGTGTCTGCATACACTTGCAGCGCGAATTTTAGATCCTGCCAGGCATTGCGCTTTTCACTAGGACTGCGTAGTAAATAGGCAGGATGATAGGTGACCACGACTGGACGCTTCTTTTCACCCAAAGCATGTACACGACCACGCATTTCCTTCAGCGAAGATTCGGTGTGTAGTAAGGCTTGAGCGGCAATAAG
>CANGFV010000050.1 GCA_947453225.1 Pseudomonadota bacterium
CCTTTGCGAACTACAGCATTCTTAAGGATTTCACCTGCGCGATACAGAGACTTGGTTTCGTAAAAGCTAAAGCCATAGTTCAGTAATGCGGCAGTGCCTTCTTCACGCGCCTTGATAGACGGGGTACCGAGGACCACGCTTACGAGACGCATGTCATTACGCTTAGCTGAAGTCACTAGACAAAAGCCCGCGCCTTCAGTGTGACCGGTCTTGAGTCCATCCACTGTGGGGTCCCGAGTGAGTAAGCCATTGCGGTTATGTTGTGTGGTGTTATTGAAGGTAAATTCCTTCACCGAGAAATAGTGGTAGTACTGTGGAAAGTCGCGGATCAGTGCTTGAGCCAAGAGGGCCATGTCATGTGCAGTGGTGTAATCTAATGGCGAAGGCAGGCCGGTGGCGTTACCGAAGCTGGTATCTGTCATGCCGAGCTTTTGCGCATAAGTACGCATTAACTGAGCAAAGGTATCTTCGTTACCCGCAATGTGTTCAGCAAGCGCGATACTTGCATCATTACCAGATTGCACAATCATGCCTAGCAGCAGTGTTTCGACCGGTACTTGGCTATTGATTGGAATAAAACTGGTAGAACCATCAGTACCTGCACCGCCTTCGCGCCACGCATGTTCGCTCACGGTGACGGCATCAGTCAGTTTTAGCTTCCCTAAACGAAGGGCATCAAAGGTGATGTAGCTGGTCATTAACTTAGTGAGGCTCGCGGGTTCGCGTTTGGTGTGGCTGTCAAACTCGCCCAAAATTTTGCCGCTGGCAAAGTCCATGAGAACGTAGCTTTTTGCTTCAATGGTCGGCGGCGGTGGAATGGGCATGCCAGGTGGAAGCGACGGTGGAGCTGCAGCTGCAGTTGTTGTTGATGCAGTGGTGGCCTTGGTGAAGTTTTCAAGCGGGGATGCAGCACCTGCATTTGCATTTGAAGCTGAGCTATTGGTTGCAGTAGCGACTGTCGGTTCGGATTTTTTACAGGCCGCCAACGTAAGTAGTAGGCAACTGATAATGCAGGTGAACTTCAGGCGATTCAATTTAATGCTCCAACATGACGCGGCATTGAAGGCGTGCGGTGGTTTAAGTCAATTTAAGGAATAGTTTAGCAGTACAAGTGAATTTCTGGTGAAGCTAATCGCTGGCTAAGCGCGCATCGGCAATGCCCAGTGCTTTGAGTTGAGTAACAACTTCATCAAATTGGTTGACCGTGGGAATGGGGCCAATCCTTACCCGATATAGGCTACGGCCATCGACAAGATCGCTAAATACATCGGTCTGTGGATAGCCGTTTTTGCGTAACTGGCTAACCAGTCGATCAGCGTTGCTGGCATTGCTAAATGAGCCTGCCTGTACGTATATCGGCTTGATGGCATCGTTCGGTGTCGGGCTTATCTCGCCGGGTGTGATAGCTCGAACTTCAACCAATGCCGTACCGTCACGCAGCATGTCGAGTTTGGCTGCAGCGGTATAAGACAAATCAATGATACGACCGGCCTTAAAGGGTCCACGATCATTCACGCGTAAGACCACCTGCTTACCGTTAGTTAAGTTAGTCACTTGTACATAGCAAGGTAGAGGCAGCGTTTTGTGTGCAGCGGTCAGCCCATACATATCGTACGGTTCACCGTTAGAGGTAAATTCTTGGTGAAAGCCTGGGCCATACCATGAGGCTACACCGCGCTCTACATAGCCGGTAGCAGAGCTTTTGACGAAGTACCGCACGCCATCCACTTCATAAAACGCTGGATTGCCGCGCTTGGATAAAGGTTCTGCTCGGGGAATAATCTCGGGCAGCGTTGTGGGGTCGGATGGTTTGATGGTGTTATTTATAGAGCCTGTGCTGGATTTGGGCGAGGTTGTAATGGACTGTGGAGTTTGGCAGGCGCTGAAGATGCCACTTATGCAGGTGAGTAGAACGCCGAGCCGAATTTGTCGCGCATTAATCATGGCTATTGCGTAGTCACTGAATCGCTAGTGGTGATGACTTGTCCAAGATCATAAACCGCATTGGCATACAGTGGGCTGCGGTTGTATCGGGTGATCACATAAAAGTTGTTAAATCCGACGCGATATTCTGCACCCTCTTTGCCTTCAAGTACTATTAGAGTGGCCGGCGCGGTGTCGGGCAAAGAAGTAGAGAACTGCACGCCTTTCTTCTTCAGCGAAGCCACGGTTTCATTCAAAGTAATTTCCCCGAGGCTGTAGGGTAATGGCTCTGCTGGCGTGTACTCTGCTAATGCAAGTACCGGCTCACCTGTTTTCCATCCATGTTGTTTTAGGTAATTAGCGACACTGGCCAGAATGTCATCCCATTGAGTCCACAGATCAATGTTACCGTCACTATTTCCATCTACGCCAAATTGTCGGTAACTGTGCGGCATGAACTGAGGTGAACCCATGGCGCCCGCATAAGAGCCGAGGGGCTGAGTTGTATCCATTTTCAATTCACGAGTCAGTAGAAAAAATTCTTCTAGTTCGTAAAGAAAGAAAGCGCTGCGTGGCGGGTAATCAAATCCTAGCGTAGCCAGTGCATCTAGTACGCGATAACGCCCGGTGTTTTGACCGTAATAAGTTTCAACGCCGAGGATGGCCAAAACTTCAGGGATGGGCGCACCTTGTTCAGTAAGTTTATTCAGCATTTCAGCATGGTCTTTTTGAAACGACTTGGCCAGTTCAATACGTTTCTCGACTAAGAAGCGACCTTGATATTCATGCCACGGGATCGTTCTTTCAGCGGGTTTGCTGATGGCATCAAGGATGGGTTGCATCGTGTTGGCCGCTTGTAATGCATTCTCTACAGTAGAGCGATCAAATTTATGCGTATTGACCAGCTTATCTATGAAGGCTCTAACCTCCGGGCGCTCTATATCAATGGCATTTGCATTAACGCCAAGCATCAGCATAAGGCTGTAAATTACCAATCGAATCATTGTCTTTGGTGTCAGCATCAAATTATTTCCAAGTGAATCGTATCAATTAGAGTTGCGGCTATTGTTAATGCCCAACCAAGCGGCGTTTGCCACTCACCGACATCAGAATGCCAAAGCCTGCCATCAACGTCACCATGGAAGTGCCGCCATAACTAATCAAAGGTAAGGGCACACCTACAACAGGCAGTAAACCAGTCACCATGCCGGTATTCACAAATACATATACAGCGAATGTCAGCGCCAGACTGCCGGCAATTGTGCGCGCAAAAGTATCTTGGGCGCTGGTGGCAAGAAATAAACAGCGACTAATGATGAATAGATATAACAACAAGACCACAATCAGGCCGAGCAGCCCCCATTCTTCACCGATCACAGAGAAAATAAAATCGGTGGAGCTTTCGGGTAAGTAAGCCAGTTGCGCCTGACTGCCATTGAGATAGCCCTTGCCAAGAATACCTCCAGAACCAATGGCGATTTGTGACTGGATGATGTGATAGCCCGAGCCCAGTGGATCATTAGACGGATCCATGAAAGTCAGCACGCGTTGTCGCTGGTAATCATGAAGTAAATAACTCCAAGCAACCCACGCGGTAGGAATGAGCGCCGAGATCACGCCAAAAATATAGCGTTTCTGTAAGCCCGCTAGTAGTAATGCCATGGCGCCTGCTGCGCCGACAAGTAATGCGGTACCTAGGTCGGGCTGTTCGGCAATTAATCCCACTGGAATCACAATGATCAATGCCAGCACGATTACATTTAAGAACGATGGAGGTAAGGGACGGTCATGTACATACCAAGCACAGAACAGGGGTACAGCAATTTTCATGATTTCAGAAGGCTGAAAACGCACAAAGCCAAGATTGAGCCAACGTTGTGCACCAAGCGAAATATCTCCTACCAGCATCACCGCTAATAACAACAATAAACCCACGCCATACAACCAAGGCGCGACTAATCGCAGTAGGCGAGGGGGTATTTGAGCGACGATCAGCATGACTGTGATTGCCAAAGCGAACTTACTGGCCTGGTTACCTACCACTGACCACTTGGTTCCAGAGGAGCTATATAAAATAACTAGGCTGACGCTAGCGATTAGACCAATGCCTGTCAGCAAAGGGCCATCCAATTTTAGGGCTGACAACACTCTGGCAGTCCAAGTCAAAGTGCGTTGTGTGGTTGTAGGGTCAAGTTCCATAAATTACTCGTCACCTGCTGCAGCGGCGGCCTGTTCTTTTTCTAGTTTTGCAGCGCGTTTAGTTTCTTGTGCGGCGAGTGCTTCAGGTGGCAGCAGCATGAAGTCGAATAGTCGACGTGCAATGGGTGCCGCAGCAGAGCCGCCGTGACCGCCGTTTTCAACAACAACTGCGATAGCAATTTTGGGCTGTTCTACAGGAGCGAAGGCGATAAATAACGCATGGTCTTGTAATTGTTTTGTCAGTTGAGCGGCATTATATTTTTGTCCTTTGGCCAAACTGAAGGCCTGTGCGGTACCGGTTTTTGCAGCGACTGTGTAAGGCGCGCCAGCAAACGCAACGACGGCAGTACCGCCGGGTTTGACCACTTCTTGCATACCAGTGATGACGGTAGTCCAATCGTTGGGATGACTGCTCTTGGCATCTTCAAGTGGAATCGGTGCAACTTCACGGGTCACGCCTGTTACTGAATCGCGAACCGCGTGGACTAAGCGCGGCTGAAAACGTTTTCCATGCATTGCAATGGCTGCAGTGGCGTGCGCCAGTTGCATCGGCGTGACGGTAAGAAAGCCCTGACCAATACCGACGTTGATGGTGTCACCTGGATACCAAGTCTGCATGGCTTTGTCTTTGAAGGCCTGACGTCGCCATGCAGTGGAGGGCAGCGTCGCTTTTTTCTCGCCTTCAATGTCAATGCCTGTGGGTGCCCCAAAACTATAGCTGGCTAAGTAATCGTGAATACGATCAACACCTAGTGTGTTGGCCAGTCCATAGAAGTAAACGTCACACGATGTTTTTATGGCTTTCACCATGTCAACGCTACCGTGACCTTTTTTCTCCCAGTCCAGCCAAGGTCGGTTCACGCCTGGCAATCGAAATGATCCGCTACAAAATTTGCTATCGTTTGGCGCAATGACGTTGTAATACAGTCCAGCCATTGCCATGAAGGGTTTGATGGTAGAGCCTGAAGGATACACACCCTTCAATGCGCGGTCATACATAGGTTGTTCAGGGTTCTCGTATAAGCTGAGGTATTGCGTGCGCGATAATCCTCGTCCAAACAAATTAGGATCAAAGCCTGGAGTACTCACCAGCGCTAATACATCGCCATTATTTGGATCAATGGCCACCACCGCCGCACGTTCACCGCGTAACATTTCTTCAGCAGCTTGTTGTAAATGCTGATCAATCGTCAGAAATAAATCATTACCAGCAGTGGGTTCTTTGCGTTCAAGTTGATAAGACTTACGTCCCAGCGTTTCAACGCGTCGTCCTTGAGCGTTCACCAAAATCTGTTGATAGCCGGCTTTACCGTGCAGCTCTAATTCATAACTTTTTTCTACACCGGCCTTGCCAACCAGTGTAGTTCCTGCGTATTCATTGTTATCGAGTTTCTTTTGATCCGCTTCACTGATAATACCGACATAACCTAGAGCATGTACGCCACTGGCCGAGAGTGGATATTTGCGTGAGAGTCGGGGTTTGATTTCAACGCCGGGGAAATCTTGTTGGCGTACAGCAAAACGCGCGAGCTCTTCTTCGTTAAGAGACAGTTTGACCGGTACGCCTTCAAAGCTACGGCGATGCAAAATATCGCGCTTCAAAGTGGTGATATTGTCGCGATCTAAAAGATTTAAGGCCGCTAAGCCGGCCAGTGTGGCATCTAAGTCAGTGACTTGCTCGCGTATAATTTCAAGCTGATAAGACGGTTCATTTAAGGCTAGCGGGATTCCATTACGATCAAGAATGAGACCTCGACCTGGAGGTAGGGGCTCAATGCGTACACGGTTACCCAGTGCTTGCTCTGAAAAATATTCATAGCGTACGACTTGCAGCCATACCAATCTTGCAATCAGCGCCAGAATACCTACCGAGATGATGCCGGCGGCAACGAATGCTCGTTGGGTGAACATGCGTTGTTCACCTTGATGATCTTTAATGCGCTTTTGCTCATTGATCATGGGGCTAACGAATATTACGCGTGCTGGTGTCTAAAAAGGCCACAAGAACAGGCCAAACGAGCGCACCGATAACAGCGGGCAACCAGCGCAGCCACGATGACAATGCGGTGCCAACGATGCCATCAATCCAGAACAGCATGAACTGATAGAGCACGATGAGTAAGCAGACGATGATTGATTGATGCAGTAGGGGGAACACACGAATCCGAAATTGGAATCGTTGTACAAGCGTAGCAATCAGCACAAAGATGAATGCATGCTGACCAATTAATGTGCCCACCAGTGCATCTATCAACAGTCCACAGCACCAGGCATAAGTTAGTCCAGTGACAAACGCTGCATTGAGTGACCAATAGATGACGACAAGCAGCATCCAGTCGGGTCTACCCATATTGATGAGCTGAGGCAGCGGCATAATCGTAAGCAGTACTGCAATTGCAGTGCTCAGTAGAATTTGTATGTAAGCGTTATGACTGCTCATGAATATTAATGCGTCGGTTTCTTGTTCGAGCTACGACTTGATGAAGCACTTTGCGAGGGTTTGGTTTTGTTGGTTGTTGTCGGTGAGTGCTTTACCGTCGACGTATCTAAAGTGGCTTTAGGTTTGGTGTCTGTTGCGGATTTTTCGGGCTGTGCTGCTGTAGTTACGGCGGGCTCAATCGCTGGCGGTTGATACCAGATCAGGACAACTTCATAGTCGCTATCGAGTTTAGCTAATGGCCTGGCTTCTACGGTGGCAAAGGTTTCAGCCGGATTTCGATCCATTTTGGTGACAACGCCCACGGGGTAGCCTGCAGGGAAAATGCCGCCTAGCCCAGAAGAAATCAGCAAGTCGCCAACCTTGATATCGGCAGCGCCGGTTAAGAAGGGTAGATTTAATTTGTTGAGATTACCGGTGCCCGAGGCAATGGTGCGTAAACCACTGCGATTGACGCGTACGGGAATGCCGTGTTCTGGGTCGGAAATGAGGATGGCCTCTGAGGTGTAACGACCCACTTGAGTGATTTGTCCAAACACGCCGTGCGCATCCAGAATCGACTGACCTTTGAATACGCCATCGACTTGCCCTTTGTTAAGTAACACACGGTGTCGTAGTGGATCTAAATCCACATTCATGATGGTTGCGATGAGTCGTTTTTTTGTGATGTCCGCGGTTGCGCCTGCAAGTTCGCGCAGACGTTGATTTTCGGCAGTGACTGCAGCCAGTGTTTGTACGCTGAGTTGTAGGTCGCGTACTTGGGTAGTCAGCCGGCTATTTTCACGGCGCAAGTCAGCGCGATCAGTCAGTGTATCTCTCAGCCAATGGGTAAAACTAAAAGGCGCATCAACCAAGCGGTAGATGGGATACACGCCAGTGGAAAGTAGACCGCGCAAGCTAGTCAGGTAGTGATTGCGATGATCGCTCACCATCAGGCCAATACTGAGTGAGGCAAACAGCAAAAAACGTGCAATCAGCGAGGGGCCTCGGCCAATAATGGGGCGGGTACCGGATCCAAAGATTGCCACACGAGCCTTTTTGATTGAGCTTGACCGGGAACAGGTCGTGTTCAAATTTTAGACTGGAGCTGGTTCCCACAGATCCAGTTGATGTCAGTGTTTTATTCTAAATTAAACAGTTGCGGGCCGTGCTGATCAATCAGCTCTAACATGCGACCGCCACCGCGCGCTACGCAAGTCAGTGGATCCTCAGCAACCACTACTGGCAAGCCCGTTTCTTCCATCAGTAACTTGTCGATGTCTCGCAGCAATGCGCCACCACCGGTGAGTACAATACCGCGTTCGGCAACGTCAGCGCCCAATTCTGGGGGCGTTTGTTCTAATGCGACCTTCACTGCACCCACGATCCCTGATAGGGGTTCCTGCAACGCTTCAAGAATTTCATTTGAATTCAAGGTGAAGCTGCGCGGCACGCCCTCAGATAGATTGCGACCTTTGACCGACATTTCGCGGACGTGCTGGCCAGGATAAGCGGAGCCGATTTCGATTTTGATGCGTTCGGCAGTGGCATCACCGATGAGGATGCCGTAGTTGCGGCGAACGTAATTGATGATGGCCTCGTCGAAACGGTCACCGCCGATGCGAACGGAGGAGGCGTAAACAATCCCGTTAAGGGAAATTACGGCGACTTCTGAGGTACCACCACCGATGTCTAGCACCATCGATCCGCAGGCTTCATGTACCGGCATGCCGGCACCAACGGCGGCCGCCATGGGTTCTTCGATCAATCGCACCCAGCGAGAGCCAGCACCTTCGGCAGATTCCTGAATGGCGCGACGTTCCACTTGGGTGGAACCGTAGGGCACGCAAATCAGCACGCGTGGGCTAGGGCGGATCATTCGGTTGCCGTGAACCTTGCCGATAAAGTACTTCAGCATCACTTCGGTGACGGTGAAATCGGCAATGACCCCGTCCTTCATTGGGCGAATAGCGGTGATATGGCCTGGGGTGCGACCCAGCATGCCTTTGGCTTCGGCGCCCACGGCTTCGATTTTTTTGCCGCCACGACCGGGTTCTTCGCGAATGGCGACCACCGAGGGTTCATTCAAGACAATGCCGCGGCCGCGAACGTAAATCAGTGTATTTGCAGTCCCCAAGTCGATGGAGAGGTCATTGGAAAAGTAACCCCGGAGGTTCTTAAACATGTCTGGTTTTTCTGGGAAGAAGGTGGGCGAAATTAGGTCGCTACTCTATGAGTTTAGCGGTGCTATTTCAATGCTGATCTTGAACATTTCTGGACTTAATTTATCGAGATGCAGTGATTATCACGTCAATGATTCAGGCTTGCTTTGTTCGGGGTTGATGCGTCAGAAATTGCCTGCTGCCGATAATGTAAAAATGCTGCGATCTAGATGCGACACTCAATCGGCCTGCGTGTATCATGTCTAGTTCGTAAATATGGCCCTAGCAGGCACGCGTCTGCCCATAAAACATGAGTTTTGAACAATGAGCTTGACCCGTAACAATGTCGAAACGATTGCCCGCTTGGCGCGTTTGGCAGTGACCGAAGACGAAGCGTCTTCCTACGCCAGTAGTTTGTCCAAGATCCTGCATCTGGTTGAGCAATTGAATGTTGCGGATGTCTCGGCTATCGAGCCTATGGCTCATCCATTGGCGGGGATGGTGCAGAGACTGCGTGCAGATGAAGTGACCGCTGTTGATGAGCATGAAAAATTTCAGCGCAATGCAGCAAAAGTTTCCTCCGGACTATATCTGGTACCGAAGGTAATCGAATAATGACTGAACTACATACGCAAACTCTGGCTGAATTATCTGCTGGAATAAAAGCCAAAAAATTTTCAAGCGTTGAGCTGACGCGTCACTTTCTCAATCGTATTGAGAAGTTTGATGCTGAGCTCAATGCGTTTATTACGGTGACGCCTGAACTCGCGTTGACTCAGGCGCAAGCAGCTGATGCTCGTATCGCAGCTGGTCAGGCAAGCGTGCTGACTGGATTGCCGTTAGCACACAAAGATATTTTTTGTACTGATGGTGTGTTGACGTCGTGCGCATCCAAAATGCTGTCTAATTTTGTTTCACCTTACGATGCAACCGTGGTAGCGCGCTTGAAGGATCAAGGCGTGGTGATGCTGGGTAAAACCAACATGGATGAATTCGCCATGGGTTCATCAAATGAAACTTCTTATTACGGTGCAGTTAAGAATCCATGGAATTTAACTAAGGTTCCCGGTGGTTCTTCAGGCGGTTCGGCGGCTGCGGTGGCGGCGCGAATTGCCCCTGCAGCGACGGGGACAGATACGGGAGGATCTATTCGCCAGCCTGCGGCACTCACTTCTTTGACTGGCATCAAGCCAACTTATGGCCGGGTGTCGCGTTACGGCATGATCGCGTTCGCGTCGAGTCTCGATCAGGGTGGTGTGATGTGTTTGTCCGCTGAAGATGCAGCGCTGTTGCTACAGGCGATGTCCGGCTTTGATGAGCGTGATTCCACGAGTGTGGAGATGCCGGTTCCAGATTACAGGACAACATTAAACCAGCCGTTGAAAGGCTTAAAGATTGGTTTAGTTAAAGAATTTTTTGAGCAGGGTTTAAGCGAAGAAAATGCTAAGCCGGTGAGGGATGCGCTTGCCGTATATGAGCAACTGGGTGCGCAACTGGTAGAAGTGAGTCTGCCAAATTTACCTTTGTCAGTGCCCACTTATTATGTGGTAGCGCCCGCTGAATGTTCTTCTAATTTGTCGCGTTTTGATGGCGTACGCTTTGGTTATCGCTGTGATAATCCAAAAGATTTGATGGATTTATATACCCGCTCACGTGCCGAAGGGTTTGGTAGTGAAGTAAAGCGTCGCATTATGACGGGCGCTTATGTGCTCTCTGCGGGTTATTACGATGCCTACTATTTGCGAGCACAAAAGATTCGTCGCTTGATCACTGAAGAGTTTGCCGCAGCATTTCAGAAGGTTGATGTGCTAATGGGGCCTACCTCGCCAACGACAGCATTTGATATTGGCGCCAAGGTAGATGATCCGGTAACCATGTATCTCAATGATATCTACACCATTGGTGCCAATCTGGCCGGACTACCCGCCATGTCAATTCCCTGCGGATTTTTAGGTGGCTTGCCTGTCGGGTTGCAGATTATCGGAAGCCATTTTGCTGAAGCAAAATTATTGAATGTCGCGCATGGGTATCAACAAGTGACCGACTGGCATAAACGTATGCCAGAGCGTTACGCATGATCCAGACGAGTAATGATGTTATGACGTGGGAAACAGTAATCGGTCTTGAGATTCACGCACAGTTGGCGACCAAGACCAAAATTTTTTCAGGCTCTTCGACAGCATTCGGTGCAGCGCCAAATACTCAGGCTAACTTGGTGGATTTGGGTTATCCCGGTGTGTTGCCAGTGCTCAACCAAAATGCCGTGAAAATGGCGGTTAAGTTTGGTTTAGCTGTGGGCGCCAGCGTAGCCACGCGTTCTGTGTTTGCACGTAAAAATTATTTTTATCCTGATCTGCCTAAAGGTTATCAAATTAGCCAGTACGAGTTGCCTATTGTTGAGCATGGCAAGATGGATATCTTGCTAGAAGATGGTAGCACCAAAACCATTCGCATTACCCGCGCTCATCTAGAAGAAGATGCAGGAAAATCATTGCACGAAGATTTTCATGGCTTTACCGGTATTGATCTAAACCGCGCAGGTACACCACTCATTGAAATTGTCTCTGAGCCGGATATGCGTTCGGCTAAAGAGGCGGTCGCCTACATGAAGAAAATTCATACGCTGGTGCGTTATTTGGATATTTGCGATGGCAACATGCAGGAAGGTTCATTTCGCTGTGATGCCAATGTGTCGGTTCGTAAAGTGGGTGCCGAAAAGTTTGGTACGCGCTGTGAAATCAAGAATCTCAATTCATTTAGATTCATCGAAAAGGCGATTAATTACGAGGTCGCGCGTCAGATTGAGTTGATTGAAGGCGGCGGTACCGTACAGCAGCAGACGCGATTGTACGATCCAGATAAAGGTGAAACTCGCGCGCTGCGTTCTAAAGAAGAAGCCAACGATTACCGTTACTTTCCCGATCCAGATTTATTGCCGGTGGTGCTGGATGATGCATTGATTAACGGTATTCGCGCCAGCTTACCCGAACTGCCGGATGAGAAGGCTCAGCGTTTAGTACGAGAGTTCGACTTGCCTGCTTATGATGCGAGCGTGCTGACTGCTTCTCGTGAGTTGTCGGAATTTTATGAGCAAGTTACTGCCTTGCTCAAAGGCGATGCCAAACAAAATACCAAGCTGGCTGCTAATTGGGTTATGGGTGAAGTATCGGCTGCCTTAAATCGCGATAGCTTGGAAATTACTGAAAGTAAAGTCACCGCAGAAGCGTTGGCCGTGTTGCTATCGCGTATTAACGATTCTACGATTTCAGGCAAGCTCGCTAAGGAAGTGTTCGAAGCCATGTGGTCAGAAGGTAAGAGCGCCGATGCGGTTATCGAAGAAAAAGGCCTGAAGCAGATCACTGACTCAAGTGCTATTGAAAAAGCCATTGACGACATCATTGCGGCTAATCCGAAGCAGTTGGCTGATTATCGTTCTGGTAAAGATAAGTTGTTTGCCTTCTTCGTCGGTCAAGTGATGAAGGTGACCGCTGGTAAGGCGAATCCATCGCAAGTGAATGAATTACTGAAGCAAAAGTTGGCAGGCTGAATCTGATGGTTGATTCACACGATTCTGATTGCCTGCATCGTTTTGATTTTGAGCATTTGCCAGTACGTGGGTTGCTAATTCATATGGATGTGTCTTGGCGAGCGCTGCATGAACATCGCGACTATCCGTCATCAATACAAAAGATTTTGGGTGAGTCAGTGGTGGCCTCGGTATTGTTGGCTGCAACCATTAAGTTTGATGGTCAATTAACCTTTCAATTAAAGGGCGATGGGCCGATGCACTTGTTGTTGGCGCAATGCACTGCAGGACTTGGTGTGCGTGGCTTGGCACGATTCAAAGCTGCTGAGTTGCCCGTCGGTGAGTCAACATTGCAGCAATTGGCCGGTGACGGACATTTGACGGTCACTTTAGAAAGCGAAGATTTGCAGCAGCGCTATCAAGGCGTTGTCCCCATAGTAGATGGACGATTGGCTCAATGTTTGGAGGCATACTTCCAGCAGTCGGAGCAATTGCCAACGCGCCTTTGGTTGCATGCTAATGAGCAGGGCGTGGCGGGCATGTTATTGCAGCGGTTGCCTTCGCCTTCCGCTGCCAAAAATGCTGTAAGTGAGGCTCATCACGCCAGTGAAACTCAGCAACAGTTTGATGATGATTGGCAGCGGCTACAGTTAATTGCCGATACTTTAAGTCCAGATGAGCTCAGTCAGTTGGCTGATCAGGAAATTTTGCAGCGACTGTTCAACGAAGATGATTTACGTTTATTTGATTCAATGCCTGTTTACTTTAAGTGCCGATGCTCGCGTGAGCGCGTCAGTGGCATGTTGCAGACCTTAGGGCATGAAGAAGCAAATAGTGTCTTGGCTGAGCAAGGTCAAATTGAAGTGCATTGTGATTTCTGTAACCGAGCCTATGTTTTTGATGCAGTGGACGTCGCGCAATTGTTTGCTACAGCCACTGCTGGTATTGGCACTCAGCAGCGTCACTGACTGGGTTGCTTGACTCAACTTTGCACTTATTACGAGTAATGGTCGGTTCATTTTGCGATCATTCACTTTATTGAAGCCTCTATATTTAACGTTTACTTATTGATAGTGGATCGTCTATGAATGCAATCTCTCGTCCGCGCCGTTATGGTGTTTGGGTCTTAGCCGCATTAGTCGCTGCTGGTGGCGTGTACTATTGGTCTAAGCAGGCCAAGAAGACTGAAGTCATTACCCTTGAGAAGTCGGCGGTCAAGCGCGGTAACTTGGTACAAACGATTGCCTCTACGGGACAGTTGTCGGCTCTTCAAGAGGTGACTATCGGTGCCCAGGTATCGGGAATCGTCACCCAAGTATTGGTTGATTTTAACGATTACGTTAAGAAGGGCGATTTGATGGCCGTCATTGACCCTCAGACGCTTCAAGCCCAAGTGGATTCATCTCGTGCCACGTTGACGCAACGTCAAACGGCTTACAAAGAAGCTGTGCAGCAACTGGAAGATGGTAAGCCACTGCATGAAAAGGGATATCTCTCTGATAAAGATTTGCGTACATTGCAAGTTGCGGTAAGCACGTCCAAGGCGCAGCTTGATGCCGCAACTACAGACTTCAATAAGCAAAATGTGCAACTGCAGTACGCTGAAATTCGTGCCCCAATGGATGGCATCATTTCTAACCGCAATGTAGATCCAGGTAATACTGTGCAATCCAGTATGCAGGCGCCAACGATGTTTGTAGTGGCTTCTGACCTACACACCATGAAAATTTTGGCCAGTGTGGATGAGACTCAGATTCCGTTGATCAAAGAAGGCATGAAGGCTACGTTCACTGTGTCTGGTATTCCAGATAAGACCTTCAATGCATCAGTGAAACAGGTTCGCTTGAAGTCAACGACTACGCAAAATGTAGTGACTTACACAGTCGTATTAGATGCGGAAAACCCAGAATTACTGCTGTTCCCTGGTATGACTGCTACGATCAGCTTCATTCAATCTAACCTTGAAGATGTATTGCTGATTCCAAATAGCGCTTTGCGTATCAATATACCGACCGATATGCGCGTTGCAGCGGATGCGGGTCCATTAAAGGCTCAGACTGAAGAAAGTCATTCAAGTGGAATGGCGGATGGTAAAGCGACTGCCTCTAGTGCTGCCAGCACTGCCGCTGGTATGTCAGTTGATAAGGCCAATGCTCAAAGTAGTCATAGTGCTAATGGAATGTTAGCCAATACTGAAGGCGCTTCATCGTCAGAGACCAGCCATGGTGGCGGTATGTCTGGTCAAAGAGATAGAGCAACCAACGGCGATCATGTAGGTGGTGGTATGCGTTCTGGTGCGGAGGGCAGTGATTCTTCGGGCTCAGGCGCGGGTGGCGGTATGTCTGGCCGAGACAGAAGTTTAGCGGGTGA
>CANGFV010000051.1 GCA_947453225.1 Pseudomonadota bacterium
ATTGTTGAATTTCCATTGGGAATTTTCAGTATCGGCTTGGCTACGGTGATTTTGCCGAGTTTGTCTGCACATCATGCAGCGGAATCTCCAGATAAATTTAATGCTACGTTGGATTGGTCATTGCGGTTAATTTTCATCATTGTGGTGCCCGCTGCGATTGCCTTGTTTGTTCTAGCTGGTCCAATGAGTGCGCTGATGTTTTATCGTGGGCACTTCACCGTTGAAAGTGTGCATATGACTACTCAAGCAACCATGGCTTATGCATTTGCGTTGCTCGGCTGGAGTTTGGTTAAGGTGTTATCGCCGGGTTATTTTGCACGACAAGATACTAAAACGCCGGTGCGTACGGCGATGTGGTCGTTTGGTTTGACGATGGGACTCAACATCACTGCAACCGCTATGTTATTCATTAACGGGCAGCGGTTAGTGCCTGGTATGCATATTTTTTTGGCGTTAGCGACTGCGGCGGGTGCTAGTTTGAATCCTTGGTTGTTATATCGCGGTCTGAGGCGGCAGGGTGTTTATCGTCCTGCCTCAGGCTGGAAATTATTTATGCTTCGTATCGTGCTGGCCAGTGCAGTGATGGCGATATTTCTAGATTATTTTGCTGGCGATGTTCGGCAGTGGCTGGAAGTCGGTACCGGAATACGAATTTTCTGGATGGCTAAACTGATTGTCGGTGGCGTCGCTTTATATTTTGCTGCGTTATGGGTGGCGGGTTTACGTCCCGTGCATTTGAAGCACTAAACATGCAGCTGATTCGTGGATTACACAATTTGGCTGCTGCTCGTGCCTCGGCAAGCACTTGGGGTGCGGTGGCGACCATTGGTGGTTTTGATGGCGTGCATCGTGGACATCAAGCCTTGTTGGCGCAACTTAAGCAAAGAGCTAATGAATTTGCTTTACCTGTTACGGTAATCTCGTTTGAGCCCAGTCCGCGCGAGTTTTTTATGGGTAAGTCAGCGCCAGCACGGTTGCAGCGATTTCGTGAAAAATTTACTGCGCTCGCTGAATGCGGTGTCGAGCGATTTGTATGTTTGCGATTTGATGAGCAATTACGCAATTTGAGCCCTGCGGCGTTTGTTGAACAAATCTTGCGTGATGCGCTGGGCATACGTTGGTTGGTTGTTGGGCATGATTTCAAGTTTGGCCGGGGTCGTCAGGGTGGTGTGGCTGAGCTAAAGTCTTTGGGCGAGCGTTGCGGTTTTGGCGTGGATGAATTTGCGCCATTTTTGCTTGATCAGCAGCGTGTGAGTAGTACCTTAGTACGCGATGCGTTGGCTGCCGGTGATTTGCAGCGTGCTCATCAATTACTCGGTCGGCCCTATGTCATATCGGGGCGCGTGGTGCATGGGCAGAAGTTAGGCCGAACGCTTGGGTATCCCACTGCAAACATGCGACTGAAACGACGCGTGATTCCACTGAACGGTATTTTTGCGGTGCGAGTGACGGGCGCGGGTCTGCACTCAGCGCCGGCGGTGGCAAGCTTAGGCACTCGACCGGTGGTCAATGGGGTCGAGCCGCTGCTCGAGGCGCATATTTTTGATTTTGAGGGCGACCTCTATGGGCGGCAATTACAAGTAGAATTCATCGCCCGATTACGCGATGAGCAGTGGTTCCCCAGTTTAGATGACATGGTTGCGCAGATGCATATTGATACAAGTCAAGCGCGTACAATATTGGGATAGACAAAGTTACTAGGTTTTTGACAGGCTGATTTTTTGATGACTATTGATTACAAGCAAACCCTTAACCTGCCGAGCACTGATTTCCCGATGAAGGGTGATCTGGCGCGTCGTGAACCTGAGATGCTCAAAGCATGGCAGGAGGGGCAGATTTATCAGAAGCTGCGCGCAAAGGCCAAAGGGCGCCCGCAGTTTATTCTTGCCGATGGTCCGCCATACGCCAATGGCGCCATTCATCTGGGTCATGCGATCAACAAGGTACTGAAAGATATTGTGGTTAAGTCACGCAGTTTAGATGGCTTTGATGCGCCGTTTATTCCTGGTTGGGATTGTCACGGTCTGCCGATTGAGCATCAAATCGAAAAAGCGCGCGGTAAGGAAGTTAAACACTTGGAACCCAAAGTGTTTCGTCAGGCCTGTCGCGATTATGCGGCTGAGCAAGTCAATGGTCAGCGTGAAGACTTCAAACGGCTGGGAGTGATGGCGGACTGGGATCGTCCTTATCTGACCATGCAACCTGAATTTGAGGCTGAGCAATTAAGAGCATTTGCCAAGATCCTTCGCAACGGTCATTTATATAAAGGTCTAAAGCCAGTGCATTGGTGTATGGATTGCGGTTCGGCATTGGCGGAAGCTGAAGTTGAATATGAAGATCGGACATCACCGGCCATTGATGTGCGGTTCACTTTGACGGCTGAACATCGCGCCAGCTTTGTTCAGCAACATCAACTAAATGTTGGAACCAAACCAATCAGTATTGTGATTTGGACGACCACGCCGTGGACTTTGCCTGCGAATCAAGCTGTGGCGCTAGGCGCTGAAAAAATCAGTTATGGCGTGTATGAACTTGCTGATGAAGTGTTGATTGTTGCCAAAGAGCTTGCTGACAGCGTGTTTCAGCGCGTAAAGATTGAATCACCTGAGTTATTAATAGAATTACTTGGCGTGCAATTAGAAGGCATGCGTTTGCAGCATCCGTTCTTAGATCGCACTGTGCCTGTAATTTTGGGTGACCATGTGACGCTAGATGCTGGTACCGGTGCGGTGCACACTGCGCCCGGTCATGGTCAAGAGGACTACGTGGTTGGTGCAAAGTATGGGTTGGCTATTGATAACCCAGTCGGTGGTGATGGTCGATTCCTACCTAACACGCAATTTTTTGCTGGCGAAAAAGTATTTGATGCCAATCCCAAAGTGATTGAACTGCTCACTGAAAAAGGTAAGTTGCTGCACCATCAAAAATTACACCATAGCTACCCACATTGCTGGCGACACAAAACGCCAGTGATTTTCCGAGCTACACCGCAATGGTTTGTCAGCATGGAAAAAGCAGGGTTGCGTGCCGGTGCGTTGCGTGAAATTGATAAAGTTAAATGGATGCCGAGTTGGGGGCAAAATCGTATTGGCAATATGATTGCTAATCGTCCTGATTGGTGTATTTCTCGTCAGCGTATGTGGGGCGTGCCGATCGCACTATTTCTGCATAAAGAAACCGGCGAGTTGCATCCAAAGTCTGCCGAGTTGCTTGAGGTGGTTGCCCAGCGTGTTGAAAAGCAGGGCATTGATGCGTGGTTTGAATTATCTGCCGCTGACCTTTTGGGGGTAGAGGCTGAGCACTATGAAAAAGTCACTGACATTATGGACGTCTGGTTTGATTCGGGCGTCGTCCATCATTGCGTGCCGGCATCTCGATCTGAAATTAAAGCGCCTGCTGATTTGTATCTCGAGGGCTCTGATCAACATCGTGGTTGGTTTCATAGCTCATTACTCACATCCGTGGCGATGCATGATCGCGCGCCTTACAAAGCTGTGCTTACTCATGGATTTACTATCGATGATAAGGGTCGAAAGATGTCCAAATCGTTGGGTAATGTCATTGTGCCGCAGAAAGTCGTGGGTACTTTGGGCGCCGATGTGTTGCGTTTGTGGGTGGCGGCAACAGACTATTCAAATGAGATGAGTTTGTCGGACGAGATTCTCAAGCGCGTCACCGACTCCTATCGTCGTATTCGTAATACTGTACGTTTTTTGTTGAGTAATTTGGCGGGCTTTGATCCATCTTCTCATCAGGTGGCTGTCAATCAAATGGTGGATTTAGATCGTTGGGCGGTATGGCGTACGCAGCAATTACAGCAAGAAATGCTCGAAGCCTATCGAAACTATGAATTCCATTTGATTTATCAAAAGCTACACAACTTCTGTAGTGTGGATTTGGGTTCATTCTACTTAGATGTACTGAAAGACCGTATGTACACCACGCAGGCTAATAGTCATGCGCGTCGTTCAGCGCAGACGGCAATGTATAACATCGTTGAAGCGATGGTGCGTTGGATTGCGCCAGTGCTGTCATTTACGGCTGATGAAGTTTGGAAGTATATGCCTGGGCAGCGCGATGAATCTGTGTTGCTCACCGAGTGGTATCAGTTTCCGATACTTACTACTCCTGAAGTGGATTGGAATCAGTTGCTCGAGCTGCGTACTGCTGTGTCTCGTGAGTTGGAGCAATTAAGAAATGCTGGAGCAATTGGCGCGCCGCTTGATGCTGGAGTGACGTTGTACGCTGACGAGCCAATGTTTAGCGTATTAAACAATTTAGGTGACGAATTACGCTTTGTGTTCATTACTTCAGAGGCGAAAGTGGTTGCGGCAACTCAGCGGCCAGCGGATGCCGTGTCTGCTCAAATAAGTAGCGCCACGGTGTGGATTAGTGTGGGCGCTGTTGATCATGCTAAGTGTGTTCGTTGTTGGCAGAAGCGCTCTGATGTAGGTCATGCATCCGACCATCCAGAGTTGTGTGGTCGTTGTGTGGTTAACGTCACAGGCAAAGGCGAGGAGCGGCACTATGTCTAAAGTCGACTCGGTTGATGGTCGAGGTAACAGCTTATCTTTTCAGCATTTATGGTGTGCGCCGATCAGCAGTCGTTATGGCTGGTTGTGGGTATCAATCGTAGTCATTGTTTTAGATCAGCTGACCAAAATCTTGGTCGCTAATAGCCTTGAGCTTTATCAGAGTATCGAACTGCTGCCCGTGTTGAATCTGACTCATTTGCATAACACAGGGGCGGCCTTTAGTTTGTTATCGACGGCTTCGGGCTGGCAGCGTTGGTTTTTTACGCTGTTAGGGTTGGGCGTGAGTGGTGCGCTTGTGATTTGGCTCAGGCGTCTTGACCATAAACAACAGCCATTGCTGACCTTGGGTCTGTCGCTAGTGCTAGGCGGTGCTTTAGGGAATGTGATTGACCGAATTCTTCTAGGATATGTTGTGGATTTTATTCATGTGCATTGGGATCGTATTGGCTTTAGTTTTGCTGCATTTAATGTAGCAGATAGTGCAATTAGTATCGGTGCGGGTTGTTTATTATTGGACTCATTCTTGGAAGGGCGTCACTCCGATAGAGTAGGGTCTAAGGAATCTAAATAATGCAAATTCTTCTCGCCAACCCACGTGGATTTTGCGCTGGTGTGGATCGTGCTATAGAAATTGTCGAGCGTGCCATTGAGTTATTTGGTGCGCCAATTTATGTGCGTCATGAGGTGGTACATAACCGCTATGTAGTGGAAAAGTTACGTGTAGCTGGTGCTGTGTTTGTGGATGAATTAAGTGATGTCCCTGATGATGCTCATGTCATTTTTAGTGCTCACGGGGTGTCTAAGGCTGTACAGGATGAGGCTACAAGAAGAGGGTTAAAAGTATTTGATGCGACTTGTCCGCTCGTCACTAAGGTACACATGGAAGTAACGCGTTACGCCCGTGAAGCGCGCGAGGTAGTGCTGATTGGTCATGAGGGACACCCAGAGGTAGAGGGTACTATGGGTCAGTTCGATGAATCATTCGGTGGACGAATTTATCTTGTCGAAACGCCGGAAGATGTGCAAAAGCTTGAGGTTAAAGATGAATCGCGTCTTGCTTTTGTTACGCAGACCACGCTTTCTGTGGACGATACGCAAAAGGTGGTCGACGTATTGAAGCAGCGTTTCCCTGCCTTAAGCGCTCCTCGTAAAGAAGATATTTGTTATGCCACTCAAAATCGTCAGGATGCGGTTAAGCGTTTGGTGCGGCAGTGTGACGTGGTGCTGGTGGTCGGTTCGCCCAGCAGTTCTAATTCTAATCGTCTTAGAGAGATTGCTGAAAAGTCAGGAATTCCTGGCTACTTAATAGATGGGCCAGAAGATCTATGCCAAGAGTGGTTTGCTGGCAAAAATACCGTGGGACTCACTGCGGGTGCGTCTGCGCCAGAGGTATTGGTACAGCGTGTGGTGGCCAAGATACGCGAATGGGGTGGTGAAGTGCCCGTAGAAACAGAAGGGCAGATTGAGCGCGTGATGTTTAGTTTGCCGCGCGAGTTGCGTCCGTCTTAGTTATAGGATTTGGCGGCGTGATCCTTAAGATGTAACTGGCTGTACCGGAGCTGGGTTCGGACCAGCTGACCATAATCACATACTGCGCAGGTTTCACACTGCCATCCAAGTATATTCTCGAAGTGCCGTTGCTGAGTTGTTGTTGGACTTTATCTTGCCAGCAGGCAATGGTGTTCGATGCAGTGTTGATTTGCTTCGATTTGTTATCGCAGTTCGCGCCTAAACTGCTTTCATAGTTCTGTTTCAAGTTGGTTTCATTCTTGATCTGATCAGCGACCTCATGTGCAAGTTGCACTGCGCGATCATGTAAACGTCCGCTACCGAACATGTTCTGTGCGTTTACCAACAGCATGACAATACCAATCACGCAGGCGATTAAAGCAAGTACGGCTAATCTGCTGTCCGTCAGCGTCATGCCGAAACGCTTAACCGAATAATTATCAAGTTCAGTGGGCTGCATATGATGAGCTTGTTTAAGGTGAGTGAAGCTTACACGGACTTAAGTGACGGTAGTAGGGCAGATTAACGGGCGATTACTGGCATCTGTGCTGGACTGGCGCGGTCGTCCTGTGTGGCTAATGATGATGGCTCTTGCTGTGCGGCTGCCACGCTGGTCGCAAAATACTATAGTGCCATTGACGGCGCCTTGGGTGATGGGGCGAAAGGTAAAGGTGTTTCGATTAGAGCGAATGCTGATGTCGTCGCCTGCGTTATATCTGCGAAGTACAGGTTCGTTGGTGTCGCGTTGAGCGGGTTCGTCGCGATCGATGTTTTCAAACACGATCCAACCTTTTGACCAAGTGTCTGCCGAATTGTCGCAGCTAATACCCGTGCTGCTTTTGCACATAGAAACTACGCCGTTTCTTTTGATGGCTTCGTTGCGCGCCAGAAATATCGCGTGCCAGTAATCATTGAGCGCACTGCGTCGAACCGCGTTTTGTTGTATTTCGGCAAAGGAAGGCGCGCCTACGGTGAGTAAAATACCAATGATTGATACAGTGACGATTAGTTCAATCAAAGTAACGCCGCATTGGCGGTCATGATGTAATTGCATGCTGGCTCCTTGCCACAGCGACTACTTATGCTGTGGTGTAGGCAGCCTAAAATGTTCTGCTTAATCGCTGAGGGTGCATTTCTGGTCAGATCTGCCAGAAATGGGAAGGGTGATTAGAACCAGTTGTAATTAAAGCTGATGCTGATGCGATCTTTTTTGGTGGTGTTGGGTGTGACTTCATGTCGCAGCCAGCTTTCAAATAATACCAACTTGCCGGCCGAGGCCGGCACGATGAACCAAGGCTTTTTTTCTGGTGCGCAATCACTGCGACGGGGTGGTGTGGCCATAAATCGATCCAAACGTGGGTCTTCAAATTTTAGGCCGGAGCAGCCTTTTGGAGTTTGCACGTAGTAGGTGCCGCTAATGGTGGAAAGCGGGTGTAGATGCATGCTGTGGACGACCTTCGGCGGCATGATATTGACCCAGCAGTCGGTCATGGAAAGTTGGCGACCCTCAAGATCCAGTCCTAAGTCACGGGCATATTTTGCTACATGACGATTCAACTTGCGTTCAAGTTCTGCGAAGGTTGGTGAGAGCAGATGCATGCGGCAGACGGAGTTGTAGGACGAATACCCGCCAGGGTAGTGCTTGGCTGACCAGCGTTGACCCGAGACATCATCAACGGCCAGTTGCTGACATTCGCGCAGTAGCCGTAGATTGAAGGCTTTCCACCCTGTTTCTGGCAGCGTTGCGGTGTGTATCAGGGTCGGGAATAGGGCATGGGTTGTCATGTCTTAAGGCTAAACGTAATGGGCAGATCTTGGAAGCCCAGCCGTAGATGGATTTGGCTTTTCCGACGACTTGCGAATCCGTATACTGCGCCACCTCGTGGCCATGCCCCAATGCCGGTGTAGCTCAGTTGGTAGAGCAGCGCATTCGTAATGCGAAGGTCGTAGGTTCGACTCCTATCCCCGGCACCATTTCAAACTAAAAGCGTTCTAGATAACGTTCATAACATCACACGCTTCCGCTCAATTCCTGAAAATCTGGGATTACATAATCAGGCAGTATGATCAGATTTGACTGTTTTTGCCGCTATGTTTGCCCCTCCCTGCATAGGTCTGTATCATGTTTTTTCTGTAAATTATTCATGCGACTTAAGTCGCTAGGTTTGATTTTAGAAGCCAGCTGATTTTGGGGATTATCAGGACAACTAATTATGATTAACCAAATAAAAAAATTATTTAATTGCCCTGTTAATTGGGGTTGGAATTTTCGGGTTTGAGTGTAGTGCGCTGGCACAAACGACATACTCAGTCGGTGGTACGGTATCTGGATTGGCTTCGGGCAAGACGCTCATCTTGTTAAACAACGGTAGTAATGCGCGCTTAGTAAGCGCTAATGGGTCCTTTAGTTTTTCTACTGGCCTCGCCACCGGTTCAACTTACAGGGTCACCGTGGGTATTCAACCCTCAGGTCAAAGTTGTTCAGTATCCAACGACATAGGTACGATTAGCGGTGCCTCTGTTAGCTCGGTCTCAGTCACCTGTGTTAACACCTACACCGTTGGTGGCACTATTTCAGGCTTGGATACTTCTGGGTTAGTGCTGCGTTTAAGTAATGCTTCACTTTTAGTTTCTAGTGGCGCTACATCCTTTAAATTTTCATCCGCGCTAACTACTGGCACGCCTTACGCTGTCTCTGTGGGCATCCAGCCTACCGGCTATCGCTGTACATTGACCAATGCCATTGGTCTGATTTCAAGTGCTTCTGTCACCAATGTTGCTGTAGATTGTCAAAGAACTTATACCGTTAGTGGTACCGTTTCTGGGCTCAGTGCTGCTGATTTAGTGCTGGCACTCAATAGCCCAACTGGATCAACTAAGCTGATCTCCAGTGGTTCGACCACATTTAGTTTCGCAAGCGGACTTGCCTCTGGTGCCGCGTATAACGTCACCGTATCTAGTCATCCTGCAGGGTTAACCTGTCTGGTATCGAATGGCTCTGGAAATATTGCATCAGTAAATATCACCAATGTCAGTATTGTGTGCGCACCAACGACATACACCGTGGGTGGTTCTATCTCTAATTTGACTGGCGCTGGCTTGACGCTTTCATTGAATGGCGGTGTGCAGACGGCTTCTCCTATTGGCGGCGCAACGACGTATGCATTTGCTAATGGCATCACTGCGGGTTCATATGTAGTGGCAATCACTTCGCAGCCCGCGGGTCAAACCTGCTCGCTTGTCAATGAGTCTGGCACGATCGCTGCCACTAATGTTTCCAATGTCAATGTCACTTGCACAACTAATAGCAGTTCAAGTTCGGCCAGTAGTTCATCAATAGCTGCATCTCCAGTGGTGCTACCTGATACCGGTCAGACAGGTGATTTCACTGCTACGCCGGGCGAAGATTCCGATAGAACGCAAAATCCACCGTCTTATACCGATAATGGCGATGGTACCGTTACGGACAATGTAACGGGTTTGATGTGGCAAAAATTAGACAGCGGTGAAATCGACTTCACTAATGCGGCTTCTTATTGCGCCAGCCGCACCTTGGGTGGCTATAACAATTGGCGCATGCCGACAGCGCAAGAGGCCTATAGCATTGTTTACTTGCAGTCCAAGCCTGCATCGCATTCGGCATTCCAATTTAATACTACGCCATTGACCACAATCTTTGTCGGTGGAACAGGTAGCGTATCGTCAACAACATTAACAGTATCTAGTGTTTCATCGGGCGCTGTTGATATTGGTCAAGTAATAACATGGGATGGTATGCCAAGCGGTCAGACGGTGACTATTGCTGCAGGTTCAGGAACTTCTTGGACCCTGAGTTCGGCTCAAATAATAAATGCTGGTACGGTGATCTCTGCCACCAAAACATATGATGCCGCAACTTATACGGCTGGATCATATTGGTGGAGTAGTGATCTTTCTGCAGCCTTTCCAACGGGCGCTACCACCAAGCAATGGGCAAGTAATTCCGGTGGTGGTATAGGTAACCATGTTCGCAATCAAACTGGCGTCAGCAAGGGCACTAAGCCAACTTTCTTTAACCTACGTTGTGTAAGAAATATTACTGCACCAGTAACACTGCCAGCTGTTCACTTTGCTGATAATGGTGATGGTACGGTGACAGATAACTACACCGGTTTGGTATGGAAGAAAGAAAAATCAGCATCTCAATATGATTGGGAAGGTGCATTGGCATACGTTAATACATTGAATGGGTCGGGTGGTTTTGCAGGTAAAACGGATTGGAGATTGCCAAATATCCGTGAGCTCTTCTCCATTGTCGATGTGACTAGGTTTGGCCCAAGTTTAGATACGAATTATTTTACAAACCTATCAGGTATTCCTTCGTACAATGCGCAAACCAATAGCAAAGATCAAGGTACATTCTGGTCTTCAACTACGTTAGTAAATACACCAACTTCCGCATGGGATTTGCACGAAATCTATAACGGTATTATTTCTTATAGCCCAAAAACTGCTTTGGAATATGTGTTGGTAGTGCGTGGTCCCGTTGCATCCTCTGGCTCTAGTAGCAGTGCTTCATCGAGCAGCTCAAGCAGTGTAGCTGCTAGCTATACCGTAGCAGGCAGTGGTGCAAGTGCCGTCACTGGTTTAAGTGGCGGATCAATCCAACTGACATTAAATGGTTCAGAAACCATTACAGTTACTAGCGGTGCTTCTTCTTTTACGTTCACCACGCTATTAAGTAACGGCGCTTCATATTCAGTGACTAAGGGTACTAATCCTGTGGGCTTGGTGTGCTTGCTCAGTAATGCGTCGGGAACGATTACGGGTGCGAATGTCACTAATGTGCAACTCAGTTGTCAGCCTGCAACTTATACCGTTGGCGGAACGATTGCTGGATTGAGTTCGACGGGCTTGGTGCTTGCCTTGACCTCGAATGGAAGCCCTGCATCTCAAACTTATAACGCTGCATCAGGCGCAACGACTTGGAACTTTGCTGCTGGCTATGCTACTGGCGCGACTTATTCAGTGACGATCCAAACCCAGCCTACAGGGCAAGTGTGTGAGCTCTATAATGGCGCTTCTTTAGCAACGGGTACGCCACCCGCAGTGACTGGTACCGTAGCTGCGATCAATATCTCAAATGTCAATGTAACCTGTGCAGGCAGCTCAAGTTCGAGTGCCAGCAGTAGTGCGGGCAGTATCGGTAGTTTCTCGCCGAACATTGTACTTAGTGGTCCAACAAACAACAGCGTTGTCATGAATTTGTATAGCGCTACTCAAAGTGGCAATGTCACGGTTTCTTATGGTGTATCCTCGGGTGTATATCTGCAAACAACTGTAGCAAGTGCTTTGGTTGCTGATGCGCCATTAACGCTGAACTTGTCTGGGTTAAATAGTGATACCCAGTATTTCTATCGAGTCAACTTGCTTTCCGGTTCTACTGTGATTGCGCAGACTCAGGAATATAAGTTCCGTACATCTCGTCCAAAGGGCAGTACATTTACTTTCACAATTCAATCTGACTCTCATTTAGATCAACTCAGTGATCCAGATTTGTTCAGAAAATCGCTGACTAATATTGCTGCAGATTCGCCAGACTTCTTGATTGATCTTGGCGACTTGTTCATGACTGAAAAATGGCAGACCGCGTTAGATACCGTTCATACGGCCAGTCCTTTTGACCCTGCGACCACTGAGGCCGCGGTAATCGCCCGTTATAAATACGAGTTGCCTTTCTATGGCCTTGCAACGCATTCAGTGCCATTAATGTTGGTGAATGGTAACCATGAAGGTGAGGCCGGCTACATCGCCAATAAGAGTCCTACCAGTACTAATGCGCCGCCCTATAGCTTGCCGTTGTGGGCGACTACTGCGCGTAAGAATTTCTATTCAAACGGCATCACTAGTTCTAGTACCTTCTACAGCGGTGATACCGCATCAGATCCAACGTTCTCTACCTACTATGCACAGAACGTGCAGCGTGCGGCTTATTATTCTTGGGAATGGGGTGATGCTTTGTTTGTAGTGCTTGATCCCTACATGAATAGCACGAAGATTCCTTCTGAGGATAAAACCAAGAATGGTGTCACCACCCCGGGTACCAGTGGTTGGTATATGACATTGGGTAAAACTCAGTATGACTGGCTGACGAATGTGCTGACTAACACCACCGCTAAGTACAAGTTTGTCTTTATTCATAATTTGGTCGGTGGTATTCCAACTTCTGGTAAGGAAACGGTAGTGCCTGATCCTGCTTCACCCGGTGGCGCGATGCGTGGTGGTATTGAAGCTGCTAAATACTTTGAGTGGGGTGGCTATAACTCTGATGGCATAACCTATGCCTTCCAGACGAACGGTTTTAGTAATCATGTGGGTTGGCCAAATAAGCCTATTCATCAGTTGTTGGTTGAAAAGGGCGTAACGGCAGTATTCCATGGTCATGACCATCTGTATGTGAAGCAAGATTTGGATGGCATTGTCTACCAAGAGGTACCTCAGCCAAGTCAGAAAGGGACTACCAGTACCTATACCAACTCGGTTAAGGCCCAAGGTGGATATGTGTCGGGTATTGTTAAAGACAACAGTGGATACTTACGCGTTACTGTCAGTCCTTCTGGCGTGACATCAGAATACATTCGCTCTTGGTTGCCGCCCGGCAATTGCACTACATTCTTGCAAAGCTGTGAGTCAGGAGCTCACGTCAATGGTGAAGTGGAGCATAGCTGGACAGTGTCGGCGCCTTAGTTTCTGATTGAGCTCGGTAGGGGTAACTCGTTTTGCGGAGTTGAGCGGTTACCCCTATAGTTATCCCCAAGCAATATCGAAAATTGCTTGGCTATTAATGTGCTCAGTCAGTCTTCTCATTATTTGCGGGGTTTAGACGTCTTGCGACGTTCTTGGAGGAGAGGATGGTGCCCAGGAGAGGACTCGAACCTCCACGGATTGCTCCACTAATACCTGAAACTAGCGCGTCTACCAGTTCCGCCACCTGGGCATCATTTTTGGTGGTTTTGAGCAGGACTGGCCTGCACAAGGCGCGCAACTCTACCGGCGGCATCTACGGGTGTCAATGCATTTCAGAACATGGCAAAGTAGCTGTTCTTTAAGAAAAATACTTGGCTGACTCACAGTCGGTGTATGGTTGTGAACATGAAAAAGCCGCGTCATTCCGCTAAAAAATCGAATCGCTCAAAATCCAACGCCCAGCCTTGGCTTAAAAAACAAATCTCTAGATCGACATCTGCGGTGATTGCTGACAAGGATCTACCAGAGTTAATGCATGTGATGCGCGACATCGGTCAGCCTATCTCTTTTCAGCAGTTGGCTGCTCAGTTACAGATTTCAGGTAAGGCGGCACAGCAGCAATTAACGCAGAGATTGGAAGCGCTGATTCAAACGGGTGAATTGGTACGCAATCGTCGTGATGAATATTGTTTACGAGAGCGTATTGGGTTGGTGGTGGGTGTGGTCAGTGGGCACCGAGATGGGCATGGCTTTGTGCTGCCTGACGATCGTTCTGCGGCGGTATTCTTATCGCATCGTCAGATGCAGCAGGTAATGCACGGTGATCGTGTCTCAGTGAGAGTCGCGGGTATGGATCGTCGAGGTCGGCCTGAAGGTAGTATCGTTGATGTCTTGGAGCGTGGCACTCAAGAGATTGTGGGTAGGCTCTATCAAGAGTCGAGTGTTAATTTTGTTGTTCCTGATAATCCACGGATTAGTCACCGCATTTTAGTGCCTACAAAGCAATTACACGGCGCACGGTCGGGTCAAATCGTATTGGTGAAGTTGGTTCAACAACCTAGCCCTCATGCGCAACCTCTAGGTCACGTGACGCGAATATTAGGTGACCATGGTGCGCCCGGCATGGAGACGGATATCGCAATCCATGCGCATGGGTTGCCGTTTGAATTTCCCGCAGAAGCGCTTGCAGAAGCGAAAAAGTATGGGGCATCCGTAGGTGTTTCAGCAAAGCGCGATCGGCTGGACTTACGTGAATTGCCTTTGGTCACCATCGATGGTGAGGACGCGCGTGACTTTGATGATGCGGTGTATTGCGAGCCAATCAGAGGCGGGTGGCGGTTATTAGTGGCCATTGCCGATGTTGCGCATTACGTCGAGGCAGGTAGCGCATTAGATGTGGAGGCGCGTGCCCGTGGTACGTCGGTGTATTTTCCTAACCGCGTCATTCCGATGTTGCCTGAGGCGCTATCAAATGGCCTGTGTTCGCTCAATCCACAAGTAGATCGTTTGTGCATGGTTTGTGAAATGCGGGTTTCATCTGCCGGTAAAGTAACTCGAGCCCAATTTTTTGAAGCTGTGATGTGTTCTGCGGCTCGATTAACCTACACCGAGGTGGCGGCGTTTCTTACTAATCCTGAGGCGCTAAATACCGAAAAAGTAAGGGCGCTAGCGTTGCCTTTGCAGCATCTTCATGCGGTGTTCAAGGTTCTGTTTCAGGCTCGTATTGAGCGACATGCGCTGGAGTTTGATTCGCC
>CANGFV010000052.1 GCA_947453225.1 Pseudomonadota bacterium
CTGAGCGAGAACGCAACAAGGGCAGTGGTCCTGCTCGTGGCGCAGCAGGAGTGCGCACCTTTGTACTAGTAGCGCTACTGGGTGTCATCGCTGCCAGCGTAAATATACTCTCGTTAATAGCCGTTCTCGGTGTGGCAGTCAGCTCTCTTACTGTGGTGTCTTATTGGCGTACGCGCGATGGTGATCCGGGACTGACTACTGAAATAGCCTTATTAGTTACTTATGCACTCGGCGTGTTAGCGGTGTCTTATCCGCAAGTTGCAGCGGCTTTAGGTGTGTTGGTCGCATTGCTTCTGGCCTCTCGTAGTTGGTTGCATGAGTTAATTAAGCGACGTTTTTCTGATCGCGAGGTGCTAGACGGAATATTTCTTGCGGCTGCTGCATTAATTATCCTGCCGCTATTGCCTGATCATGCGATTGATCCTTATGGGGTAATCAATCCGCATTTGGTGTGGCGCATTACCGTCTTAGTGCTAGTGATTAATGCAGTCGGCTACATTGCAATGCGTGCTTTTAAAAGCAGTCATGGTTTAGCGCTGGCGGGCCTCTTAGGCGGCTTTGTTTCTAGCACGGCGACGATTGCCGCAATGTCAGTACAGAGTCGCACCACACCATCCATAACGCGCGCTGCCGCTGCAGGCGCTGCCTTATCTTCGTTATCAACCGTCTTACAGTTGATGCTTATTTTGTATTTGACCAATCCAGTATTGGCGGCTCAGTTATTGCCCGCACTACTTGTAATAACCTTGGTGGCAATTATTTATGGTGGCTGGTTGGCTCGTGATGCCGAGCTAATTCAAAGTAGCAGGGATCTGCCCGGGCGCGCCTTTGAATTCAAGCGCTCCTTTGGTTTTGCGTTGTTGGTTACTGTGGTGATGTTTATCTCGGCACTACTTGCGGATCGTTATGGCGCGATGGGGGCAAGTGTAGGCATAGCTTTGGCCGGTTTTGCTGATGCGCATGCAGCAGCAGCTTCTGCAGCCACACTTGCGGCATATCACTCATTGTCAAACGATAGGGCGATTGTTGCGATTTTATTGGCGCTAAGTGCTAATACTATTTCTAAGGTAATTGTCGCTTTTGTTAGTGGCGGCAGGCTATTTGGTGTGCAAGTGGTGAATGGATTGTTATTAATGATGCTGGCGTTATGGGTGATGGTGGCATTGACTGTATTTTATTAATTTTGAATCGAACCGGTTAGGGTTCGATTCATTTGTGGGTTCACTTTATTCAATAACTGCTGTGAGCTGGCTTCAGTTTTGGCAGAGCTTCTTGGAAGCGTAACAGTCGACCTGCATTTGCCAGTACTAACAAAGTACTGAGGTTATGCAGAATGGCGGCAATCATCGCGCCCGCAGCGCCTAGTAGACCAAATGCAGCAGCAGCAACGATGGCTAGCGTCCAACCTAGGCCGATAATCACATTGATATTCAGGATGTGACGGCAGCGTCGGCTTAATCGAATGCAAGTGCCCAAGCGGCGTAAATCACTGCCAATCAATACGATGTCGGCAGAGGCCAGCGCGATATCCGAGCCGCCTTTACCCATCGCAACACCTACAACACCCGCTTTTAGTGCGAGTGAGTCGTTAATGCCATCGCCCACAACCATGGGACGGAAACCATGTTGAGATTCATCGTTGACGCAGTTGAGCTTATCTTCTGGGAAGGCTTGAGCTCGCACATTGGCGATACCAACTTCTTTGGCGAGAGACTGCGCCACGCTTTGACGATCACCTGTCAGCAGTAATTGGCGATTCAATCCCAGTGTGCGCAATTCAGCCAAGGCCATCGCTGCTTCAGGACGAATAGTATCGGAGAGCAGTAGCCACGCTAAAAATTGTCCCTTGAATGCTAAGCCAGCAATAGGGCCATCATGTGAAGGCGGGAGTGGTGCAGTAATACCAATGGTTTCAAACAACTCAGGACGACCTAGTGCAGCTTCGCCGTGTTCGGTATGAGCAACGATACCCATGCCATGTCGCTCGCGCACTTCATGCAGAGGCAGGTGCTGATCGCTGGTCATTAAGCCGGCAAGGGCGCGACTGATGGGATGGCTGCTAGCAGCACCAAGGCTTGACGCTAGGCTGACCACAACATCTCTTTCGACCTGTGGTTGTAGGCGAATTTCATGCAGGCGCAGTGTGCCGAAGGTGAGCGTGCCAGTTTTATCGACAACTAGTGATGTTGTGTCAGCTAATTCTTCAAGGAAGGCTGAGCCTCGAATGAGGATGCCGTGCCGTGCGGCGACAGCAATGCCTGCAATTGCAGTGGCGGGAGCAGCTAAGGCCAATGCGCAAGGACACGCGGCTACCAGCACTGCTAACATGGCCTGTGCATTGTTGGTGATAAACCAAGTGACGGCAGCAATCAGTAATACCAACACTAAATATTGGCCTGCATAGCGTTCTAATAATCGTGTGATGGGTGGCTTTGAGCGTTCAGCACTTTGCATCAGGCTAATGACTTTGCCCAGCGTGGATTCATTGCCGGTGCGTGTCACTTCAATACGAAGCAAGCCGTCTAAATTGATTGCACCACCGAACACTTCCATGCCGGTTGATACTTCAAGCGGCACGGATTCACCAGTGATGGGTGCGGTATCCAAACTGGCTTGACCTTCTAGCACTCGACCATCGGCAGGGACTCGATCGCCAGCGCGGATTTCGACTCGATCGCCAGGGCGAAGTTTGGTGTTCTCTACTTCAGTGATGTTACCTTCACTGTCGAGTAGTCGAGCACGACTACGAGTTAGACGACCTAGTGCTGTGATTGCTTCTTGCGAGCCAATCACGCTGCGTTCTTCAAGAACATGACCGAAGATCATGATCACAGGCAGTAGAACTGCGGTCATTAAATCGCCAGTCGCCCATGCGCCCATCATGGCCAAAGCAATGAGCAAATCAGTGATGCCATGTAAATCAGGATAACGCAGGCTATACCAGCCTGAGCGCACCACGGGAATCGCAACCAAAATAGCCGCTGAGCCGAGCAATAATTGACCCACGCCTAATTGATGCGGCATTAGCCAAGTCCATAGCAATCCCAGCACAAATAGTCCCAGAGCAATCATTGCGATCGTTAACTGTCGACCCGCACTGCGCTGTTCATCAGCAGATAACATACTAGGATTGATATCAGTTTGAGCAGTGCTCATTTTCCTGCTCCTTGAACTATCAAGCGGGCATCGTCTTTGGGATTGACCATCGTCAGTGATCCAGCCTTCGATAAGATGGCGGGCATGCGTTCACGATACAGACGCAACATTAATCCAGGATCGGTTTTGTCTTTAATTGAAGCAGCAAGTTTTAACATTGTTGCAGTGTCTGTTTGCGCTTTAGCTACACGCTCTGAGGCCTGTGCTTGAGCGACTTGGAGAGTACGATCTGCATTCTGTGTGGAATTTTGTAATTCCCAAGCTGCCCCCGTGCGCGCATCAGCGATGCCTTTCTCAGCTTGTTGTGTCGCGGTGAGTACTGCATTAAAAGCATTTACGGTACTTGCAGGTAAAGAGGACTGCACATCAGCGCGAACCACTTCAATACCAATGCCTAAGCCTTCTTCTTGTAGCGCGGCTAGCGCATGATTTATTTTTTGTACTAATTCGCCACGTAGGCGTTCGCGTTGTTCAGCAATGTTGCTGTCATTGTCGATTAGTTCTGGGCGTGCAACCAAAATGGTATCTAAATCACGTGCGGCACATACTGCTACTGCGCTACGCGTGACGATGCGATCAAGTGCGGGCAGGACATGATCTGCTTGTAAAACATAGTCAAAGGGTTTGACCACTTTGTAATACACGCGAACATCAAGTTGTACGATGCCGGCATCGCCCGTCAGTAGAAAACCAGAGCCAGCAAAAGTATCGGCACTAGAGCCGGTTGGGTCTTCTTCATCAATACCGGAAATATCAGCCTGTGTTGCACGCGCTGAACGAAGCAAAGCTTCGACGCGACGTTCGATCACGCTTTCCGCGGACGGTAGCATAACCACTTGCTCAAAAGGCTTGGGCCACGCAAGTAATAGACCTGAGTTTTGAACGCGTGATAACGAGCCCATACGAACTACGACAGCACGTTTATCAGCGCTGACTTGTTGAACGTTGGAAACGCCCCAGCGCCATGCGGCGAGTAATGCCACAGCATACAGCGCAACGAACACCAGTCGTCCTGCCTGCATCCATGGATTGCCTTGATTCACTGTTTCAGTGCTCGACATTACTTGGTTTTCTCTAGGCTGGGTGGACCATCAACCAATACGCGAAAGGGTGCGGCATCGGTACGTAGGATCAACTTGGTACCAGGATTAATGATGGTATTTAAGGTATCCAGTGAGCGTAGTAGGTTATAAAGCTGCGGCGCTTGTGCATATGCCTTGCCATAAATAGCTGCCGATTGAACGCGAGATTGAGCCTCGACTTCTGCGGCCTTGACTGCAGCTTCTGCTTGAATGATGCGTCCGTCACGTTCGGCTGCAGAGCGAATTTCTGCAGCTTGTCGATTGCCTACTGCAGTACGTTCTGCAGCGATGGTTTCTCGTTCGGCACGCATACGGTCAACGGTGGCTGCTAAGGTCACTGCAGGTAGTGTTAGGCGTTCAATGCCAACTTGCGCTACACGCACGCCATACGTGGTCAGTAATTGCTTTTCAATCTGCGCGCGCAGTCTTGTTTCAAAATCACTGATTAATACTTTCGAGGCATCGGTATTCACTAAGCTGGAAAGATCATAAGCACTGGCGGTGGTTTCAAGTGCTGAGCCGACGAAGGTACGAATTTGTCGTGCGGCTTCATCGGGTTGATTTTGCACAGCGCGCATGAAGCGCTGTACGTTGGCGCCATCGGGCTGTACCTGCCAAGCGACATAGGCCTGCACGATGATGCGCAGGCCATCGCGTGTACCTACATCTTGTAAACCACTTGTAGTGGTACGAAGCCGCAAATCTACGGGAATTGCAGATTCAAAGGGAACGGGTAATCGCCATGCGAGCCCTGGGTGCAGCAGTACGCGCGAAGGATTACCAAAGCGTGTAATGACGGTGGCTTCTCCCGAGCGCACTTGTACCAAACTTGCAGTGGCGATGGCGAATGCAACTAAAATCGCTGCAATCAACATGCGTTTACGTGGAAACGGCACATCTTCGCGTTCGCCGTGGTGATGGTGATGATGGCCTATATGGCTATGGCTATGACCTGCACCATGATGATGTCCATGATCATGCTCGTGATCATGGCTGTGGTGATGATCATGATCGCTGTGATCATGAGCGTCGTGTTCTGAATGTGTACTCAAAGTCTGCTCCTTAAAAAATTTAAGGTAAGTAAATGTCTATTGGTTTCGGTTAGGGTTCTGAAGGTAGTGCGAAAGTTCTTAAGTCAATCGTCGCTCCCACATTTCCACCGATACGATGGTCGAGAATAATCATTGAGCCATTCGCCAAACCCTTGCTGAGTTGGCTGTAATACTGTTCAAGTAAGAATGCTTTGCCTGCGCTGCGATATGCCTTCTGTTCAGCAGAGAATCGCAAGTTGGCAATTTCGGCATTCGACTTCGCTTCGCGTGCCGTCGCTTGGGCTTTGTCTTGCGCGAGACTGGCACTCATCTGCGCGTCATTGACTTGTTGTGCCGCATTGCCGCGTTCACGCGCTACAGAGGCAATCGCAGTGATTTGTGCCGCTTGTACCGAGTGATAGGCACTGGCAGCGCCGGCAGGAGGGTGAATGGCTTCCAGAATAGTGGCAAGAATTTCAACGCCGCTATTTAGGCGAGTAAGTTCTTGCTGAACTGCAGAGCCAATATCTGCAGACAACTCAGTGCGCGCTTCACCAAGCAGACGATCTAAAGTACGAGAGGCGAAGTCCTGAACCAAGATTCGATTGGCTGTGCTGCGAATTAATGAGGGGACATCTGTACTGTTGTAAGTGGCTGCCAGCGCCGCTTCACTAGATAGACCAATGCGGTAGACAAATCGTACATCCATGTTGACCACCTGAAAGCTTTGTTTGTCGTTAGAAACGCTGGCAATCACTTGGCTTTTTTCCGCCGCATGTGAAGCATCCCAAAGACGATTGGCGCTGTCAGACGCTGGACCATCGGCGGTGCTCGGTTCGGATTCAACTGGCGTGTCACCTTCAGAGACAGAAGTGGCTAGTTCATGCACTACGCCGTTTTCTACAGGAATAACGCGGGAAAATGGCCAGGGCAGTCCTGCGTGTAAGCCTGGGCCGAGGACGGTCACGGGTTTGCCGAAGCGCTCATAAATACCACGGCCATCAATTGGAATCTCACTGATGCCGGTCAACAGCCAAGCGATGGTCACAATCAAAGATAAGACAGGAAAAAATCGCCGACGAATGAATGAGAATGCCCAGTTCTGTTTGAGGTTGATACCAAAACGCGATTTCAGTTCATCTTGAAGCGTATTGAACGGTCGTGGTGGCCACTGAAAGAAACTGGCTAGAAAGCTATCCGCAAGCAGGCGAGGTTCAAGTGACGCACTGCGTCGACTAAAGACCGAAGCAACGGCGCGCAGTATAAGTTCTATTGCAAGAGCAGCCGGAATGATGCCGATGAGGCTGGCTAAGCGCGCTGGCCACACGCTATCCCAACGGCTGAAGAAGAGTGCTATCGAGGTGAGCACTAACATCACAATTGCAACGCGTGTGAGCTGTGCCATGCGGAGTGCTTCTGGCCACTCAGCGCTTGGAGTGCCGGTAAAGGCACGTTCCAGTACCAGTAATCCAAAGGCGAGTAGCAATACGACACCGCCCATCACGCTGCCGACTTGACCCAAATCTTCACCGCTGAGGGTGAGATTCCAACTGGTTTTTACGGCGAACCAAGCCAGTGCGGATAATCCTCCCAGCCAGAGTGCTTCAATGAATTCACCGCTGATGCGCTGTAATACGCGCTCATCGAATTGAGTGATCCAAAGACCAAGTTGTTGTTTTGCTCGACCGATTCGAGTGGCGGTCTCTACAGAAGTCGTGGGCTCTTGAGCTGCACTAGTAAAACTTCTGCGCCACACAATCCATGAGGGGCTTGGGTTTTGACCGATTGCACAGCAACGCCAGCGAGCGACGGCATAGGCGGATTCAATGCCTGCGGCAAGCACTAACAGTGCTGCTGAGTTGTTGCCCAGTAAGGTGCGCCACAGCGACGGTAGCATCTTCCATGTGAAGAATAAGCCAATGACTCCAAGTACGGTCAGATAGGTAGAGAGTGTTAGTAACCGGCGTGCGTGGAAGGGTGCCCGTTGTATGCGGGACACTGCACTTAGGTTGGTCTCTTCATTGTCCAAATCAATCTGCATCGTTACTCCACAGTCTGGTTAATTGTCACCAGCATCTGATGCCTAATTAGCTTGCGAATCTTACCGCCATATACATGACGGCGGCACCCGTAATGGTCATTGCGGTCGTTAAAAACTTAGGATGCGCATGGTGGCTTTCTGGGATGAGGTCGCTGGCGCCAATGTATAGAAAGAAACCCGCGAACATCGACAGAAATACACCTAGTGAGCTTTCGGGAAGAGTGAAAAACAGTGTCGAGGCCATGCCTAGGCCTGGAGCAATAGCATCGGCAGCCAACCAGCGAAGTGCATCACGTCGACTGCCGTGATTCTTGAGCACCACATTCATGGTATTAATGCCATCTGAAAAATCGTGTGTCAGCACACCGATGGTGACGATAATTCCTGCGGTATGTGAGGCTTGAAAGGCTAAACCAATGACAACGCCATCAAGAAAACTATGGGCTGAGAAACTGCCTGCGCCTAAGGTGCCGCGCAATTTATTAGGTAAAAGATGTTCGGCGGGGTGCCCTACGGATTCACAGTGATGGCTATGACCGTGATGCTCGTGATCATGTCCGTGATGATGATGATGTCGCTGGGCATGGAAAAACTGTATTCGGTCTAGGGCAAGATAAATAAGAAAGCCGAGTGCTGCCCACGACATCAATACTTCAGGTGAATGAAATTGACCACCGATTTCGATCGCTTCAGGCAGTAAATCAAAAAAAGACACGGCAATGACTGCGCCCGCACTGAAGCCTAAAATTAGGTGCAGTTTGTCTTTTAGCCACAGAGCAAACAGGCCGCCCGCTAAGGTGGCGCAGAATGCAGCGCAGGCAATTGCGAAAATGAGCATAGTGAGTTCTGATCCAATCAACGCTAAGTCGTAAGTGTGCCTGATTTTTGGGGTTGAGGGTTTTAGTGCAAGGTAAATTTGCGGTAAAACTTGGTAAGAATTCTACAGACAAGCCATTCGGTTCGGCATTGTTCTTCAACTGGGCTGGCTTGGTGTTGATTTATACGGTTGCGCCTCGTAGCGAGTCTTAACAATAAAAAACAAAAGGAACTGGTGTTAACCCTAGGGGGTATCTTCCTTTGATGCAGGATTTGGTGCAGATTTCGCACTGGGGGTAGGGCTGTATCATGCCCATTCTATTTGTGATTGTTCTAAGACGTGCAATGCCTGAGGCGGCATTGATGCCCTGACCGTTGTGTAGGCGGCCAGATGACTAACGAGGTATAAAATGCAGCAACGAAAATGGGTTCTCGCTGGGTTGGTGTTCGCATTAGCGGCGGTAGGTGTCGCTCAGCAAAAATATCGTGACCCCCGTAGCTTTGAGTTCAAGGAAGCGGTTAAGGACACCAAGACGGTCACCGTATCCCAGCCCTCAACGTCTGGCTACGCTAATCATCCGCGCGGCTCCAATGACCCGCTTTTTATTGCGCAAGAATTGTTGGGTCGTCCTACCGCCAATTCGGTGACGGTAAACGCCTCTGCATTGAAGGATTTGGAGGTGTACTTTGAATATGGCACCAAGTCTGGCACGTATACCGGCAAGACTTCGCCAATGAAGTTCCCAGCTAATGTACCTACGCATGCATTGATTGAAAATCTCAAAGCTAATACCCGTTATTACTATCGGATGCGCTACAAAGAGGCTGGGGCCGCTTCGTACGGTACTCGAGCTGAGCATTCCTTTATGACCCAACGTCCTGCAGGAAGCACCTTCACCTTCGTGGTGCAATTCGACCCACACTTGATGGATGGCAATAATATGGATGCCTATAAGTTGTCACTTAAAAAGATGGCGGCAGATAACCCCGATTTTATGATTGATCTTGGCGATACGGCCTTTGTGGATCGCGAAAACCCAAAAACCATGGGTGTGGAAAAGTTTCAGGCGCACTTAACTAATCGTAATCAATTGGTACGTTCATACTTCGATCTGATCAACCATTCCGTTCCGTTGTACCTCGTATTAGGTAATCATGAAGGTGAGTGGGGTCGTAATTTGGATGGCACAGCTAATAACATTGCCGTGATGCATACGCTGACTCGCAAGCAATACTTCCCAAATCCAGAGCCTAATAATTTCTACACCGGTAGCACGCGTAATGAAGCATTTGTTGGGTTACGTCAATCTAACTATGCTTGGGAATGGGGCGATGCATTGTTTATTGCACTGGATCCATACTGGTATCAGCCAGTTGCGCCGGAGCTGTCTGGTGATTGGTCGACTACATTGGGTAAAGATCAGTATGAATGGCTGAAAAAGACCCTTGAGACTAGTACGGCCAAGTACAAGTTTGTGTTCTCGCACAATCTGATCGGTGGCTTAAATATGAAAGGACAGATGCGCGGTGGTATTGAAACCGTCAAATACCTAGAAATGGGCGGTTATAACCTCGATGGTTCTTGGGGTTTCGATAAGGCCCGTCCAGGTTGGGCGATGCCGATCCATCAGTTGCTGGTCGCCAATAACGCCACAGTTTACTTCCATGGTCATGATCATTTGTACGTGAAGCAGGATTTGGACGGCGTTGTGTATCAGGAAGGTCCGGTGCCTGCGCGCTCTGGTTTGTACGACCCTACTTCATCCGCTAAAGACTATAGCTACAACAATGGAACGGTGGTGGGTGGCGGTGGTTACTTGCGTGTGAAAGTTTCACCAGACGATGTCAAAGTCGATTTTGTACAAACTTATCTACCTACAGAAGAAGATGCTAAGCATAAGGACGGCATGATTGGTCACAGCTATACCATCAAAGCGAGTAAGTAATCAGTATTATCGATTTAGTTAACGTATTTATTATTAAGAATTAGTTTTTTATTAGGTGATTTTGTTATGAAAAAAATATCTCATTATGCATTGGCTTCAGCGTTCTTGATGCTAAGCGTGCACGCACAAGCTCAGAACGCGCTGGGCACTCATGTGCGTGGAACGAATGATCCTATGTTTACTGCACAGGAAATGTTGGGCCGGCCGACCGACACTTCGATTACGGTCAATGCTTCTGCAACCAAAAATCTTGATGTGTACTACGAGTACGGTACCAAGTCAGGTGTTTATACCGGCAAAACAGCAGTTACACCCTTTCGTGCGAATGAAGGGGTCAATGTACTGATTGATAAGCTTAAGCAAAATACTCAGTACTTTTACCGTATGCGTTATCGTGAAGCGGGTGCAACCACGCCCTTCGTTGCACGCGCCGAGCATTCTTTTTATACCCAGCGCGCAGTAGGGAGTACTTACTCGTTTGTCGTGACCTATGATGATCATCTTGATGACAACGCTGATGACGAAACTTTTAAGCAGACTATGAAAAACATGGCTGCTGAGAAGCCTGACTTTTATATCTCGCTGGGCGACAACTTTTTTACTGACAAGTTAAATCCTGTGACTGCCGAGGGCGTTGAAGATCGCGTGCAATTGCTTCGTTCTTATTACAACTTGTTCAATCACTCGACCTCAATGTTCTTTGCGCTAGGTGGTCACGAAGGTGAGAATCCAGGTCGCTTGAATGGTACGCCCAATAATCTCGCGGTTTGGGATACCAACTTCCGTAAGAAATATATTCCTAATCCAGAGCCTAATGGATTTTATACCAGCACTGGTAAGCCAGAGCCGTTCATGGGATTGCGTCAATCAAACTACGCATGGACTTGGGGTGATGCACTGTTCATCGTGCTTGATCCATATTGGAATAAATCAGTACCGCCTGAAAAGGGTAGTGGCGATTGGGGTATGACACTGGGTCGCGAGCAATATGATTGGCTAAAGAAAACATTAGAAACTAGTAAGGCCAAATATAAATTTGTCTTTGCTCATAGTCTGATTGGGGGGCAAAGAACATCGGGTGGTGGAAACCGTGGTGGTGTTGAGGGTGTGCAATTCCTAGAGATGGGTGGAAAAAATTATGATGGCACTTGGGCCTGGGATGAGATGCGCCCAGGTTGGCCAAAGCCAATTCACAACATACTGGCGGATAATAAGGCAACTATTTACTTCAAGGGCCACGATCACACTTACGTGAAACAAGAATTAGATGGTGTGATTTATCAAACTGGTCCGCAGCCTAGTGCCAGCAATACTGAACTGAATGACCGAGCCAAAATTTATAACTATTCTCAGGGGGTTATTTTGGGAGGTACAGGTTATACCCGAGTAACCGTTTCTCCTGATAATGTGAAAGTAGAGTATGTTGAGACTTGGTTGCCTAATAAAGAAACCGCCACTCGAAAGAATGGTATGGTGGTTGATTCGTATACGCTAAAACCAATAAATTAATAGTTTTTATCATTGGAAATAAACGCTAGCTAATAGTCATTATATGAAGATAAAACTTATTGCACGCTTATCAGTAATGTTGCTGTCTATGGCAGTGAATATTTCCTTTGCTGCTTCGAATGCGGGGTTGGGTACCCATCTAAAGATGGTCAATGACCCCATTTTTTTTGCGCAGGAACTGTTGGGGCGACCCACGGATACGACAATTACTATCAATGCGGGCGCGATTAAAAAATTAGAAGGCTATTACGAGTACGGCACTAAATCGGGGACCTATACCAATAAAAGCGCACCAGTCACTTTTGTGCCTAACGAACCTATAAATGTACTGATCGATAAGCTGAAGCCAAATACTCAATACTTTTATCGTATGCGCTATCGTGAAGTGGGCGCTGCAGAGTATGTGGCGCGTGCGGAGCACTCATTTCATACCGCTCGTCCACCAGGCAGTACCTTCACTTTTGTGGCGCAGTTTGATCCTCATATGGATGAAAACACCAGTGAAGATGCTTACAAGTTGACGTTGAAAAATATGCTGGCAGATAAGCCAGACTTTTTAGTGGATGTGGGTGATAACTCCTTCGTTGAAAAGCTCAGGCCGGCAACCAAGGAAGGTGTGGAAGATCGCTTTCAGTTGATTCGTCCTTACTATGATCTGCTAACCCATTCCGCGGCTTTATTCATGACCGTGGGTAACCATGAAGGTGAGTGGGGTAAGCATTTGAATGGTACGCCAAACAACGTGGCAGTGTGGAATACTTTGGCACGTAAGCGTTATGCGCCTGCTCCCGAGCCCAATGGTTTTTATACGGGTAGCAATCGGCAAGAGCCCTTTGTAGGCTTGCGTCAGGCTAACTATGCATGGAACTGGGGTGATGCTTTATTTATTGTGCTAGATCCTTATTGGAATCAGCCGGTAGCGCCTGAATTGGCTGGCGATTGGTTTTTGACCTTGGGCAAAGAACAATACGATTGGTTTAAGAAAACACTTGAGACCAGCAAAGCTAAATATAAGTTTGTGTTTGCGCATAATCTAATTGGCGGCGCCAATATGAATGGATTAATGCGTGGTGGTATTTCTGCGGTGAAGAATCTTGAATGGGGTGGTTATAACTTAGATGGTACTTGGGGATTCGATACCGCACGTCCGGGTTGGGGTAAGCCGATTCATCAATTGTTGATTGATAACAAAGCCACTATTTTCTTCCATGGACATGATCATCTATATGCCAAAGAAGACATGGATGGCATCGTCTATCAAGAAGGTCCAATGCCGGGTAGTAAGGGTGCGAGTACCACTGCACGCAATCCTTATAAATACACAGGTACAGTTGTCGGTGGCACTGGTTATCTGCGTGTGCGCGTCTCGCCCGAAGATGTGAAAGTGGACTACGTGCAGACTTGGTTGCCTAATCAAGAAAACGCCAATCTAAAGAATGGCATGTTGGGCGATTCATACACTATTAAAGCCAAGAAGTAATTTATATACGGGTATTACAAAATGAATAAGTATCAAAAAACTCTAATTGCGGGTGGGGTGTTGTTGTCTGCCGTTTCCTTTGCGGCGCTTACTGTGCAGCCACAAAACAAGGTGATGTTTCCCTACAAGGAAGCGGCAGATCCCAAGCTAGTTGTTGAGTCTTATCAAGGCGGGGGCAGCCTAGCTCCACCTGCGGGCAACGGAGGCGGTGGTGGCGAAGGGGGTGGCGGTGGAATGGGTTCCACTGTGTATCCGCGTGGTGTGAATGATCCAGTGTTTCCTGTCATGGAATTGTTAGGTCGTCCCACAGATACAACGATTACGATTAATGCAGCGCCTGCAAAAGATGTGGATGCATATTATGAATATGGCACTAAGTCTGGTGTTTACACCGATAAAACAGCATCTACTCGATATCGTGCCGGTGAACCATTCAATGTTCGTCTAACGCAGTTGAAGCCGAACACACAGTATTATTACCGCATGCGTTATCGGGATACTGATACCACTAACGAATACCTTACACGTGCTGAGCATTCATTTCATACAGCGCGTCCACCCGGCAGTACCTTTACCTTTGTGGCGCAGTTTGATCCACACCTTGGCGGCGACAGCAACATGGAGGCTTATCGCTTAACTCTGAAGAAAATGTTGGCTGATAAGCCGGATTTCATGTTCGACTTGGGAGATAACTTCCAGATAGATCGTCTGCGTCCACCGACCAAGCC
>CANGFV010000053.1 GCA_947453225.1 Pseudomonadota bacterium
CACGAACATCGCGACTAGCGCGCCAAACATCACCTTTGTCCAGAAACCTGAAATCTTGTCTCTGATTGTTTGCAACATGGCGGAATGACCGATAGATAAAAAAATGGCGGAGCGGACGGGACTCGAACCCGCGACCCCCGGCGTGACAGGCCGGTATTCTAACCAGCTGAACTACCGCTCCGCGCTGAAATTGTTTATATGTTGGTGGGTGCTGACGGGATCGAACCGCCGACATTCGCCTTGTAAGGGCGACGCTCTACCAGCTGAGCTAAGCACCCTCATGAATTATTGATAGCTCAATGAACACAATTAACTATGCACATCAGCCGCCAACAATCCCCAGCTAGCTTTTCAGTTTACAGCATCCTTGAGGCCCTTACCAGCCTTGAATACCGGCATTTTGCTTGCAGCAATATTAATTGTTTCGCCAGTACGAGGATTTCGGCCTGTGCGCGCTGCACGGGCTTTCACCGCAAAGGTACCAAAACCGACCAAGGCCACTGAATCACCGCCCTTAAGGGCTGCAGTTATTGAATCAAATACTGCATCAACAGCGCGAGTGGCATCGGCCTTGGCCAGACCAGAAGCATTACTCACTGCATCAATCAATTCGCTTTTATTCATTAGAACTCAATTCCTCTAGTTATATCCGACTCGCGCAACACGCAAGCACGCTGCCCGTACTTAACGGGCCGCGCGTTATATCAGCGCTTTCTCAATAGGTCAATGTTGTTGGGCTTTTTATGATGAAATCACTCAGTGTGCAGACGTCTGTTTAGTGGCGCGCTTCGCGGCTCTACGAACACTGGCCTTATCACCCACTGGCGCAGCCACAGCTTCTGCCACTGTTTGTGGCAGCGGCTCTGGTGTGCCTTTGAGCGCCAACCTCAGCACTTCATCAATCCATTTCACGGGAATGATTTCAATACTGTCCTTAATGTTCTGAGGAATTTCAGCCAAGTCCTTAGTATTTTCATCTGGAATCAACACGGTACGAATGCCGCCACGATGAGCTGCAAGCAATTTTTCTTTCAATCCACCAATCGGCAGCACCTGCCCGCGTAGCGTGATTTCACCTGTCATCGCTACATCAGAGCGCACCGGAATCTTGGTAAACGCTGAAACAATCGCAGTACACATTCCAATACCCGCACTTGGGCCATCCTTCGGCGTCGCGCCTTCAGGCACATGCACGTGAATATCAAACTTTTGATTAAAGTCTGGCTCCAAGCCCAGAATAGATGAACGACTGCGCACCACCGTCATGGCTGCTTGAATCGACTCTTTCATCACATCACCTAACTTACCGGTGTCCAGCATCTTGCCCTTACCCGGCACTACCGATGCTTCAATGGTCAGCAGCTCACCACCGACCTCAGTCCACGCCAACCCAGTGACCTGCCCGACTTGATCCTGCTCTTCTGCACGTCCGTAGGTGAAGCGACGCACACCGAGATACTTACTGAGATTGTCTGGCGTCACATGAACAGCAGTGACGCCTTTTTCAGTGAGTAATTGCTTCACGGCCTTACGGCAAATCTTTGATACCTCACGCTCTAAATTACGCACGCCGGCTTCACGCGTGTAGTAACGAATAATGTCAGTGACGGCACTGTCAGAAACCGTCAACTCTTTTTCAGTCAAGCCATTTTGCTTGGTTTGTTTTGGCAACAAATACTTGCGAGCAATCGCACTCTTCTCATCTTCGGTGTAGCCCGGCAGACGAATTACCTCCATACGATCAAGCAATGGCGCGGGAATGTTCAGGCTATTGGCCGTACACACAAACATCACCTGAGATAAATCCAAATCCACTTCGAGATAATGATCGTTAAAGGTACTGTTCTGTTCTGGATCAAGCACTTCGAGTAACGCCGAGCTTGGATCACCACGAAAATCCATGGCCATCTTGTCGATCTCATCCAAGAGAAACAGTGGATTATTCACTTCTGACTTGACTAGATTCTGAACAATCTTGCCCGGAATTGAACCAATATAAGTACGACGATGTCCGCGAATTTCCGCTTCATCGCGCACGCCACCTAAGGACATACGCACAAACTTACGATTAGTCGCGCGGGCAATCGACTGACCCAAAGAAGTCTTACCTACGCCTGGCGGTCCAACCAAACATAGAATCGGGCCTTTAAGTGTTTTCACGCGCTGCTGCACTGCCAAATACTCAACGATGCGCTCTTTAACTTTCTCAAGCCCGTAATGATCTTCGTCAAGCACTTGTTCAGCTGCAGCAATGTCGTGACGTACCTTGGTTTTTTTCTTCCATGGCAACTTCACTAACCAATCCAAATAATTGCGCACTACCGTGGCTTCGGCTGACATAGGCGACATCATCTTCAACTTGCCCAGCTCCGACATGCCCTTGCTGCGCGCTTCCTTAGGTAAACCCGTATTTTTGATACGATTTTCTAATTCCGCCAATTCGTTAGGCGCATCTTCAATCTCACCCAATTCTTTTTGGATGGCTTTCATCTGTTCGTTTAAGTAGTACTCGCGCTGGCTTTTTTCCATTTGCTGCTTCACGCGACCACGAATACGCTTTTCGATTTGCAGCACATCCATCTCACCTTCCAGCAACGCCAGAATGTGCTCGAGTCGCTTACGAATATCGAGAATTTCCAACACGCGTTGCTTGGCATCTAACTTCAAAGCCATGTGCGCGGCAACATTGTCAGCCAAACGCCCAGGCTCTTCGATGCCCGACAATGCGGTAAGAATTTCTGGAGCCACTTTGCGATTGAGCTTCACATACTGCTCAAACTGAGAAATCACTGAACGATTGAGTACGTCCATTTCGCGTTCGTCATATTGACCTTGATCCTGCAATAGTTCGACGGTTGCTGAGAAACATTGCTCAGCCTTGATGGCCACAATACGCGCACGGACTGTGCCTTCCACCAGTACCTTCACCGTGCCGTCGGGGAGCTTGAGCATCTGCAAAATCGTTGCAAAAGTGCCGATTTGATACAAATCATCCGCACCCGGATCATCCACATCAGCCTGCTTTTGGGCGATCAATAGAACCTGTTTTTCCCCCTGCATGGCCTGCTCGAGTGCCAGAATGGACTTCTCGCGCCCGACAAACAAAGGAATGACCATGTGGGGATAGACCACTACATCCCGCAAAGGCAGTACCGGAATGTCCGACTTCAGCTGATCTGCGGCTTGCTCAGGGGTATTGGTGCTCACAATTAGTACCTATTAGCTCGAGATTTGGGTGTCCACCCTTAATGGGGATGGATAACTCTCATTCAAGTCGACCTTACTGCAACCCGCACGAAGATACCACGAGAAAAAACACTGATTTTTGGCTTGACAATCATTTAGAGCACCCAAGCCCCTCTAGCATCGCTCCCTTTAGAACGCTTCGCTCTGAATCGGTGCGAGCGCCTCCCTAACCACCTCCAACAACTCAAACTCATGGAAGGGTTTATTTAACCGATGCACTCCGTCCATTTGACTGATTTTTTGTTCGACGTGATCTTCCATGCGGCCACTGCAGACAACAATAGGTATTTTAGGAATGAGTCTTCGAGCTGAGATTGTCAGCTGTAGTCCATCCATGTTGGGCATATGCATATCAGTGATAATTAAACGCAACTGATCACGATGCTCACTTACCTTCGCCATCCCATCAGCCCCATCCTCAGCAGCGATTGGCATTAAATTAAATTGGCGCAACAACATGCACGTCGCCTCGCGAATAGTGTGCTCGTCATCTACAACTAATACTGTTTCGCCTTTACCAAAAAATTTAAGCTGCTTATATACAGCCGTATCCGTCAGCGTTTGCTCATTTCCATTTGTAGGAAAATAAATAGTAAACATCGCGCCCTTTCCCGGCATGGAATCTACTTCAGTGAATCCCCCATGACTTTTGACTATGCCCATCACGGTAGACAATCCAAGCCCCGTACCTTTATCGGGAGATTTGGTCGTGAAAAAAGGATCGAAAATCTTGTCCAATACTTCGGGCGCAATACCCGTACCCGTGTCCCTCACCTGAATAGCCAAATAATTACCTGGCTTCACTTTTTCGACATCACGTATCTGAACCGCATACGCGTCATCAATTTTAGTTTTGTATACCTTGACACTGATCACGCCGCCGCCCTGCATGGCATCTCGTGCATTCACACACAAATTCAACAACACTTGGTGTATTTGCGTGGCATCACCCAAGAAGCTTGGCAGATTGGCAGGGCAATCAACATCGAAACTGATATTCTTTGGGAAAGTACCCTTGACCAGCTGGTGAATTTCACCAATCAACGATTGAATATCAATAGGCACTCGCTCGCCCTCAATACCCTTGGCGAAGGTCAGCAATTGACGCACCATGTCTGCAGCACGTTTCACACTTGTATCCATCAATTGCAGAATATCCGGACTGTTAGGGTACAGCCTTCTCAGTGACCCGATGCTCAGCGTGATTGGTGCTAGCGCATTATTCAAATCGTGCGCAATTCCTCCAGAGAGCTTACCTAAACTCTCCAAGCGCTCACCTCGTCTGTTTGCACGACCTGAGATAACCTGTTCAGTGACATCGCGAAAAGTAGCAATAACAGACATCGCCGCCTTTGGATGACCCACCGTCTGCAGGGTAACGTCATATACCGACTCTCTTATCGTATCTTTTTTTATACTGACACGAGACTGCCAGACTTCAGGCGTGTAATCATCGCTATCAATATGAGGCAATGAGGGACTGGCAAAACAATCGCCAATCCACGCATCTAATTCTAATTTGTGTTGATCTTCTAATAACTTCCCGATAAACGCTTTAAAAGACGAGCCGATAACATTATCTTTAATCTCATTGGCCAATTGGCAGGCACTCATATTTGCATAACTAATATTGCAATCGTGCTTATCGAAAATTAGTACAGCATCTTGGAAATGATCTAGGGCATTCATAATGCCGAATAACTCCACCGAGCGATCTTGGAGCACTAAGTTTTTTCTTCTCAGCTTTTCTTCCAAGAGATGCGCATCAGCAATGGCATTTAGTGAAGCCTGATGAGCATGCAACATATCCAAGGTCGCATCGTGCAATGCAAATGAATCAAAGGTAAAACATAATTCTTCCAACTGACGCGTATTGGTTAGCCACGGGGAGCCTAGAAATAGCATTACATCATCATCTGGTATGTAGACAAACTGCCCACGCATTCGACAAGGATGTTGCTTATGCTCCAACAAAAACAGTGAATTTATTCTTTTACGAATCTCAGCATGTGACCAATAAATTTCTGGGTTAACACAGTAAAAAAGCGTATCTATCTGGCTACCAATCAGCCCCCGCCCATTAAGATCGGCACAGCGCTGGACAATAGACGCACCTGCGCTGACAACCACACCGTTTTTATCTATAGCAAAATGGAATGGAAATAGACTTTCCAACATCCCTGGCGGCACAGTAATAAATTTATTTGCCATAGAATTATTAGAAATGAGCGGTCAGAAACAACTAGGCCCACACCACTGAGAACACATCGTGCGTGTGTCCTTGATGTTTGAACTGCGTTTGTTTAACTTCCACGGGAGTATTAAACATCTTACCCAGTCCATGCATCAGGCCAATCACAAAGGGCTGCAATCCGGGTCGATCGGAGTGATAGTGCAAATTAAGGCTATGCTCGGTAATGTCGGAACACTCAAAGCGTGGTGGCTTAAGTTTTGGAAAAATCATCGATACGCGCGCATGAAAGTTGGGCAAATTACTAAGAAACTCACCAACAGAACGGCCCGCTGCACGCATTAGTCCGCCATAACTTTGCATGGCCGTATGCAAAATCCAATGCTCACCAAATGCATGTAGCAACTTTTCTTGCGGCACTTGCAGCGACTCGGAAGCAGCCGCCACCAACGCATAAGTTAATTCGTCAGGATAGGGTTCGTTCGAGATAAACACCTCAATTGAGGTACCGGCTTTCACTTTAATTTTTTCCCATGCATCTTCACCGTGATGCATGACCACCATTTGTTCAATGGCCTTATTTACCATGCCGTACATCTATCCCAACCTCCATTAATTGCTATTGTGCAAACTGTTCCAACCTATTCTTTATCAATACACTCAAGCATTGAAATGTGCAGGGGTTAAAACGATGCGCGTATACCCCAGCTTGTGGACAACACTGTATTCACTAAGTAGCCCCCTTCCCATAGGTGCTTATCCCATTAAGTGGTTTTAGTAGTAAGTAATTACCCCTAGTAATGCATCATCAAAGAAAAAAGCCGAACTGACGTTCGGCTTTGATGAATGAATAAAATAGCTGATAAATCGTCTCTAGTGATGACCGCTGCCGGTACGGCGCGGTTCTTCTATGGCCTTGGACGCCTCATCATTGCCATACACTAGCAAGGGCTTGCCCTCACCACGAATGGTTGCCTCATCCACCACCACTTTCTGCACACCCTTCTGAGAAGGAATGTCGTACATGGTTTCTAGCAAGATATTCTCAAGAATAGTGCGCAGACCACGCGCGCCGGTTTTACGTTCCATCGCACGTCGCGCCATGGCGCGCACGGCATCCGGGTGGAACTCAAGACCAACGCCTTCCATCTCAAACAGCTTGCGATACTGCTTGGTTAACGCATTCTTGGGTTCCAGCAAAATAGACATTAGCGCGGCTTCATCGAGCTCTTCCAAGGTGGCCACCACAGGTAAACGACCCACAAACTCTGGAATCAAACCGAACTTAATTAAATCTTCTGGCTCAACATCGTGGAACACATCGGTACCATGCGGACGCTCATTTTGCTGACGCACATCGGCCACAAAGCCAATGCCAGACTTTTGCGTACGATTGAGAATGACCTTTTCCAAGCCGGCAAACGCACCACCGCAAATAAACAAAATATTGCTGGTATCCACCTGCAAAAATTCTTGCTGCGGATGCTTACGCCCACCCTGTGGTGGTACGGAAGCCACAGTGCCTTCAATCAACTTCAATAGCGCTTGTTGAACGCCTTCACCCGACACATCGCGAGTGATCGACGGGTTGTCAGACTTACGAGAAATCTTGTCAATTTCGTCGATGTACACAATACCCGTTTGAGCCTTTTCAACATCGTAATCGCATTTTTGAAGCAGCTTTTGAATGATGTTTTCCACATCTTCACCGACATAGCCGGCTTCAGTCAGCGTGGTGGCATCGGCGATGGTGAATGGCACATTGAGCAATCGCGCCAGCGTTTCGGCCAGCAGCGTCTTACCAGAACCCGTAGGCCCAATAAGCAGAATATTGCTCTTGGCCAGTTCCACTTCGTCCTTCGAACGGCCTTCACCCTTAGTCTGCAAACGTTTGTAGTGGTTGTAGACCGCAACCGCTAAGACTTTCTTGGCACGATCCTGCCCAATCACGTACTCGTCGAGTACCGTTTTGATTTCGTGCGGTTTGGGTAATTTGTCGCGAGTGGTCTCGGCCTTTTCTTCCAACTCTTCGCGAATAATGTCATTGCACAGCTCTACGCACTCATCGCAAACAAACACCGATGGCCCAGCAATGAGCTTGCGCACTTCATGTTGGCTTTTGCCACAGAAGGAGCAGTACAACAATTTGCCATCATCTTGCTTGCCGCGTGAGTCGTCAGACATGCATCACCTAATCGTTAACCTATATTGAACGGGACTGACCCGTCAGCCATCGGTCGCCAAAATCACCAGTGGATTTCTTAGAAATCTCGACCGGCTTATAGCATGCAGCACCAGCAGGCCGCAAAGACCCACTGCACCGATACGGTAACTTAACAGAATCTGGAGAAAATTCCAGTGGCCTGATCTATAAAATACAATAACTTAGCGTTACTTCTTAACCGAGGCTGACGCAATTGAGCGTTTCTCGAGAACCTGATCAATCAGCCCGTAAGCCACCGCCGCTTCGCCACTCATAAAGTTATCGCGATCAGTATCTTGGGCAATGCGCTCAATGGACTGACCCGTGTGCTTGGCCAGAATTTGGTTCAGACGATCACGGGTAGAAAGAATTTCCCGTGCGTGAATATCAATATCAGTGGCCTGACCTTGGAAGCCACCCAACGGCTGATGGATCATCATGCGCGAATGCGGCAGGCAATAGCGCTTTCCGGCAGCGCCACCGGCTAGTAGCAGCGCACCCATGCTGGCAGCCTGACCGATACAAATGGTGCTGACATCGCACTTGATGAACTGCATGGTGTCGTAAATAGCCAAGCCTGCGGTCACCACGCCGCCCGGCGAATTGATATATAGGGCGATGTCTTTGTCTGGGTTTTCAGATTCCAGAAACAGCAACTGCGCCACAATCAGGTTGGACATGTGGTCTTCCACTGGGCCAACCATAAAAATGACGCGCTCTTTGAGTAAGCGTGAGTAGATGTCATAGGCACGCTCACCACGGGCTGACTGCTCAACCACCATCGGGACCAACTGGGCCAGAGTATCTGTTGTGCTCATGTGACCTACTTTGCTTATTTGAGTGCTGAAGGACATCAACTTACTTCAGTCGCCATCAATCATCAAGCTTCATCAGCTCCTTGAAACTCAACGGCTGCTCAGTAATTTTGGCGCGCTCCAACAACCATTCGATCAACTGGTCTTCCAGCACCAGATTTTCAATATGACGCTGACTCTCGCGGTTTTCGCTAAACGCTTTGAGGGCGCGCACGGGGTCGGAATAACTTTGCACCATCTCTTGCAGACGGGTCTGCACGCGCGAGCGGTCTAAGGTAACGCCACTGAGCTTCATCACTTCAGCCAACAACAAACTTAAAGAAACGCGTTTAGTGGCGGACTCTTGAAAACGATCACCCGCAGCAGGCAGCTTAGAAACATCTTTAATACCCATTTGACGTGCCGCATCCTTTTGCATTTCGTCGGCTTCACTGCTGACTAGGGCTTTAGGCACATCAAACTTATTCGCTTCTAACAAGCCATCAAATAACTGCTGACGGACTTGGCCTCGAATTTTTTCAGCCAATTCACGACGCATATTACCCGCCACTTCTTCGCGCAACTTAGCAATACCACCTTCTGCAATACCAAAACCAACTGCAAACTCGTCGGTCGCTTCTGGCAACTGCGGCTCTTCAACAGAGTGCGCGGTAATGGTGAAGGTCGCAGCCTTACCGGCTAAATTCTCTGCACCGTAGTCTTCAGGAAACTTAACTGGCACTTGCTTGGTCTGACCTGCGGTCATGCCGTAAATACCCGCTTCAAAGTCAGGCAACATGCGGCCAGCGCCTAAAACCACCGGAAAATTACTGCCTTTACCACCATCAAAAGCCACGCCATCAATCGCGCCTTCAAAATCAATAGTGACGCGATCATTTTCCTGAGCGGCACGATCTATCTTGGAATAAGTGGCTTGCTGACGGCGCAGATTATCAATCATTGCATCAACATCAGAATCGGCGACTTCAACTTTGGGCCTGCTGATGGAAAGCTTTTCGACGCCCTGCACTTTGATTTCTGGATAGACCTCAAACACGGCCTTAAATACCAGATCCTGACCTTCCTCATCTTTGAGGTCTTCGATACGCGCTTGACCGGCAGGTGTTACTTTTTGCTCAGTGGCCGCGTCAGAAAAGGCTTTCTGAATAAGATCTTCAACCACTTCCTGACGCACCGCCAAGCCATACTGCTGTTTGACGACGGCCACTGGCACTTTGCCGGGGCGGAAACCGTTAATACGCACTTTGCGTGATAACGCATTCAGGCGGGTATTAATCGCTTCCAAAACCTGCTGCGCGGGAACCTGAAGACTCATACGGCGCTCGAGGGCGCCGGTGCTTTCAATCGAAACCATCATAATTAAAGAAAAACCTCGGTCGGCGGTCTTACAGGCCATCTGCAAGACCCAACAGTTGGTGCGAAAGGAGAGACTCGAACTCTCACGGGGTTACCCGCTGGAACCTAAATCCAGTGCGTCTACCAATTCCGCCACTTTCGCAAATCACCGCCCCAAACATTAGGACCCACTTCGGGCGGGAAGGGGCGCGCATTATAGAGAGGAATTGGGGACTACTCCACCCAAAAATGCCCCAACCTCAACTAAAAGCAGCGACAACACTGCAATACCACTTCAAATAAACGGGTTCCCGTTAATAGATTCGATGGTGGGCACCTCCTGCTTCACATCCCAATGCTCGGCGACCTTGCCATTTTCAACGCGAAAAATATCCACCACCGCCATTTCAGGGCCATCAGGCCTAGGTTTTGACAGCATATGCAACACTACCAAATCATCCTCAGCAATCACCCGCTTAATGACGATCTTTGGATTGGGATTACGCGCATGAATTCCCTTAGCAAACTCAAGAAAAGCAGCACCACCACTTTTTACACTGGGATTGTGCTGAATATAGGTATCGCTTAAATACAACTTAGCCTCATCTAAATTTCTGGTAATAAATGCCGCGGTATAAAACCGTACCACAATTTCTTTATTGCTCAGCGTGCCGACCGGTGCCTGCTGCGCACGACCATTCATTGCAAATAACAATAAACAAACGAGACTGATTTTTATCAATGAGTTCATACGCACACTCCCACAACCACTGGTTAAAAAAGGTTAATGCTACGCATAGGGCACTTGTTATCTCACATCATAACAGTGACCATAAGGATATTAATCATCCTCGATGATCAATCGCGACTTACTTCAGGTCTAACCAGAGACTGCTCACAATCCAAGCGGCCATTGTTATAAAGAGGTTTAGTTTGAACATACAACCGAATCTAAAAGCCGCTTACGCCTGGGCGTTAGTCGCCAGTCTTTGCTTACTGCCCCTACAAAGCCGTGCCGATCTGTTACCTCCACAAAATGGCTCACTCAATCTAACTGACGCAGTCGTCAACTTAACCGTATCTACACCAGTTTCAGCACTGACTGAGGTAGATGACAATCATGATGGCTTACTGAACGCACTAGAAATTGATACGCATAGCGCAGCGATTGGCGAACAATTCCAGAAAAGATTTCGTCTCACAGATAATGGCACCTCAGGTAAAACAGAATTTATTGCAGTGCGTGATCCAGGCACCTCGACCGCGTTGGGTGGATTTTCTTATGTCGTGGTCATTCAGCAACTCACCTTCCCCTCACCACCTCAATCTCTTGAACTAACGACTGACTTATTTGGCACCCAGTCGGGCGAAGACACACTCACCATACAGGCCAGAATGGGTAAAGAGTCTGACCCTAACAGTCGCACCGCCGTCGTGATTCTTGAGCCCGGTAATAACAGTCAGCGTTTATTTGTGGGCGGTTGGGAAACCTTTACCAAATTTATTCGTATTGGTATTGAGCACATTCTTGCCGGAACCGATCATTTGCTCTTCCTATTGACCATTATCGTAGCGGCTGCAGGCTGGCGTTATTGGCTGAGCGTAGTTACCAGCTTCACAATCGCACATAGCATCACGCTGACGCTTTCCGCTCTTGGCACCATTAGCGTCAACACCATGTTTGTTGAGCAAGCCATTGCCGCTAGCATCGTTCTGATGGCAGTTCATAACCTTCTCAGGCAAGGCACGCACACACGCGGCTTAGTGCCTTTAGTATTTGGTTGCGGACTGCTTCATGGATTGGGATTTGCCTCTGCGCTGAGCGAAATGGGCTTAGATAGCGGTCATCGCATTGCTACTTTGGCTGGCTTTAATGTGGGCGTGGAGTGTGGCCAGTTTGTTTTCTTGATTGGCGTAATTGCACTGATTGCCATGATTCGACGCGTAATCCCTGCATTAACGGAAAGCTTATTCGCTCGCACCGCCTCTGTGATTGCCGCTATCTTTGGTAGCATCCTGTTGATTGAAAGAATTGAACCGCTAAACAACATTTTGCAAAAGTTTTTATAGGGGTCGAGCCAAAATATCTGCAAAGCAGCATTAAATTGCGGCACTTATTCAACCTACGTAGAAGCCCTCACTAGCCCAAGATACTTACGCCATGAATTAATGCGCTTCATTCATATCGAGTGAGGCACGCATGCTCAAAAAATCTATTGCTTTGATCGGCTTTTATATCATAAGCCTCTCAGCTTGCACGAAACAGGCGCCCCCTGCACCAATGCCTGTAGCCTCGCCAGCATCAACGATGCAATCAACGGCTACGGTTAAACAACTCATGTTAGGCGCTGTCATCCCCGCCTCAGATATTGTGTTCGGTGTTGCTGCAACCACCCCCGCAGATGATGCCGCATGGGCCAAGGTTCAAGCCAATGCCATAGTCATTACCGAAATGGCAAAACTATTAATTGATAGTCCACGCAAAATGGACGACGGCGAATGGATTAGTAAATCTCAAGCCCTGTATGACACAGCTCATGCGGTTGCAACTGCGGCAGTAGAGAAGAATGTCGATAAAGTTTCTGATGCTGGCAATAACCTATATGACGCATGCGATGGATGCCACATGAAGTACATGCCCTCACGACAAGGCAGTGCCGGCAATCCATCTCAGTGATTCGTAAATAATAGTCGACAATAAAAAAGGGGATGAACCTAAATTCATCCCCTTTAGCTTTTATGAGCAATTAAAAATTACTGCAACTTTGGATTCTGTTTACGCGCCTTAATGGTGTAAGAATCGGCAATCATGCCATCTTTATGCGTGGCATCTTCTTCTTTAGGTAAGTAAGTCTGCACGTAATCTACTTTGACATCTTGCGGTGAAACACGCACACGAATGTAGCCACTGCCACCCAACACAGTGCCGTGTAAATAGTTGTATGACTTGGAGGTTGGACCCGCATCAAAGCGCCCTTCACGCGCAGGCATCGGCCCTTCTTGATACACCATGCCATCTAAATCTTGTTTAGCGTACAAGTGATCATGCCCATGGAACCAAATGGTGGCATTGTTTTGCACGAGCATTGGATGAATCGGCATTGCCCAACCTGGACGTGCTTTATCAAAGCCCCAAGTACCATCGAGGTTGTAGCCGCCCATTTCTAGATACTTCACGGTTTCGATACCGCCACGCATCATGCCACGCATATCCAAGCCACCGATCAGATTATGCGAGAACAAAAATTTATAGCTTGCTTTACTGGTCTCCAGTGTTTTCTTCAACCAGTCATATTGTTCTTTACCCAATGTGGTCCACCAATCACCCGATTGTTCGGGCGCAACAGGCTTATACCAGTAAGGATCGACCACAATGAACTGCGCATCACCCCACTGCCATGAGTAATAGGATTGACGCAATCCAACAATCGGCTCGGGTGTAGAGCCACCCGAATAAAAACCATTCGGCTCTGGATTGGGAAAATACTGCTTGCGCGCCTGGGTCATCCAAATAGCCATATTGTCCGGTGTACCGTCTAAGTTACGTGCCCACTCACCTTCATGATTACCAATCGCTAAATACAACGGCACCGAATGATTAATCAGATCGTAATACGAGCGCAGCAACAGCGTTCGATCAAGCACACCCGGCTTGGTCGGTGGACGCAGACGATCTATCTGGAAGTTATCTCCCAAGTCGAACATGAAATCCGGCTTATCAGCCAACATTTTCTTCAGAGTTAAGCGATAAGCCTCCATGTTGCTGTCGCCGCCAAGGTGTGGATCAAACTGCGCCAC
>CANGFV010000054.1 GCA_947453225.1 Pseudomonadota bacterium
CATCATCAAATGCTTCAAGTTCAGTTAGTTCGTCGAGTGCAATTAATGAGTCTAGCTCTAGCGCTGACTCAACTGCCGCTGCTTATAAGGTTGGTGGCACTATTCAGGGTTTGGCTTCTTCTACAGTTATATTGAGCCTCAATGGTACGTCATTACCCATCCAAAATGGAGCGACTTCATTCGGGTTCCCATTCTATTTATCGTCAGGGCAGGCCTATAGTGTCGTTGTCACTACGCAGCCTGTTGGGCAAAGTTGTGGTGTAAATAATGGCAGTGGCACCATTGCCAATGCCAATATCACCAATGTTGTAGTCTTTTGTCAGAATTCATTCAAGTTGCAAGCTTGGGTGGATAATTGGTTCTCGGTAAATGTGGTAGATATTTATGGAAGAACTTTTAGTGCTGAAGATTCTGTTGCCTATCAAACTATAAAGTCATTTAACGCCGATACTTTTAGTTTTAAGGCTAATTATCCCTTTGATTTAAATTTTGTGATTAAAGATTATATTCAAATGGACTATCTCAATGGTGATACTGGACTGGAATATATCAACAATGTTGGGGGCACTCAGCAAGTGGGAGATGGTGGATTTATTATGCAAGTGACAGATACCGCATCAAATAGAGTAGTGGCTGTTTCTGATAATAAACTAAGATGTTTGGTGACTCACCATGCGCCTGCCAATCCCACAAATACAAGGTGTTTATCGTCCAATCCAACAACTGCAAGTGATAGTTGTGGATTACCGACGAAAGTTGCGGAGCCTTCGAATTGGACGCAGATAGGATTTGATACATCCGCTTGGATATCGCCGATTTATTACACCGCCCAACAAGTTGGAGTAAAGACGGATTACTACACTATTGCTTGGGATTCATCTGCCAAATTAATTTGGTCGTCCGATCTTAAATTGGATAATTGGCTGTTGTGTAAAGTGACTGTCGCTGCGCCGCAATAGCGCCTAGTTCTGAATTTTTATTAGTTCTGAATTTTATCGGCAGTAAGTGATGGGTGGCTGTGTCTGCGTTCCATTAAAAGTTTGGAATTGGAACTGCCAGCATTGAGTTTTTCCGGGATTGCTTGCAAGCGCAGCAGTTAGTGCGCTTCCTGTGAGTTGTTTGCTGCGAATTTTATAGGTCCCTGGTGGATTGTTGTAAGAGTCGGTTCCAGTCTCATTGGTGGTGAATGTAATAGCTGATGTGAATTGTAAGACTTGGTATCCATCAGTGGGATCGGTGGTCAGTGTCATGGCAGATACTTTGAATGGCGTGACAGGGGGTTGGCGGATAGGCTTGAATTTCGCGCCTTGGCCAGCTAAGTCGGGACTGGGGATGCCATAGAAGCATGACAGTACATAGGGAGAGTTGTCTGTCACGTGATAGCTATATCCTGAGGGAATGAGTGCGCTGTTTTGATCGGAGCTATTACCGCCACAAATACCATCCCGACTTGCAGTTGCTCCATTTGAGTCGTTGTATCCCAAAATTGCGTATCCATCTAATGCCCAGCCCACTGGGTGTGTATCCCAATAATGAGGGATTTGATGCGCCATCATGCAGGTGGGTGCGGCATGATAATGATAATCGTCGGCGCGACCCGCGTGGCCGTTGCAAATATCAAGTTCTCCTAACACTTTGGTATCTCCATTGCTACAACCGCCTTGCTTGCATGGATTGAAAATGGGTATGCCATTGATTGCCACGCCAATGGGGCCGTCCACTGCAGCAACTTTGGTGCCTGTATTTACCGTGGGTATTAGGGGGATTTTCCATGCATTACTTCCCGTTAAGTTCTGTTGAATGGGGACTTGTAAATTGGTAGCAGTAATTTCATTCATCATTGGATCAACAGATAGTGCGTCACCGCCTACATATGCATACTGATTATCACAACTGACTTCGGCGGGTTTTTCGGCCGACCCTGTGACTGAATCTTTGATGTTTTGGCAGGCAAGTTGTACTGCGGTCATGGATGATGTACTAGAGCTTGAGCTACCAATTGAACTTAGCGATGAGTTTGAGCTTGATGAATTAGTGCTCGAACTACTACTGGTTAAGCTACTGTTGCTTGAAGAGGAGTTGGTCATTTCATCTGAACCGCCCCCGCATCCTGAGATTAGTAAGACTGCTGTCAATAAAAATAAGGATTGGATTTTTCTGTTCAAGCTTTTTGGCTTCTGATTTTAAGTGATGATTTTATGAATAGGGATTGCTTAATGTATTTTAGGGTTGGTTGTAAATGGATGAACTAGGTATTACTACGCAGTTACATAACTTTTATTTTGTTACTGCTGATTCTGTTCAACGATTTGGTATCGTCTAAGTTATTTCCCGGACATTATGGCCTCTAGCTCACTCCAGCGTGCATAGGCTTGTTCAATTTCTTGTTCTAGATCAGTGAGGCGCCTAAGAGTTGGCTGTACTTCTGTCTGGGGTCTGGTATAAAAACTTGGGTCGCTAATGGTCAGTTGAAGTATGTTTTGCTCTGCTTCAAGCGTTTCTACTTTCTTGGGTAGTGAGTCCAATTCACGCTGGTCTTTATAAGATAACTTCGGTGTCTTTTTTTGGATTATTTGTAGTGTTTGGGTTGTTGTATTTGTTTTTTGCGTGGTTGTTGTGCGTTCGGCAGTTTGCTGTTGTGAGCGGTAGGTTGCGTAATCTGAATAACCGCCTACGAATTCCTTAATATGACCTGAGCCATCTAGCACTAATAATTCAGTGACAACATTATCAAGGAAGGTTCGATCATGGCTAACCAGTAACAGTGTGCCGGGAAAATTCGCGACAAATTCTTCTAGTAATTCCAAGGTATCAATATCGAGGTCATTGGTGGGTTCGTCCATCACTAAAAGATTGGCGGGCTTGGCAAAGAGTCTGGCCAGTAATAAGCGATTACGCTCCCCACCAGAAAGTGCGCTGGCAGGCGTGTTCAGTTGTTCTGGTCGAAACAGGAAGTCACGTAAATAACTGGTGACGTGGCGTGGTTGTTCATTGATGGTTACGAACTCTCCATGATCGACCACATTGTCTATGACGGATTCATTCAGTTTGAGTTGATCGCGCTGTTGGTCGAAATAAGCGATTTCTAATTTGCTGCCTTGTTTAAGTGTGCCGCTATCTGGTGTGAGTTCGCCCAGCAATAACTTAATGAGGGTGCTTTTTCCTGTGCCATTCGGGCCAACAATGCCAATGCGATCGCTGCGCATGATGCGTACCGAGAAGTCGCGAATCAGAGTGCGCTCACCAAATCGCAGTGAAATGTGTTCAGCTTCGCACACTAACTTGCCAGACTCGTTGCTACTTTGAAGTTCGAGCTCGACCCGGCCGACGCGTTCGCGGCGTTGTCGGTGTTGCTCGCGTAGCGCATACAGCGCACGTACGCGGCCTTCGTTACGCGTGCGGCGGGCCTCAATGCCTTTACGAATCCAGACTTCTTCCTGGGCTAGTTTTTTATCAAATAGTGCAGCTTGTTGGGCTTCGGCTTCGAGTAGTTGCGCTTTTTTGCTGAGGTAGGTGTCGTAGTTACCCTCGGTGCTAAAGAGTTTGCCTCGATCTAATTCGATGACGCGGGTGGAGAGTCGATTGACGAAACTGCGATCATGGCTAACAAATAGCAAGGCGCCGGTAAATTCATGTAGCACCTGTTCTAGCCATTCAATGGCTTCGATGTCGAGATGATTTGTTGGTTCATCCAGCAAAAGCACTTCCGGCTCACACACTAAGGCGCGGGCGAGTAGCGCGCGACGACGCCAACCGCCCGACAGTTGCGCAAAACGAGCCTCGCCGTTGAGTTGTAGGCGTGTCATCACTGTGTTGACGCGTTGTTCGAGTTGCCAGCCGTTATTGGTATCTAGAATCGATTGCAATTGCGCCAGGCGTTGGGTTTGCTGTGGCGTTGGATTACTGCCCATCGTTTGCGTCAGATGAAAATACTCTATAAGCGCATTACCAATTTCCGGCAAGCCGCCAGCCACCACATCCGCGACACTTTCATCGCCAAGCGCCGTGATGTCCTGAACCAAGTATGCGACCCTAGCGCCCGGTTTGACCCAAACAGTGCCGTCATCGGGTGGCGTTTCGCCGCGAGCCAGCTTTAGAAGCGAGGATTTGCCTTCACCATTGCGACCAACCAAGCAGACGCGTTCTCCGGCGGCAATTTGCAGTGAAACGTGATCCAGAAGTGGGCGGGCGCCGAAGGCAAGGGAGACAGTGTCAAAACGAAGTAGCAAGGTGGGTCTGCCAGCGGATCTAGTAGGGGTTGGGGGCGCGCATTATGGGCTGTGTGGTGTTGGGTGGGGGGCTTTTTTACCCTGCTTTTTCGAGGGGAGGCCAGTCGCTAGGGCGGGGACTGCCATTTTTACGGTCGATCGGTCTGTAAGGTGCTGAATCAACGTGTTTTGTTTTGTGCTTTGCTAATTTTTTGAGTACACTTCGCGCCCCTTATAAGGCCTGAGTGCAGCGCCCGGCGTTTAACTTGGGTTTTTTGCTATTTGGCTTTTATTGTTTTGAGCGATTTTCGAGGCATTACAACGTTATGGTTACGATCCGCTTGACCCGTCGCGGCGCGAAAAAACTGCCCTTCTATCACATTGTGGTAACAGACAGCCGCATGCGTCAGGGCGGTACCATTCTAGAGCAAGTTGGCTTTTTTGACCCTGTAGCAAAGGGCAAGAGCGTTAAGCTGAATCTAGATTTGGCCCGTGTTGAGCACTGGCAGAAGAACGGTGCCAAGTTGTCGGACCGCGTAGATGCTCTGGTCAAAACTTACCGTAAGCAGGCTGTTGCTGCTTGATTGATATCGCTGCTGAGTTTCCCGCCACCGGTGAACGACGGGTGGTATTGGGAAAGATAAGATCAGCAGTGGGTTTGGCGGGTGCGGTTAAGGTTGAAACCTATACAGATCCCCCAGATAACATTTTGAAGTTCAAGACCTGGCAGATGCTCACCCCCACGGGGTGGCGTGCGTTGAAGGTCAGAAGCAGTCGCTGGACTGCTCAGGGATTGCAAGTGCAGTTTGAGGGCGTGGTTGAAAGAAACGCTGCTGAATTGCTCCGCAATACCGAAGTGGCGGTGTATCGGCATGAATTGCCGGCGCCTGCTAAAGGTGAATATTATCGAGATGATCTGCTGGGTTTAACGGCGTTCACCTCGCAGGGCGAATGCTTAGGTCAGTTGGATCACTATGTAGAAACGCTGGCGCATCCGCTGATGGTGATAGTCGATCACCAGCATCATGCAGGCCAAGTTCAACACTTGGTGCCGCTGGTCAAAGGTAAAGTGTTAAGTGTTGATTTCGACCAACGCACGATGGTGTTGGATTGGTCGCTGGATTGGATGGATCAGTCGGATGATTCCGCTGATACAGATTGAGTCACGGGCTAGAGTACTGGATTGAGTTTAGCTGAAGCGCCGGAACAGACGATGCAAATTACCGTCATCACGCTGTTTCCTGAGTTGATCAGCACGGCCGTCCAGGTCGGTGTGGTGGGTCGTGCATTAGAGCGTGGGCAGGTGAGCGTCAATGCTATCTCGCCTCGCGAATATGCGACTGATCTGCGGCGTACGGTGGACGATCGACCATTCGGCGGTGGTCCGGGTATGGTGCTCAAGGTGGCGCCGACGCGTTCAGCGATGCGTGCTGCCACCGAGGCCTTGCCTGCGGGCAGCCGTAGGATTTATTTAGGTGCAGATGGTGCGCCGCTGACTCAGGTCAAAGTGGCTGAGTTGGCAAGTTTGCCGGGCATGGTGTTGTTGGCCGGTCGGTATGAAGGGGTAGATGAGCGTTTGCTATCTACCGAAGTGGATGAAACCATTTCGATTGGTGACTACGTCTTATCGGGCGGCGAGTTGCCGGCCTTGGTGCTGATTGATGCGGTGGTCAGAACCTTGCCAGGTGTGCTTGGTGATGAGGCATCGGCCCAGCAGGATTCGTTCATGACTGGGTTGCTGGATTGGCCGCACTACACGCGACCAGAGCAGTTTGAAGATATGTCGGTTCCCGAGGTATTAATCGGTGGGAATCACGAAGCGATAAGACGCTGGCGTTTAAAACAGGCGCTAGGTCGAACATGGTTGAGACGGCCTGATTTGTTGGCTGCCAAAGTGCTAAATGCTGAAGAGCAGAGCTTATTGGCAGAATTTAAGGCTGAGCAGGGTTGAGCTTTTAGGTTTGTTTTATTGAGTTTGAGTTAGAGCGACAACATATGAATATCATCAAAGCACTGGAACAAGAACAGATTACCCGCAAGCTCCCAGACTTTAGTCCGGGCGACACTGTGGTGGTCGAAGTTAAGGTGAAGGAAGGCGATCGTGAGCGTGTTCAGGCTTACGAAGGTGTGGTTGTGGCCAAGAGCAATCGCGGTCTAAATTCTTCTTTTACTGTGCGTAAGATTTCTCACGGTGAAGGCGTGGAGCGCGTGTTCCAAAGCTATAGCCCAGCATTGGGTGAAATCACTGTGAAGCGTCGCGGTAATGTGCGTCGTGCCAAGTTGTACTATCTGCGTGAGCGTACCGGTAAGTCAGCACGTATCGAAGAAAAGATTGAGTAATCTATTTCACATTGTGTATTGAAAAGAACGAGTGCCAAGAATGACTTGGCGCTCGTTTTTTATTTGTACGGGAATTAGCTTGGTTCTCGTTTAAAACTCGATAAGTTACTAGTGTTGAGTGACTTGTGATAATGGCCGTGTCGGTACTGTAAGGAGCCGAGATCATCATGCGTTACGTTCTGAAGTTCTTCCATATGATTTGGCAGGCGTTAGATGCGCTGCGCAAGACATTACATTTGCTGCTATTGCTGATCATTGTGGGTGTGATTTGGTTTGCCGCGGCACCAAAAATTCCGATGGTGCCAGATTCAGCTGCGTTATTGATTGCGCCTCAGGGCGAGTTGGTAGAGCAGTACAGCGGTGGACCGCTTGATCGAGTGATTGCAGAAGCGTCGGGTGAACAGGAATTTGAGGTGAGATTGCGGGATGTGGTTGAGGCCATTCATCGCGCGCAAGACGATGAACGCATCAAAGTGATCGCGCTTGATTTGGACGGTCTGACAGATGCAGGGGTTGCGCAATTAGAAGAAGTTGCAGATGCACTGCGCGAGTTTCGTGCTAGTGGTAAGCAGGTTATGGCCTTTGGCCAATCATTTGATCAGCAGCAATATTATCTGGCGGCACAGGCTGATCAGATTTATCTCGATCCGCACGGTTTAGTGTTGCTCGAAGGCTTTGGTTATTACGGTCAGTATTATAAGAATGCGCTGGATAAGTTAGGTGTCACCGTAAATGTATTCAAAGCAGGAAAATATAAATCAGCAGTCGAGCCCTTCACTCGTATGGATATGTCTCCTGAAGCTCGCGAAGCGAATCAGCAGTGGCTGAATGCACTGTGGGTAACTTATCAGGATGTAATTATTAAAGCGCGCGGCTTAGAGCCTAATGCATTAACTGATTACGCCGAGCAGTTGCTTCCCGCATTGCAGGCGAATAAGGGTGACTTTGCGCAACTGGCAGTAGAAAAGCACTTAGTGACCGACTTGAAAACTCGTCAGCAGGTGGAAGACCTATTGAGTCTGCAAGTCGGTGAAGATAAAGACAGCCATAGCTATCAATTTGTGTATATGGAAGATTATCTTGCGGCTGAGCATGCTGAGCATCCACTAGAAAAACATAGTGATAACAAGGTAGGCATTGTGGTGGCTTCAGGAGAGATTGTGGATGGTGATCGTACGGCGGGTACGGTCGGTGGCGACTCTCTAGCCGAGTTGCTACGTCAGGCGCGCTACGATGATGATGTCAAATCTGTCGTGCTACGTATTGATAGTCCCGGAGGTAGCGTGATGGCCTCTGAAGTCATTCGTCGTGAGGTGGAGGCTTTGAAAGCTGCCGGTAAACCGGTGGTCGCCTCAATGAGTAGTACGGCAGCGTCAGGTGGCTATTACATTGCGATGGATGCAGACGAGATTTGGGCAAGTCCAGCTACTATTACTGGCTCTATTGGTGTGTTTGGTATTGTGCCGACCTTCGACGGAACATTGGGTAAGTTGGGTGTGGGTACTGATGGCGTGGGCACCACGTCAATTTCGGGTGCAATGCGCCTTGATCGACCGATGAGTGATACCGCCAAGCAAATATTCCAGCTTGCCATTGAGCATGAATATACGCAGTTTGTCGATCGAGTGGCTCAAGCTCGTAGTAAGTCATTTGATGAAGTTGATGCAGTGGCGCAAGGGCGCGTGTGGGCGGCGACTGATGCACAGCAGCATGGCTTGGTAGATCATCTGGGCTTATTGGAAGATGCAGTGAAGGCAGCAGCAGAACGCGCACGTTTGGGCGATGATTACAGCGAAGAATATCTGGATGAAGATCTGTCTTGGCGGCAAATATTGGCACATCAAATTAATACGCTGTCTACTCGTCTAACGAGGGTTTTAATGCCAGATTTGAAGTGGGTAGGCTCGTTGCGTCAACAAATCCCTTCATTAGAGCGTGAGATGCAGCGCATGCAGCGCTTTGCAAATTCTAAACAAGGATATTATTACTGCGCGTGTACTATTGAATAATTGCTCTAACTTAAAAGGCTGGGTCTAAAGTTATTGGTTGATATGGAATTTTTGCGTCTCGATAAATGGCTGTGGTACGCGCGATTTTTCAAGAGTAGGTCGCAGGCCACAGATGCTGTTGCTGGCGGTCTAGTGCATGTTAATGGTGAGCGTGTTAAAGCCTCGCGGGATGTTAAGGAAGGAGATCGTCTTGAGATCACCAGAGAAGAGCTACGCTTTGAGGTGCTAGTTACTGGTATCCCGCAGCGGCGAGGACCCGCCAGTGAGGCGCGTACTTTCTATGAGGAAACGCCCGTAAGTATTGAGTTGCGGGAAAAACACCGAGAGCGTCAAAAGTATGCAGCGCCGGCGCCAATAAAAAAACCAGATAAGCATGGACGCCGAGCTTTGCGTCAGTTAAAAGGATTTTAGGTTGGGGTTAAATTAAGTCTGAATAGCACCGCGTCTCTACTTCTAAAAATAACTCAGGAGTTTGTATGAATACCAGTGCCGGCATGTCTCGCCAATTCAAATACTACGACCTGATTATGGGCGCGTATGTTTGCGTGTTGTTGTGCGCCAATTTAATCGGTCCCGCTAAGGTTTCCACCATTTCAGTCCCAATATTTGGCGACATTACTTTTATGGCGGGGGTGTTGTTTTTTCCCATTTCGTATCTTTTTGGTGATGTATTAACCGAGGTTTATGGCTATGCCCGCGATCGTCGGGTGGTCTGGACTGGATTTGCTGCCTTAGTGTTTGCAGCCATCATGTCTACGGTGATTGTTGCTTTGCCGCCTTCGGCAAGTTGGCAGGATAAGCAGGCTGCAGTGGAAACGATCTTCGGTAGTACGCCGCGAATTATTGTCGGTTCTATTGTTGCTTTCTGGTCGGGGTCGCTGGTCAATAGTTATGTGCTGGCCAAAATGAAAATTTGGACAGAAGGTAAACTTCTCTGGACTCGAACCATTGGATCTACTCTGTGTGGTGAATTGGTGGATTCAGCGCTGTTTTATTTTATTGCGTTCTATGGCGTTTGGAGCATGGATCAATTGCTGGCCGTCACGGCGACACAGTACGTGCTTAAAACGACATGGGAGGTTGTCATGACGCCGGTAACTTATCGGTTAGTCGCTGTGTTAAAGCGTGCTGAGCATGAAGATTATTATGATCGCGGTACAAACTTCACGCCGTTTACCTTGAAATTATGAGTGTCATATTTTTTTCACAAAACAGGAAGGCATTTGATGTTAAATAGAAAAAGAAAAGCTATGTTATTAGCAGCTTGTGCTGGTATGCCTTTGGTTGCGTCGGCTGCTTGGTTGGGGCAGGGTGAGGCCGGTGCGGCATTGTCGAATAATAGTACTGGGGCTTATTCTACAACTTTCACAGGTAAGGTTGACGTGGCCAAGGATGCGGGTCAGTGGAAGTATGCGTTTGGCGCATCGACTGTGTATACCTCGGCTAAAGCTGAAGCAAAGGTAGATGATCCTAATCCAGTTGAAAAAACGACTGATGATCGTTGGGAAGTGCATCATCAGACCGACTATAAGTTTAGTAGTCAAGCATTCGTGTTTGGTTCGCTCAGGTATGAGAATGACAAAGTGGGTAGTTACCGCAATCAATCCGTTTTAGCTTCTGGTTTGGGGTATCAGTGGCTGGATACGGCCGAAACCAAATTAGTGACTGATCTTGGTGTTGGTTATAAGCGTTTTAAGTCACAAGATTCATTATCTTCTGATGGCGAGGCTGTATTGACGGGATTGGTTGATCTAAAGCAGACCTTGTCGTCAAACTTGACCCTGCTGAATAAGTTCTCATTTGAATCCGGCGCTAGTAACACCTTATTTCAAAATGATTTGGCGGTGCAAACCAAAATGACAGATGCATTCGCATTATCTGTTGGTTATCAGCTTCGTTATAACACTAAGCCATTAACCTCAACTGTGACTGGTCGCCAATTTGCGCATTCAGATCGCTTAATGACTGTAAATTTAGTTTACGAGTTCAAGTGAATTAGGTGAGTTTATTTCTGTGGGTAATCGAATTCCACATTGATTCCCGTGGCAGGTGTTAAAGCCTGCCATGAATCAATATTTAATTTCATGGTGACGATAGAAGCGGTGGGCATGCCGTCTATGCGATATTGATCTGAAATCAAATCTGCAAGTTCAGTCAGTCCTGGGTTGTGGCCCACAATTAATAGATGATTGAATTTATTTTGCGACTGTACGGTTTTGAATAATTGACTGCATGTGGCCAGATAGAGTTCTTCTAGAGTTTCGATCTGGCTGCCTGATAGGTGCTCTGCGAATATGCTGCTGGTTTGTTGTGTCCGTACGGCGGGGCTGCTTAGGATTAACTCAGGTTTTAATCGTTTTGCTTTGAGTCGTTGCGCCATTTCTGTGGCATCCAAAATTCCACGTTTGGTCAGTGGCCGATCCCAATCGCGCTGTCCTAAAAATTTGTCTTCTGCTTGGGCGTGCCGCAATAGAGTCAGTCGTTTCATGCCGGTACATCAACTTCAATTTGGTTGGCGTTAATACGTACAGGAAAGGTTTGGACCGCATCATATGCGGGTGGAGTGAGTGCAGCGCCGCTACGCAGACAAAAACGAGCACCATGGCGCGGGCAAATAATCTGATCGCCTTCTAAACAGCCTGTGGCCATACTGCTGCCATCATGGGTGCATTGATCTTCAATGGCGTAAAGTTGGCCATTAACGTTACATATCAAGATGTACAAGGTGCCCGTATCAACCTGAATAAAATCGCCGGGTTGAATTTCATTAGCGCCTGCAACGGTTAACCATGCCATGCTGAGCTCCTTGATAGTTTTACATCATGCCTGTTTGAAGGCGGGCGACTTCTGACATCATGCTTTGATTCCATGGTGGGTCGAATGTCAGTTCTACTTCAGCGCGTTTAATCGTGGGAATAATTTCCACTTTTTCGCGAACATCGGCGACTAGTACCTCACCCATGCCGCAACCCGGTGCCGTGAGTGTCATGGTGATTTTAGCAATACGTGCACCATCTTCTTCAGTGACAATCTGGCAGTCGTAAATTAAGCCCAGTTCGACAATATTGACTGGAATTTCCGGATCAAAGCATAGGCGCATTTGATCCCAGACGATTTTTTTAATGTCTTCATCCGTAGCGTCATGCGGAACTTCAATGGGTAGTTCGACTTCACGACCAATCGCATCTGCATTCTTTCCGGCAATTCGAAACAAGTTGCCTTCAATATAGACCGTAAAGCTACCGCCAAGCGCTTGAGTGATGAATCCAGTTTTTCCTTCGCGTAAGGTGACGGAAACGCCGGCAGGCACGATGACGGCATCGACATCGCGCTGAATAGTGACCGGTTCATGTTCATGGCCAAGCATATGAATTCTCTTGCGCTAGATCGTTATTTGATCATTCAGTAGAAATAGGGTGGGCATTGTTCTCAATTGCGGCTTGCAGGGTGTGCCAGCATAAACTGGCGCACTTTACGCGCGCTGGAAATTCTCTAACTCCAGAGAGCGCGCCAAGTTTTCCAAGCGAAATGGGGTCAATGCTTGAATCGTGTTTCGTTAGAAGTTCATGTACTTGGCTATGTAGCGCTGAAAATTCAGCAAGCGATTTGCCACGTACGGCTTCAGTCATCAATGAAGCAGAAGCCACTGAGATTGCGCAGCCGCTGCCTTCAAATTTAATGTCGGATATTTTGTCGCCTGTCATGTTGACGCTGATACTGAGTTGATCACCGCATAACGGATTGTGTCCATCTGCATGCAGGTCAGCAGCTTCAAGGCGACCAAAATTGCGCGGATGTTTATTGTGATCGACGATGACATCGCGATATAAATCTTTGAGATCCATAAGTTAACCCATCAAGTCGCGAGCATGATTCAGTGCGGCAACCAAGCGATCTACTTCGGAGAAGGTGTTGTAGAACGCAAAGGACGCGCGCGCTGTGGCGGGTATGCCGTAAAAGCTCATCACAGGCATGGCGCAGTGATGGCCGGTACGGATAGCAACGCCTTCGGTATCCAAAATGGTGCCTAAGTCATGAGGATGAATGCCATCCACCACAAAGGACACAACTGCTGCTTTGTGTGAAGCGGTACCGATGATGCGTAGGCCATTAATTTGCCTGAGTTGCTCGGTAGCATAGTCAAGTAAACCCTGCTCGTAGGCGGCGATATTATCCATGCCTAAACTGTTGAGATAACGCAGTGCAGCGCCTAAGCCAATAACGCCGGCAATATGCGGTGTGCCTGCTTCAAACTTCCACGGCAATTGGTTGTATGTAGTCTTATCAAAGCTGACCGTTAGAATCATGTCGCCACCGCCTTGCCAAGGTGGCATTGCCTCTAGTAAAGCCTCACGACCATACAGAACGCCAATGCCTGTGGGGCCACACAGTTTATGGCCTGAGAAGCAATAAAAGTCACAACCGAGTTTCTGCACATCTACATTGATGTGCGGGATGGCCTGCGCCCCATCAAGCAGTACCGGAACACCGTGTTGTTTGGCAACGGCAATAAATTTCTCGACGGGATTTATCGTGCCTAGTGCATTGGATACATGAGCCAAGGCTAGTATTTTGGTGCGTGGGCTAATCAAGTGTTCAAAAGCATCGAAATCCACTTCGCCTTTCTGAGTGATTGGAATTACTTTGAGAATAGCGCCGGTTCGTTGGCAAACGTGCTGCCAAGGCACAATGTTCGCGTGGTGCTCCAACGCAGAGATTAGAATCTCGTCGCCGGCTTGAACGCGGGGACGAATAAAACTTTCAGCGACAAGATTGATAGCCTCAGTCGTGCCGCGCGTAAAAATCACTTCCTTGCAGGATCGAGCATGAATAAATTGGCGTACTTCGTCTCTAGCAGTTTCAAACTGATCGGTAGCGCGCTGACTGAGCGTATGTACGCCTCTATGAATATTGGCGTGATCCTTGAGGTAATAGTTGCTGATGGCATCTATAACCATTTGCGGATGCTGACTGGATGCAGCGTTATCCAA
>CANGFV010000055.1 GCA_947453225.1 Pseudomonadota bacterium
TGCTCTTCGACATCCAGCGTGGCTGATTCTCCGGTAGTACCAACGGCAACTAGGGCATCGGTACCGTTTTCGATCTGGAAATTGACCAACCGTTGCAAGGCTTGGTAATCGACCGCGCCGTCTGCCTGCATGGGCGTCACGAGCGCAACTATGCTGCCGCTGAACATGAATTTCTCGATTGAGAGTCAGAAAATAAAGAGTGCGATCGTACTGGTGAGCAAGTGCTTATTGCAAGACATGGAAATACAAATATTAGATGGGTTGCAGTACCTTGATGAGCCTGTACACTGCAGTCTCAGTAGCCTGCAAATTCAGGCATACAGATCGACAGCTCCCTTGAGTTAATAGGACAGAATGAAAGAATTGCTCGTTATTTCTGCGATCGGCACTGATCGCACCGGCTTGGTAGTGGATGTCACGCGAGCGATTTTGGATTGTGGTGGCAATGTGCTTGAAAGCCGAATGACTGCGCTGAGCAACGAATTTGCCGTGCTTTTATTGGTTTCTGGTCACTGGCATACCCTCGCCAAACTTGAGGGTGAGTTCAAAAAATTGGGCGAATCTGCGAATTTGGCAATTTCCGTGCGTCGCACCACCGAGCGCCCTGCCCGCCCAGACTTTCTGACCTATAGCCTTGATGCTGTGTGCCTCGATCAGGCCGGCGTACTGCACAGGCTCGCCAGCTTTTTTAGCGGTCGCGGCATTGATATTGGAGATGTCAGCACTCGAAACTTCACCGCTGCTCACACAGGCGCTGCAATGTTCGCGGTGCAGATGCTGATACACATTCCTAGCCGAGTACAAATTGCAGGGTTGCGTGAAGAATTCATGGAACTGTGTGATCGGATGAACTTGGACGCCATCCTTGAGCCTTTCAAAACCTAAACTAACAGTGACTTAAATACCGGCATGAGTAAACCCGTTATTGGCAAAGCCGCTCCAAAGTTTTCACTCCCATCCACTGCTGGCGGCATTTGGAAATCCAGCAATCTAAACGGTAAATCGTTGGTGGTCTATTTTTATCCGCGCGACAATACCCCGGGTTGTACCACTGAAACTGCAGCATTTCGTGACCATTACAACAAGTTCAAAAAAGCGAATACTGAGGTCGTGGGCATCTCGGCGGATAGCCTAGATTCTCATGCAAAATTCAAAACAAAGCTAACCCTGCCATTTGAACTACTCTCTGATACCGATCATGAAGTGTGTAACCTTTTTGAGGTTTACAAAGAAAAAAGTTTATACGGCAAAAAGTTCATGGGCATTGAACGCAGCACTTTCTTAATTGATAGCGCAGGCAAACTGCGCTGCGAATGGCGCAAGGTAAAAGTTACTGGACACGTAGAGATCGTATTGGCTGAAGCATTAAAACTTTGAGTTAATCACTCAATCTAAAACATACACCATGAGGAGTATTTCTTGGTTAAGGCAAAACGCTCGGTAAAAACTACCCCACAACGCCGTTTGTTCGTACTTGATACCAACGTGCTGATGCACGATCCCACGTCGATATTTCGATTTGATGAGCACGATATTTTCATCCCAATGATCGTGCTAGAAGAATTAGATGCTGGCAAGAAAGGTGTTTCTGAAGCGGCACGCAATGTTCGTCAAGTTAGTAGGTTTCTAGATGATTTAATGCTTAACGCCACCAAGGAAGAAATTGACAATGGATTGCCCTTGCCTGCTACCGCAAGATATTTAAATGGCACCAAACGCCAGAAGGTCTCCACCGGCAAGTTGTTTTTTCAGACAAAGATATTAAGCAGTGGATTACCTGCCAATCTACCGGGTAGCGGCGCCGATAATGCCATTCTTGGGCAGGCCCTCGCACTACAAAACCAATATCCAGAGTCGCGGATTACTTTAGTTTCTAAAGACATTAATCTACGTATCAAAGCTTCAATCGTTGGCGTTCATACTGAAGATTACTACAGCGATAAAACCATTGAAGATGCCGACCTGCTGTATACCGGCTTGCAACAATTACCTAGTGATTTCTGGGAGCGTCACGCCAAAGGCATGCATTCATGGCAGGAACAGTCCAAGACCTTCTATCGAATTAAAGGCCCGATGGTTCGCGACTGGCACGTGAATATGTTTTTGTATCAAGCTGAAGGTAATGGTTTCGATGCAATCGTTCGCAAGATTGAAGACAACACCGCTGAACTTCAACTAGTCAATGACTATCGTCATGAAAGACATAGCGTATGGGGAATTGCTGCGCGCAATCGAGAGCAAAATTTTGCATTAAATATGCTGCTCGACCCTGAAATTGATTTTGTGACCATTCTCGGTCCTGCAGGTACAGGCAAAACGCTACTGACACTGGCTGCAGGACTGGCGCAAACGCTGGAAAATAATCGCTATTCAGAAATCATCATGACGCGCGTGACCATTCCGCTTGGCGAAGATATTGGTTTCTTACCCGGCACCGAAGAAGAAAAAATGGAACCGTGGATGGGAGCGTTGATGGATAACCTTGAGGTGCTCACCCATAGCCAAGAAGGCGGCAGCTGGGGACGCGCTGCAACCAACGATTTATTACGCAATCGCATTAAGATTCGCTCAATGAACTTTATGCGTGGCCGTACGTTCCTCAATCGCTTCTTAATCGTTGATGAGGCGCAAAACTTAACACCCAAACAAATGAAGGCACTCATTACGCGTGCAGGTCCAGGAACAAAACTGGTTTGTCTGGGCAATATCGCCCAAATTGATACCCCCTATTTATCTGAAACAACCTGCGGCCTGACCTATGTAGTGACACGTTTCCGCGATTGGCCTCACTCGGGTCATATCACGCTTAAACGTGGCGAGCGTTCACGACTGGCAGACTTCGCCTCTGAGAACTTATAAGCATGTTTAAGGAAACTTCATCTCGGTGCCTATGACTGTCTGCTATATAAGTCACCTGATTTGTAGGCTACATCCTAGGTTACCTTAAACAGCATGAAGTGTTTTTTTCGATACTTGTCCATGCTAATCCCTGTGCTGATTTTTATCAGCGCAGGGAGCGCTGCACTCAGTGCCGACATGAACTTACCGGATATTGGCACTCAGGCTAATACCACAATAAGCATTGAAGAGGAGTATCGACTCGGTAGCATGGTGGTGCGTGGATTGCGCAATCAAGGGCAAATCATTGAAGACCCTGAAATTAATGAATACTTAAAGAACATAGGCGAACAACTTGCCAGCTTCGCTCACACACCAGATCAAAGCTTTGAGTTCTTTGCAGTCAAAGATAGCGAGATCAATGCTTTTGCCCTACCCGGCGGTTTTGTAGGCATCAATGCCGGACTACTACTTGCGACACACAACGAAAGCGAACTGGCCGGTGTGCTCGCACACGAAATTTCTCACGTCACTCAACGGCACATCGCTCGTAGTATTGCTGCTGAGAGTCGCAACACCATCGTATCTTCCGCGGCAATGCTTGCAGCCATTCTCGTGGGCGCTGCCGGAAGCCCTGATGCAGCGATGGCGGGTATAGCTGCAATGCAATCTGTAGCCTTGAACAATCAAATGACTTTTTCGCGAGCCAATGAAACCGAAGCAGATAATGTGGGCATTAATTTATTAACCCGTGCCGGCTACGACCCTAACGGTATGTGGCAGTTCTTCGAAGTGTTACAACGCCAAAATGGAAGCGCCAATGAGGCAGATATTCCGTCGATTCTACGAAGCCATCCAGTGACAGTAGAACGTATTGCAGAAACCCGAAGTCGAGCTTCAAAGTACAACATAAAAGCCACAAACAGCATGACCTACAACCTAATACGTGAACGGATGCGAGTGGCCATGACACCGTCAGGTGAATCACCATTACAGCATTACTCAGCCGGTCCAGAAAATGAATCTAAAATAGATGTGGCGCAGAGATACGGAAAAGCGCTGGCGCTACTAAATAGCAATCGACCCGCTGAAGCTGTCAGCATCCTATCTACATTGCAATCGAATAATCTCACTGTGATGCAGTTTCATACGGCCTTAGGTCTAGCTCAATTAGCCAACAATAATCAGCAAGCTGCGATCGCCACATTGGCTCGCGCCTATGAATTATTTCCGCGTAACATACCTGTGACGGTTCGTTATGCTGAAGTGCTCTTACAAACTGGCCAAGCAAAACTTGCCCATCAAGTACTGCTCGATTTGTTTAACACCGTAGCCCCAACACCAGATCAAACCAAACTGATCGCTATGGCCGCCAATTCAGCAGGTGAAGTCGCCGAAGCCTATTACTACATGGCCGAATATCAACTGATGGGTGGCGATTTATCGCTAGCCATGAGTCAACTACAAATGGCGCTCGCTGTACCCAATGTAACTCCAATACAACGGGCTAGGTTTCAGGCACGTCTTGAGGAAATTCAGAAAGCCATGCCACGTAAAATGCGTAACAGCAATCCCGAACAACAAGAAACCAGATAAAGCAGCACTAGAATTAGGCAGGCCAGAAGCCGATAATTACTCTATGTCACCAACGCGCTCTAACTTGAAATCAGCCCTCTCCATATCGATCGTCATCACTTTGTTTGTGACGGGTTGCGCTACTGCACCCGGTCGCACAGCCAGCACCGATCCATGGCAAGGCTTTAATCGCGGCATCTATAAAGTGAATGATGGCCTAGATAAAGCAGCAATTAAGCCTATAGCGAAAACCTACCGATATATCACTCCGCAGTTCATGCGGACTGGAATCAGTAACTTTTTTTCTAACTTAGGCACACCATGGACAATGGTTAATCAACTTCTCCAGGCGAAGCCAAAACTAATGGCACTAGATACGTGTCGGTTTGTTATTAATACTGTTGTAGGCCTTGGGGGATTTATTGATGTCGCCGATAAAATAAATCTTGAGCGCCACGATGAGGATTTTGGCCAGACCCTTGCCATGTGGGGCGTGCCGTCAGGTCCATATTTAGTCCTGCCACTACTCGGACCCTCTACGCTACGCGATACCGTAGGACGTGTACCAGATTACCTGTCGCGCCCTACACGAAATGTTGAACTGCCATGGGAAGCAGACACCACACTCACCTCTTTAGAAATCATTCAGAAGCGTGAGTCTTTGCTGCATTTGGACGACACTTTAAGCAAGGCCTACGATCCCTATGGTCTAGTACGAGATTCTTGGCTGCAACGTCGTGAGTTTGTGGTCTACGATGGAAATCCTCCGATCAACGAACCTGAAGAGCTCAACTCAGAGGATTAAAAAGTCACGGCCGATTTCTAGATGAAACCGGCCGTTTAAATTTCTGCTGAACTAATACTAATTTATAGCTTAGTACGTTGCGCGCCCGCCTCCGCCACAGCTAATGCAGTCATATCCAAAATACGACGAACTGTGGATGATGGCGTCATGATATGCACAGGTTTGGCGGCACCCAAGAGAATGCCACCAACTGTCACGCCATTCTCACTGGCCGCACGCAAGGTGTTGTAAGTGATATTGGCTGCATCCACATTCGGGAAAATCAGCAAATTAGCATCTTGCGTTAAGCGTGAGTCGGGGAATTCGTTATCGCGAATCGATTTGTTCAGCGCCGAATCAGCCCGCATCTCACCTTCCACTGCGAGTTCTGGAGCACGTGCGTTAATCAACTCTAAAGCATCACGCATCTTCTGGGCTGACGGTGAATGAGAACTACCGAAACTGGAGTGTGACAACAATGCGACACTTGGTGTGATACCAAAACGTCGCACTTGGTCTGCAGCCATCAAAGTCATTTCAGTGATTTCTTGCGCGCTAGGCTCACGGTTAACATGCGTATCGCAGAAGAACAATTGGCGGTCAGGTAGAATCAACATTTGCATCGCCGCAAATACGCTGGCACCAGGACGTCTACCGATAACTAAGTCGATATATTTTAGGTGGTAGTGATAATCGCCAATGGTGCCGCATAGCATGGCATCGACATCACCGCGCCGAACCAACATGGCAGCAATCAAGGTAGTGCGGCTACGCATCTGCTCCATAGCTTGCAGTCGTGACACACCCTTGCGCTTAACCAACTGGTAATACTCGCTCCAGCAATCGCGGAATCGTGCATCGTTATTGATGTTGACTACTTCACAATTGACGCCAAATTCAAGGCGAAGGCCGAGCTTGGTGACGCGCTCTTTCATGAGATCAGTGCGGCCAATCAGCACTGGGAAGGCGATGCCTTCATCAATAGCCAACTGCGCTGCCTGTAGGACACGAGGGTCTTCACCCTCAGAGTAAATGACGCGCTTTGGCTTACGCTTGGCCGCAGCAAATACAGGCCCCATCGCAGAAGCTGATTGATACACAATCTGATTTAGACGACTACGATATGCCTGCATATCCTTAATTGGACGCGTAGCTACGCCGCTATCCATTGCCGCTTGAGCCACCGCTGGCGCAATACGCAGAATCAAACGTGGATCGAATGGACGAGGAATCAAAAATTCAGGACCAAATCCAGACTTGGCTTCACCGTATGCCGCAGTGACTTCATCTGACTGTTCTGCTTCTGCAAGTTCAGCAATAGCATGTACCGTAGCGAGCTTCATCGCATCATTGATGGTAGTCGCGCCCACATCAAGCGCGCCTCTAAATATGAATGGGAAGCACAGAGAGTTATTCACCTGATTTGGATAATCAGAACGGCCCGTGCAGACAATGCAATCCGGACGCGCTTCTTTTGCTAATTCAGGACGAATTTCCGGCTCAGGATTTGCCAATGCCATAATCAATGGCTGTGGCGCCATGTTTTTGACCATCTCAGGCTTTAATACACCCGGACCTGATAATCCTAGGAAGATATCGGCATCAACAACAATATCCGCCAGCGTGCGCGCTTCAGTTTTTTGTGCATAGCGTAATTTATCAGGATCGGTGGTTTTAGGACGACCTTCATAAATCACCCCAGTACTGTCGCTTACAAACACATTCTGACGATTTAAACCGAGTGCTACGAGCAGATCTAAACAGGCAATAGCCGCAGCCCCCGCACCTGACACCGCAACTTTAACTTTGCCAATGTCTTTACCAACGACCTTCATGCCATTGATCACTGCAGCGGTCACGATAATTGCTGTACCGTGTTGATCATCATGGAAAACCGGAATCTTCATGCGCTCACGCAATTTGCGCTCAACATAGAAACATTCTGGTGCCTTGATATCTTCAAGGTTGATGCCGCCAAAAGTAGGCTCTAATGCAGCGATGATGTCGACTAACTTCTCTGGATCGGATTCGTCGATTTCAATATCGAATACGTCGATGCCAGCGAACTTTTTGAATAAACAGCCCTTGCCTTCCATTACGGGTTTACTGGCGAGCGGGCCAATGTTGCCCAAACCGAGCACGGCGGTACCGTTGGAAATAACTGCTACCAGATTGGCGCGTGAAGTCAGACTTGCCGCCTCAAGTGGATCTTCTTTAATCGCGATACTGGCGTAGGCAACGCCGGGCGAATAGGCCAAGGACAAATCGCGTTGATTCGCCAGCGCCTTAGTCGAGTTAAGGGAAATTTTCCCCGGAGTCGGCAAGCGGTGGTATTCAAGCGCAGCTTTTTTCAGTTCTTCTTCCACAGTCATCTCTTCAACAAGTTTTCAGTAAATTAAAAGAGTAATTCTACGCTAATTTTGGCCTTAGCGGATAACGTGACGACCTGCCAGAGCATGCGCTAACGTACCACCATCCACATACTCTAGCTCGCCACCCACCGGCACCCCGTGGGCAATACGGGTTGGCTTAACGTCATGCTTTAGCGCCAGTTCGGCAATGTAATGTGCAGTGGCCTCACCCTCGACAGTTGGATTCGTCGCCAATATCGCTTCCTGAACTGTTCCAGCACTCAGCAACAGCTCCAACTGCGCCAAACCTAATTCCTCTGGGCCAACACCATCAAGCGGCGACAAATGACCCATCAGCACAAAATAGCCACCCTTGTACGAACCGGATTGCTCGACAGCCACCACATCAGCAGGCGACTCGACCACGCATAACAAACTCTTGTCGCGACTGGTGCTGGCGCAAATAGGACACAGCTCAAGCTCTGCAAACATACGGCAACGTTGGCATTGCCCAATCTCCTTGCAAGCTGACTGCAGGGCTGTAGCGAGACTGCTCGCTCCTTGACGATTACGTTCCAGCAAATGGAATGCCATGCGCTGCGCAGACTTTGGACCGACGCCAGGCAAAACACGCAAGGCTTCAATCAACTGCAAAAGGGATGGCGGATAATGCATTAAAGGTAGCTAGAGCAGTTATACCTAGAAAGGCAGCTTAAAACCTGGAGGCAGTTGCATACCGGCCATTGCAGACTGCATCTTTGCTTGGCTTGCTTGCGCTAACTTTTGCACGGCATCATTAATAGCCGCAGCGACCAGATCTTCAAGCAAATCCTTATCGTCGCTGAGCAGCGATTGATCGATTTGTACGCGGCTGACTTCATGTTTGCCATTCATAGTGACTTTAGCTAAACCACCACCGGCCTCGCCCGTACATTCCAACTGCGCAACTTCTGCTTGAGCACGCTGCATATTGGTTTGCAGCATTTGCGCCTGCTTCATCATGTTGCCAATTCCGCCTTTCATTACGCTCTACTCTCCGCTAAATGATTATGTACCAGAGTCAACAGGCTTAATGGAATCGGGCTGCACTACAGCGCCAAAAATATCCATCATCTGTTTTACATTCGGATCATTGTGTATAGATTGTGCTGCAGCTTTCATACGATCGACCGCTGCTGCTTGTTCACGCTTTGCCGGAGTATCAACCACCGTCTCGCCCGCCTGAGCAACAAACTCTAATTTGATGTCTTCTGCCAACGCTGCGCTAAGTGCTTGGCGTAATTTTTCTTCCACCGCAGGTCGTCGAAAATGCTCGCCATCTGCATCGAGAAATAATTGCAATTTACCTGGCGTACGCGCCTGCAAACTGCAATGCGCTGCCAACTGTGCAGCAATACCGCTCAAATTAGCATTGCGCACCATACTTAGCCAATCTTGAGTGCCAGACGAAGTAACGGTTGTCGATGCGGTAGAATTAGCAGAGCGCGGGGTCGATGAACGGACGCTAGTAGCACTGGTGCTTTGCGTCACGCTCACGCCAACACCATTAGATGCACCCTCTTCTGACTGGCGAAATGCCAGCATGCGCAGCAGTACCATTTCAAATCCTGAGCGGGGCTCTGGCGCCAAATCTAAATCTCGTCGACCGACCACAGCAATCTGATAGAACAACTGCACATCTTCAGGTGTCAGCACCTTCATCAGTTCACGTACAAATTCAGCATTCTCTTGTTCGTCATCTAACAATTCTGGCACAGCCTGCGCCAAGGCAACACGCTGCAGCAGTGCAGCCATTTCAGCAAGTACATCACGATAATCTGGCGCATGCTCATCAAGATCGACCACCTGTCGCAACACCTCACGAGCATCGTGTTGTGCTAGGGCCACTGCTATAGCAAAAATCTGTCGATGATCTATGGTACCTAGCATCGTTTGCGTATCAGCAAACTTGAGACTATTACCACCAAAGGCAATAGCCTGATCGAGCAAACTGAGCGCATCACGCATACTGCCCTGAGCTGAGCGTGCAATAAGTCGCACCGCATCAGCCTCATAGGAAATTTTTTCCGCAGTAAGAATCTCGTTGATGCGACCTGCGATCACCGCCTGCGACATGCGCTTTAAGTTGAATTGCAAGCAACGTGATAACACCGTGACTGGCAGCTTCTGCGGATCTGTTGTTGCAAGCAAAAACTTTACATGCGGGGGCGGCTCTTCAAGCGTTTTCAATAATGCATTGAAGGAATGCGTAGAGAGCATGTGAACTTCGTCGATCAGGTAGACCTTGTAACGACCTCGTGCGGGCGCGTACTGTACGTTATCTAACAACTCACGCGTATCATCAACCTTGGTTCGAGAAGCCGCATCCACTTCCAGCAAGTCCACAAAACGACCTTCATCGATCTCACGACAGGTTGAGCACTGACCACATGGATTAGCAGTCACACCGGTTTCGCAATTCAAAGATTTGGCAAAAATACGGGCGATGGTGGTTTTACCGACGCCGCGTGTTCCGGTAAATAGAAATGCATGGTGCACCCTGCCGGACTCAAGGGCATTAACCAGCGCCCTGACCACATGCTCCTGCCCGGCCAATTCGGCAAATCGCTTTGGACGCCACTTGCGGGCAAGAACCAGGTAACTCATGCGTTGCAATAAACCCGTTTATCTTGAGCGGAGAATTCGATCAAAACATCAAACAACTGAGGGTGGTGACTCGCGCCAGCGACTCTCCGGCACTCGATGTCACCGTTACCGTTGCTCCCTTCCGGGCCTGGCGGGATTCGCGGCTAATCGTCGCGAAGAAACCAACGCGAGCCACCATAAAGCGATGAAGAATCAGGCGGAGACACATCACATCCCGCCCCAACACCCCAAAATACTTCAGCTTTTTGGCAAAAAACACGCCGCAATAGCTCTTAACGGCATAAGTGGCGGAGAGGGTGGGATTTGAACCCACGAGACTCGTGAGAGTCTGCCGGTTTTCAAGACCGGTGCATTCAACCGCTCTGCCACCTCTCCATCATCGACAATTCAGTGCGGGCGCGCATTGTACACAACTCTAATGATTCTTGACGAATAGAACTGGACAACTTTGCACTTGATTACGCTTGAAACTACCGCAACTTTGTTATAGTCAGACCTATGTCAATTACCTCAACGGAGCCCTAGCAATGTCAAACACCCCCGTTCGCGTCTTGAGTGGTGTCAGTGAGTCATCGCTGTCAGCTAACAAAGTGCTGCGCAACACCTATCTGCTACTAAGCGCCACCTTGGGCTTTAGTGCAGTGGTCGCGAGTTTGGCAATGGCTTATCAACTGCCCTCACCCGGCATTCTGACTACGCTCGTGATTTATTTTGGCCTATTATTTGCCACCCACAAAATGCAAAACAGCGCGTGGGGCATCCTCTGCGTATTCGGCCTGACTGGATTCTTAGGATACACACTAGGCCCAATTATCAGCGCGTACTTGCGTTTCCTACCCAATGGCCATCAAGTGGTATTGACCGCCCTAGGAACTACAGCGGTAGCCTTCCTTGGTCTTTCTGCGTATGCCATTAAAAGCGGTAAGGATTTTAGTTTCCTAGGTGGCTTTCTGACCGTGGGTATCCTGGCAGGATTCGTGCTTGGCTTAATCGCCATGTTCTTCCATTTGCAAACACTGTCCTTGGTGGTCTCAGGCATGTTTGTGCTCGCCATGGGCGCATTTATTCTGTTTGAAACCAGCAGTATTCTAAATGGCCAGCAAACTAACTACATCCTCGCCACCGTGTCGCTATATGTGACCATCTATAACTTATTCACCAGCTTGCTGCATTTGCTGGGCGCTACTGGTTCAGACGACTAAATACCTCGCAACCTTGAAAGTAAAAAGGCCAGCATTAGCTGGCCTTTTTATTCGGTGGCACAATTTTAATCCACTCATTAGCCACTGATAAATTCACACAAGTAAGCGGCAGGTCCAGCAACGGCTTGAACATCGAAGCCACTATTAGCGGCAATCTCAAATACAGTACCGGCAGGATATTGCTGCCAGTCACCGCCCGCCAACTTAACGCGCAGCAAGCCACTAATCACGGTCATGCGCTCGGCGGCACCGGTACCAAAATGATACTCACCCGTAGCAATAACACCTACTGTAGCTTTGAAGCCATTACGCTCAAAACCAATGCTTTGCACGCCGCCATCGAAGTAACTGTTATGTTTCAACATGTTTTTCCTAGTCTCTTAAGTGAATTGAAGTCGAATACGTTCTAGATCATGTGGCGTATCAATACCCAAGCCTGGCTGCTGGCACGCCGTTGCAATTGCGATGCGCATACCACCCTGCAAGGCCCTGAGCTGCTCTAGGCTTTCCGCAGTTTCAAGAGCGCTTGCTGGCAGTTGAGTCAATTGTAGCAATGCAGCCACTCGATAAGCATAGATCCCCAAATGGCGATGGCCGCCCTGATATTCGCGCTGACCCATTAATCCATCGCTAGCGCCATTACGGTGCCACGGAATAGGCGCGCGACTGAAATACAAGGCAAGTCCGGCGTTGCTACTGACTACTTTGACCACATTAGGGTTTAGAAACTCTTCCAAAGAATTGATAGGCGTACTTAATGTGGACAAATCCGCCCGAGGATTATCAATCAATAATTTGGCCACTTGATTAATCAGTTGAGGCGGCATTTGCGGCTCATCCCCCTGCACATTGACCACAATCGTGTCAGCCGACCAGTGCTTTTGTAATGCCACTTCCGCAATGCGATCTGTGCCTGAGAGATGATCAAGACGAGTCATGACAACCATGGACTGACTATTGCGTGGATTAGTAACTCGTTCAGCGATGCGCGCATCATCGGTGGCCACAAGAACTTCATCCGCCTGACTTTGACAGGCCGCGTCCACCACCCACTGCACCATGGATTTACCGTTGATATCAAGCAACGGCTTACCTGGAAGACGCGTAGATGCATAACGCGCTGGAATGACAACCTTAAAACTCATTAAGCATCCAAAAGTGGGTCACTTGCATCCAAGACTTTAGCCTCTTCCTCGAGCATCACCGGGATACCATCATGCACTGGAAAGGCAAGACGATCCGCCCGGCAGATGAGCTGAGCGCTTTGTTTATCAAACCTGAGTGATCCTTTGCAAATCGGACAGGCAAGAATATCGAGCAATCTAAGATCCATAATATATTTTTTACTCAAACCACATGAGAACGAGTTATAGCCTGACGCACACAGTGCAGAAGTTGGTTCTGGTCTACATCATTAAATTCAATCGCGGAGGCGACAATCCAGTGACGCGAATCTGCAATATGTTTGCATTTTACGGCATCTTTTTCAGTCATGAGAACGGGTAATTGATCAGAAAAATCAATATCACTACGAGTTAACGCCGCATGATCTGGATGAAGATGAACGTTTACGTTGATTCCCAAGGCTTCTAAAGCGGAGATAAACGCATGCGGATGGCCAATGGCAGTCACCACATGTATTTTCTGCCCTTTTAAATACGTCAACGAACGAGACTCGTGAGTAACACATGACCGCATCTCACCTAGCACGACTCGAAAGATAATATGTGGCTGAGGGAAAGATGTGGCGCCGACATTACCACGCTGATTTATAAGCACCATAGTAGCGCGGCTGAGTCGATTGATAGGTTCGCGCAGAGGACCGGCTGGTAAAAGATAGCCATTACCGAACATACGACTACCATCGACAACCACTAATTCGCAGTCTCGCTGTAGCCGATAATGCTGTAGCCCATCGTCTGAAATCAGGACTTCTGCGCCTGCATTAATAGCTAACTGGCCTGCAGCAACCCGATCCGGACCAGAAA
>CANGFV010000056.1 GCA_947453225.1 Pseudomonadota bacterium
CTGGATGCGGTGGGCAACACCACGAAAGCCGTCACTAAGGGTTATGCCATTGGCTCTGCAGGTCTGGCGGCTCTGGTGTTGTTCGCTGACTACACTCATAACCTTGAAGCTGCCGGCAAACTACAAGACTTCAGCCTCTCTGATCCTGCTGTCATCATCGGTCTGTTCATCGGCGGTCTGGTGCCTTATCTGTTCGGTGCAATGGCGATGGAAGCTGTGGGGCGTGCAGCCGGTTCAGTCGTGATAGAAGTGCGTCGTCAGTTCAAAGAAATCCCTGGCATCATGGCTGGCACCGCAAAACCTGAATACGGCACAGCAGTAGACATGCTGACCAAGGCTGCGATCAAAGAAATGGTTGTACCTTCAGTGCTGCCCATCCTCGTTCCAGTCGTGGTGGCGTTCGGCATGAATGCATTGATGGGTCCAGGCGCTGGCGTAAAAGCCTTGGGTGGCTTGCTCATTGGTACGATTGTGACTGGCCTGTTCGTGGCCATCTCGATGTGCACCGGCGGCGGTGCATGGGATAACGCCAAAAAGTACATCGAAGAAGGCAACTTCGGCGGCAAGGGTTCTGAAACCCATAAAGCAGCTGTTACTGGCGATACTGTCGGCGATCCCTACAAGGACACTGCAGGCCCTGCCATCAACCCGCTGATTAAGATCATCAACATCGTCGCACTATTGTTAGTACCGTTGTTGTAATCAACAAATCAGTCTGTGATTCAAAGGCTCCGAGGGCAACTTCGGAGCCTTTTTTATATCCCCTGCTGAACAGCGACGATCAATCTAAAAAAATGTAGTATCTGTTAATTGTTGAAAGCAGGAACATCGATGCAGTCATTCAACTTTACCGGACTCCCCACGCGCGTCGTGTTTGGTGACGGCACGCTCGCTCAATTGGCTAATGAAATGCACGCGCTGGGTTCCTCACGCGCAATGGTGTTGTGCACAGGGCAGCAAGTCGCTCAAGGACAGGCGTTAATGAAGCAATTGGGCTCAATGGCCGTGAGTTTATTCAGCGATGCCGCCATGCACACACCGGTGGATATCACCGAACGGGCGCTCGCTCAACTTCAAGACGCACATGCCGATTGTATTGTTGCCATAGGTGGTGGCTCCACCATTGGGCTCAGTAAGGCACTGGCGTTACGCACTGACATCAAACAAATTGTGATTCCCACCACTTATGCCGGCTCAGAAGCGACGCCCATCATTGGTGAAACGCAGAATGGTGTAAAAACCACGCAACGCACAGTGAAGGTATTACCTGAAGTGGTGATCTATGACGTTGCTTTAACTTTAAGCTTACCGGTCGCCGTGTCTTCGGCCTCGGGCATGAATGCCATTGCGCACGCAGTAGAAGCGCTCTACGCCAAAGATGCCAATCCCCTAACATCGACCTTATCCATGCAAGGCATTCAAGCATTAACAGATGCGCTACCAAAAATTCAGCTTAATCCGTCAGATAAAGAAGCACGATCTAATGCCTTGTATGGCGCATGGTTATGTGGACTGTGTTTGGCACAAGTCGGCATGTCGCTGCATCACAAGTTGTGCCATACCGTGGGCGGTTCTTTTAATCTGCCTCATGCTGAAACGCATTCCGTAATTCTGCCTCATGCAGTCGCATATAACGCTTCTGCCGCACCACAAGCCATGCAGCAAATCGCCAATGCATTAGGTACAAGTAATGCAGCACAAGGTTTGTTCGATCTAGCCAAAGCATTAAAGCTGCCCACCTCACTAAAAGCACTGGGCATGAGCGAAGAACAACTCACACGCGCAACAGATCTGGCTCTGGCTAATCCTTACTGGAGTCCACGCGCTATTGAACGCGCTGGCATTGCGCAATTACTTGAAGATGCATTTCATGGCCGTCGACCTGCGGCCACTTGAAGGAGAATCCCGTGCGTGACTTTGATGAACACAATATTACTCAATCTGTGATTGAGCGCTTTGGCAACACTCCAGATCCACGCCTTAAAACCATTCTCAATAGTCTAGTCACTCATCTACATGACTTCATTCGCGACGTCGATTTAAGCTTCGAAGAATGGCAAGCCGCTATCAAATTTCTCACCCGCACCGGTCAACAATGCACAGACACTCGCCAAGAATTTATTTTGTTATCGGATACGCTCGGTGTATCCATGCTTGTCGATGCCATTAATCATCGTCATCGTGATGGCGCAACTGAAACTACGGTACTCGGTCCCTTCTTTGTCAATGAAGCACCCGCACTACCTATGGGTGCGAATATTGCGCCCAATACGGAAGGTGAACCCCTTTATGCCAGCGGCGTAATTCGCAGCACTCATGGCACCCCACTGGCAAATGCGCGGGTCGAAGTGTGGCAGTGCAATAAAGATGGCTTCTATGATGTGCAATTATCGCCAACACTGAATTTGCGCGCCTCCTTTCAAACTGATGCACAAGGTCGGTTTGCTTTTTGGTCGATTCTACCCACCAGCTATCCCATTCCTTACGATGGTCCAGTGGGTGATTTATTAACTGCCACCAAGCGTCATCCTTATCGACCCGCCCATTTACACTTTATGATTTCAGCGCCAGAACATGAAACGCTAGTCACACACGTGTTTGTTAAAGGCGATCAATATTTAGATAGTGATGCAGTATTCGGTGTTAAGAATTCGCTCATTGAAGAATTCAAACCACATGCCTCTGGCACCACTGCACCGGATGGCGAACCTATGACCAAACCATGGCGATCGTTTTCTTATGACTTTAGTTTGAAAGCCGATCGTTGAACATCGGCGCTTAAGAAATCTTGCAGTCAATCAACTCGCAGCGCGCATGACTACGCGCGCTAATGGCTGCGGCCGAGCCACTTCAAAGCCTTGTAAGAAGTCCACACCAATACGGCGTGCAGCATTCAGCGCAGGACCATCTTCTACTTGGCCTGCAATCACTTTGAAATTGAGCGTACGCGCCAATTTCACCATTGATGACACCATGGCTTGATTGACCGTGTCATCTTGCAAGTTACGAATAAAGGAACCATCAATCTTCAAATAATCAATGCCGAGCGTTTTTAGATTACCGAATGAGGACAAGCCTTTACCGAAATTATCCAGAGCAAAAGTGGCGCCCAAGCCATGCAACACATCAATGAAGCGCTGCGCCTGTTCAATATTGGTCATGACTGCAGTCTCAGTGACTTCAAAACACAAACGATGCGGCGCAACGCCAGTGGTATCTAAGCACTCAACTACAAACTCTAAGAAACTTGGATCAGCCAATGTCTGACCCGACAAGTTGATTGCAAGACTGGCCGAATCTGGCAAGCGAATACCCCCACGCCCCAATGCAGTCAGCGCGGTTTGCACTACCCAACGATCAATGTCGACCATCAAACGATAACGCTCTGCGGCGCGCACAAACTCTGCAGGCGCTATTCCCTCCGGCGACTGATCATCACGAAGACGCAGCAGCACCTCCATTGCAGGGCCGCCATCAAACAACAACGGCGTGACCGCAACAATTGGCTGCGCTAATAACTCAAACTTATTTTCTTTAATAGCTGTTTGTAAGCGCTTGAGCCACTGAATTTCGCCTCGTTGACGCGCGATCGCTTCATCACGCGCAGAATACACATGCACATGATTTCCAAAATAACCATTGCGTCGCTTGGCCATATAACATGCCGAGTCTGCGGCACTCATCACTTCTTCTAAGTTACCGCTATCTGCAGCCAACTCTACTAAGCCTATGCTGACCCCAATAGTAAATACTCGGTCTTTGAAGACATAGCGATAGTCATTGACCTTGCGCATCACATCTTCAGCGATTTGGGTTGCCTTTTCTAACGGACAGCTGGTCAAGATCAATCCAAACTCATCGCCGCCTAAACGCGCAACCACATCTGAATCACGCACTGCATCTCTAATTAAGCCGGCCACTTCGCGCAACAACCCATCACCGGCGAGATGACCAACGGTGTCATTCACTAACTTGAAGCGATCCAAGTCTAAGTAGCACAGCACATGTCGTGCTGAAGTGCTGTGCACATTATCGACAATTTCTTGTAGTCGACGTTCAAACTCACGTCGATTCACCAGTCCAGTCAATGCATCGTGACTGGCCTGATAAGACATTTGACGCGTTAAGCCACGCAGCTCACTGACATCACGCATGAGCACCACAGTACCAATTTGATTACCGAGCGGGTCTTTCAGTGGCGATACCGAAATATCGACGGGATACTCCTTACCTGACTGTGTCACCAACAAACTACGGCGCCCTGCACTAATTCGCGTTTGAGTAGTGATCGACTGCTTAACAGGGTCAGCCAATGCATGTCGATCAGACTCATCGACTAATGACACCAATTGCATGAATTCACGATGCCGCGCCTCGGCGACAGAAAACCCTATCATCTGTTCGGCAGCACGATTCATATATTCAACTCGTCCAGCATCATCGGTGGTGACAATGCCTTCTGCGAGCGCATCAATCGCATCGCAGTTGGTGGTATGCGCCTGTTTTGCAGCTGGCGATTGGACGACAATCTGCGGCGACATTTCAGTAACAGTGAGCAACAACCTCGCCTTACCCTGAAATTGCACTCGCTGCCAGCCCAGTTCAATTCTCAACAACTGGTCTGTCTTAGGACTCAACTCCAACTCAATGCGAGCTGGCGCAGTATCACCATTCATTGCGCGACGTAAATGTGAGCGCAGCAAATCGCCCTGATCTGCAGCAATAAAGCTGGCAATGTTCTTGCCCAGCAATTCATTAACAGACTCAACGCCTAGCAATTCAACAAAGGCTTGATTGATGTACTGAATGCTTTGGCCGTGGATGGCCGCAGGCTCATGCAGACTGGCTAACAGCCGCATCAACTGCTGATCTTGATCGCGAACGAGTTGCTCTGTGGCCATGAGCTGGTCGACCAACGGCGTCAACTGCTCCACTAACGGCTGAGTAATACCCTCGGATAAGGAAGGTGGTAGCGCCTCTCCTGTTTCAGCCAAATCCACCAGACACTGAGCCGCCTGCCGAACCGCCCCTCTGTCACGCTGACGTAAAATCAGCGCAGACAGCCAAGCGACTAGCAACAGCGCAAACAGTGTTATGAGAATCCAACTCATCAAGGTCCTTAATCAAAAATTTTTAAATAAATTCCTTAAGCATCAACATTTTTCGCCCAGCAAAGGCAAATTAACTCAGTGATAAGAATAACGGATGAGTAGAACCACCATCCGGCAAATTCACCATAATCAGCTGGCCATCATGGACAGCAGCCCACCCCACCGGCTTAAGTCAATTTACTTTTGGATCATATAGTTGTAAGTCACAACTTGTAGATATTATGCAAACTTCGTAGGCTTAGCGGCTGGATTGGTCACCCTCGACCGCTTTTTCCCGTATTTGACCCTTTGAGACCCGCTCATGCCTCTGGATACCCAAATCGCCCGCGAACAAATGATCAGCCAACAGCTCCGCACTTGGGGGGTATTGGATGAGCGCGTGCTCGATGCCGTGCGGAAGGTCGCGCGCGAAAAGTTCGTCCCTGCGGGCTATCAGGCACTGGCCTTTGCCGATGAAAACCTGCCACTCCCCCACGCTCAAGTCATGCTGGCGCCCAAACTCGAAGCCCGTATCTTGCAAGTCATGGAGATCCAACCTACAGATCAGGTATGGATTGTTGGCGCCGGTTCGGGTCACCTCGCCGCGTGCGCCGCACAACTGGCCTACAAAGTGCGCGTTACTGATGCCCAAACTGACATGGCCAATCAAGCCCGCCGCAACTTGCAAGCCACCGTAAGCAACAACGTCTTCGTCGATAATGTGGATGCGCTGCAGCTTGACCTTAATAAAGCCTACGACGTCATTATCGTTACCGGCTCCGCGCCTGGCCTGCTGCCCCAATTAGAACGGGCCCTGAGTTTGGGCGGTCGGCTGTTCCTGGTGACGGGCAAAGCGCCTGTGATGCAGGCCATGAAAATCACCCGACTAGATGACAATCAGTGGCAACGCGACACTCTTTTTGAAACTGAGCTGCCCCGATTATCGAAAGCTTTGGAACCCAATCAATTTGTGTTCTGATACGCACACCTCGCAGCAGCACAGACACTGATATGAGCATCACTGAAATCACACCGGCCGAGTTTCTAAGTCGCCGTAATGCTGGCGAATCGTTAATTTTGCTTGACGTTCGTGAAGATTGGGAAATCTCCGTTGCCAGTGTTCCGGCGGTCGTGCATATTCCTATGGGTCAGGTGGTGTCTCGCCTGTCCGAGCTCGATAAAACTCAGGAAATTGTCGTGCTATGTCGTTCCGGTCGTCGTAGCTTTGAAGTTGCCAAGTTGTTGCAATCTAATGGTTACCAAGCGATCAATCTTGCTGGCGGTATTCTGGCTTGGTCCCGCGATATCGATCCCAGCATTCCAACTTACTGAAGAACACTGATGTCACTTATTCGCATTCAACACACGCTCTCTCTGGTCGTCGCTTCTGCGCTCATCACTTTTGTACCGGCACAGGCCACTACGTTGCTTGATGTTTATGATCAAGCGGCACAAAGCGATCCCACCATTCGCGCTGCTGCCGCCACTCGCCTTGCCAATCGTGAAGCACGCCCTCAAGCCTTGGCCTCATTTCTTCCAAATATCAGCGCCAATTTGAATTGGGCGGGTACGGCAACAGGCCAACAAGACACCTCTGGGATGAGCGCAACGACCTGGACCAATACCTCAACACGCGGCGGCTCTTATAGCATCACCGCTACTGAATCAATCAATCTGCCCAACTTTTTGCGTTCACTGAATCGGACTGATTATTCATTGGCTCAAGCTGATCTGACGTATCAAAACGCAGAATTAAGCCTCATCACACGAGTGGCAACTCGCTACTTCAATGTGCTATCGGCAAAGGATGCCTTAAAAGCAGCCGAATCGAGCTTAGAGTCTCTGAACCAACAATTGGAACGCGCTGAAAAGCGCTTTGAAGTTGGACTTGCCGCAATTACCGATGTGCAAGAAGCCCGCGCTTCACGAGACAGCGCCAGCTCAAAAGTTATCTCAGCTAAACGCACTCTCGCTACTAATCAAGAATTGTTGCGTGAAATCACTGGCGCGAGTTTGGATAACCTTGCTGCTCCTCGAGAAGATATGCCACTCTTTACGCCTGATCCACAAAGTGCAGATGAATGGGCGCAAAAGGCCATGAATGGCAACATCGATCTCGCTTCAAGCCGTATCAATCTAGAACTTGCCAACTATGATCTCGGCACTCAAAAGCTAGCGAACTATCCAACCATCACTCTGGGTGCAAATTACACTAATAGTGATGCATATAAGGATCTCGACTTATTTAGTAGCTCCAATAGTCACTCTTGGAAAGGCACTTGGCTTTCTGCCGGCGTCAATGTGCCCATTTTTAGCGGCGGATCAGTTACCTCAAAGATTCGCCAAAGCGTCTACCAACAAAGAGCCGCAAGAGAAAATCTTGAGGCAACCACTCGCGCAACAGAACGCGGTGCCCGCGATGCTTACTTGGGCTTACAAAGTGCTATCGCTCAAGTACAAGCCAACAAACAAGCGTTGGAATCTTCACGTTTAGCATTACAAGCGACCGAAGCTGGCTTTAATGTGGGTACGCGCACCACGATTGATGTGCTGACTTCTCGTAATAACTTGCTAACCGCTGAACAGAGTTATGCCGCTAGTCGTTACAGCTATATCACCAGTTTAATCACTCTAAAGACTGTAAGTGGCACATTGACACGCGATGATCTGCAACTAATCAATAGCTGGTTAACTCAATAAGCCTATTGCTTCATTGACCCTGAATTAGTGGCTTCACTCGTTCAGGGCAAATTGATTCGAGCCTCTTGCTGAATCAATTTAAGCACGGACGCTAGCGCGCCACGTCCCTGCGCAACCACACGCTGTGCCGCATTGCCTACAGCGCTTCTTTGATCGGGCGAGTCTAATAATTTAATCACGGCTTCAGCGAGTGCATCGCTGGTATCTACTTGGTGCAGCGCCTGTTGAGCAATCATCAGGTTAGCAATCTCTGGCGCATTAAAGACAGAAGGTCCTGACAACACAGGCAATCCTAATGCTGCAGGCTCCAGTAAATTATGTCCGCCGATGGACACCAAACTGCCACCAACAAAAGCCACATCACTGGCCGCATAGAACGACATTAATTCGCCCACCGTATCGATCAGCCACACAGCATGTTTGGCCATAGGTAATTGCCTGCCAATGCGAGCTACATAATTGAAACGCTGCATATCTAACAACTGCGCCACCTGCATAAATCGCTGTGGATGGCGCGGTACTAAAATTAATAATGCATCAGGTCGATGCAACAATACGTGACGATGCGCCTGCAAAACTTTTTCTTCTTCACCGGCATGCGTACTCGCTGCAATCCACACAGGACGGGCATGCAGCGATTGTTTAATTTCTCTTCCTGCGGCAAGCGTCGATTCGGCAACTTCAAGATCAAATTTTAAGTTACCAGTCACCTGCGTGCGTTCAGGCAATGCACCAAGCGCAAGAAAACGCTGCTGATCTTCTAAGGTTTGTGCAGCCACAAAAATATTTGGAAAAGTGTGAGCAAACAATGAACGCGCAAAGCGGTATCGTGATGCCGTCTTCGCTGAAATGCGCGCGCTGACCAACATCACAGGCACAGCTCGAGTCACACAGGCTTGCAAGAGGTTGGGCCACAGCTCTGTTTCCATGATAATAAAGCAATGCGGTTGAGTGCGCCGCAAAAACCGATGTACCGCACCGACAGTGTCATAGGGTAGAAAGGCATGCTTTACTTGCTGTGCAAATACTGTATGCACACGTGCTGCGCCTGTCGGTGTAGTGGTCGTCACCAATATCGGCCGCTGTTCGAGGTTTGATAGCAAACGTCGAATTAAGGGTAATGCCGCCTGTACCTCACCCACCGACGCGGCATGAATCCAAATAGGTGAGTTTGAAAACTGTAGTTGAGTAAAGCCCAATCGTTCTGGCAAACGATCGCGATACTGTGGATCACGCACACCACGCAGGGCAGTCGCGATAAACATCACCCCCGCAGCCACGTGGATTAACAATTGATAGAGCAGTTTTAAAACAAATGACAGCATACGATCCCTAACCTAATCATCGCCATGATACCCGACCTGCAACACGGTGAATTGATTGTCATCTCGACGCACTGGCTATGAAGCCTTAAGCTTGTCGTCCGTTTAGTCACCCCCATGCCCATGCCGCCACTTCGTTTACTTGCCCCACACTATTGGCCCACCTGGTTGGGACTTGGGCTATTGCGGATGCTGGCGCCGCTGCCGCTTCCTCTACTACAAGTTTTGGGTGGCGGTCTCGGTCGACTGATTGACTATCTACCCATTCGCCAAGTGCGCACTGCGCGCACCAACATTCAACTGTGCTTCCCCGAATGGAGCGCTGCTCAACGCGAACAACTACTCAAACAACATTTTGTGAACATCGGGATTACGATGTTTGAAACCGCGCTGGCATGGTGGGCATCCGATGCACGCATTCAACGACTGACTGAGGTTGAGGGGTTGGAACATCTGGCCGCAGCGCAGGCGCATGGCAAGGGAGTCATCTTACTTAGTGCACACTTCACCACGCTTGAGATCGGCGCGCGAACCATCGCGGCACGCATCCCAACGAATATCATGTACCGCCCGACTCACAATCCCGTCATGGAACGCTTCTTATCACGCAATCGCGCATTACGCACACGACGCGCCATTCGTCGCGATGATGTGCGTACATTGGTGACGGCACTGAAAGCCAACGAACCCGTGTGGTATGCACCGGATCAAAGTTATCGCAACAAGGGCGCACAAATGGTGGCCTTTTTTGGTATCCCCTGCGCAACCAATACCGCTACATCACGTTTAGCAAAAATGACGGGTGCAGTGGTGCTGCCGTACTTTCCCGAACGCTTGGCGAATGGTCGATACCGCATGGTAATTCTGCCGCCAATGACTGACTTTCCCAGCGATGATGCCCAAGCTGATGCGTTACGCTTTCATCAACTCATTGAGGCACATGTGCGCAACGTGCCAGCACAATACTTATGGATTCACCGCCGCTTTAAAGGCTTAAGCGCAGAGTATCCAGACTACTATCAGCGCTGAAGTAACGACTGTAACTTGTGATCGTGCGCAGAATGTAAGACAGCCCAGTCGCCTTCATTAAAATGAATGTTACGTTGTTGTTTGAGTTTATTTAGGGAACGCAGTAAACGTTGTAATACTGCCTCAATCCACGCACGCTGCACTGTGCGCAACTGGCCTCGATCAAAATCTAACACGGTGATGGTTTGGTCTAAAGAGAATAAAATATTGTGTGCATTCAAATCCGCATGCTGTACACCAGCCGCATGAAAACGCGCCAGCACCTCGCCCAGGTGTTGCCATGTAGATTCACTCAGCGCTTCGGTTTGTAAACGCTGCGTCAGTGTCTGTGCCTGAGGAATAGCGACGGTAATGAGACCGGCTTGATAGGTCAGGCCACTGCGCTGATAACGCGCCGCCACAGGCTGCGGCACCGGTAAACCTTGTGCATACAACTGCGCAAGTAAGCGCCACTCACGAAATGCTCTCGTTCTTTCTGCACCGGCCCACACATAACGATCCGCAATCACTTTGCCGATCAAACCGCCACGTCGATAGTGTCGTAGCACCCACTGACGTGAACCATCATTAATAAACAAAACTGAGCCACGCCCCCCCATCACTTGGATAGCGCCCCGAAAGTTCCAGTACTTCAGTTCAAAAATCTGCGGATTAATCGGCTCAATGACTGTCGGATCAAAAATAATACCGTCAATAACTCTGACGCGATCCGCTCCCAATTTAGATTGAAAGTGCATAAACGGTTGAATTATCGCCAGTGTTCTTTGATCCACGCCGTTGGAATCACACGGCGATACCATTTACCACTACGACCAGCAATCGCATCGGGCGGATTAGGTTTGCCATGAAAGGCAATAATGCGCGCACCTTCAGGAATACGAGGAGGTAAAAACAAATTCAGGACATGGGCACGTACACAATGCCGCTTGAAACTTCGACACCACGCCTCTGGCCAAAAACTCATCTTCCCCTGATTGGCAAAAAAAGTGGTGATGTATTGCTGCTCATTACGGTAACTATTACGAATCTCATCTGAGTGCTTCTTAAAATAACTGAGCGCATCCGCATGAGCACCGGCATTAAAACGATATACCGAGGTATTACCGGTACCATCACGTTTATCCCACTCACGAATCACCACAAATTCGCCCGGTAGATCAAAAAAAGGATCTAACTTATCGACGATGACTACATCGAGATCAATAAATAATGTAGGCCCTTGAATATCAAGCAATGGATTGGCAAAAGAAACCAGCTTCAGCCAGCCATGAGCTCGAGCCCAAGCAGCCATGTTATCGAAGTCAGGGAAATCCACTTTGGGTATGGGCTGGGTCTCTACTGAGGGATCGATTCCCTCAGCGTCATCTGTAAGACAAATAAAACGATGCTCGCGCTGCAAATGACGACGCACCATCGAATGGAGGATGTTGACATACTCCGGGCCATACTTTTTGCCCCATTTAATACATAGCACATTGACCATTTGTAGAGAGATTCCCTAGGTAGGTATTAGGAATTCAATAGTTGTTTTTTTGATTATATAGTTAATTTTATGGAACTTTGGGAAATAAAATGACAGGATTAGTCAGCACTTATAATTTAATCAACCATGATCGCGCCACCGTTAAACGCCAAATCAATGACAAACTCGGCTCAAAGATTGTTGAAGAAAAAAGTTACGCGGACTATAAAAGCGGTGTACCTAGTTAATTGTTAAATTACTGAAACAAATGTACTGGTCTGAACGGCGAGAAGGACTCCATGAAGCCTTACAAAAGTATTATTAATGTATTTTTATTAACTTCATTGACCGCATGCGGCAGTCTTGAAAAGAAGGCAATCCTGCTTAACATCGGGGACACTAAAGAACAGGCTCTTAAAGTTATGGGCTCGCCTGACGACCGTCAGTTAAAAGGCGATAACGAAGCTTGGCAATACTGTCAAACAGGCGCTGGCTTCGGCTATCACGACTATCGAACGGTTTGGTTTTTTCAGGGAAGAATAACAGGAATCAATTCTTACAAAAGCACTCGACCGGCATCATCATGTGTTACAGATATAAAACCAATCAGATGGGAAGATGCGCCAGACACGACTATTGAAATCAGAAATAGATAAAACTACAGATCAATTACCTCTGCAGCGTGTACTCCGCACTGCAATAGGGGCACTTCGCCCAACCAGTTTGCTCTATAGGCAAAAACACTCTGGGATGAGAATTCCAAAGCTCCATGCCAGGCATAGGACAAGACAACGGCAAGTCAGCCGCAGTCACTTGATATTGGTTCTGAGCATTGGGCTGAATATTTCTTGTGGCGGCTTGGGTAGTAGTCATGATGGCTGA
>CANGFV010000057.1 GCA_947453225.1 Pseudomonadota bacterium
AGGCTGTTTAGGGGTTGCGGCCGCATTAGCATCCAGCGTACTAGGCTTCATCGCCCACCCTGCGATGAGCACAGCAACAGCGCCCAACAGTACCAGAGATTTTTTATGCATACAGCGACCCTTCTTACAAGTTAGGGAAAGAAAAAAACTAGGCTATCGAAGACAGTTCGACAGGGACGGGAAGCTTAGCCGAGATCGGGTGTGTCACTACTTTAAGAATAGTAAAGACCTGTCTATTGAATCTTCAGACAGGCCTTCAATAACGAAATATTGATCAGTAAGACGAAAACAAATCTGACAAGGATCAACCCTTACCCATACCGCCAGCCTTAGCCTCGCCCTTACCGCCACCCATGCCGCCGTTTTTCTTCTCGCCCGGCAAATCACTGGCGCTCTTGGTGGTAGTGGCATTTGTGTTCATTGTGGGCATCTGCGCATTAATTTCTTTCAGGTAAGCCGTCATGCGCGAATCAAGCTCGGTAACTTTTTCTGGCATTTGTTTAGCCAAATCATTGTGCTCAACCACGTCGTTCGATAAGTCAAACAACTTAAGTTCTCCGGTTTCATAAAGGCGGGTTAGTTTGTAATTACCCAACAAAATAGAAGACGCTGGCCCCTGAGGGTCTTTGTCGTAATGAGGAAAATGCACCACAAATTCTTCGCGTGGCCGCTGCACTGTACCGACACCCCCATTCATTAGCACCGGCACCAAGCTACCACCCTCAACACCTTTGGGTAGCGCTTCTTTCACTCCTGCCAGCGCAGCAAAGGTTGGGAACAAATCAACCCCACTTGCTCGCACATGTGAGAACGATCCCGACTTAATGCCAGGCCCCGAAATAATATAGGGCACACGAATACCGCCTTCCCACACGCCACCTTTCCCCCCCGTCAACGGCGTGTTTTTGCCCTGTGCGCCATGATCTGAGGTGTAAACAATATAAGTATTTCCTTTCAGGCCAAGACGATCTACTGCATCAAGAATCTGACCAATGGTGCTATCAACCACGCCCTTCTCTTCAGCACTGGCGCTAGCGCTCTTTAGCGCCTGATTAGGGTAATGCGACATCTGCAAATAAAACGGCTTTTTCGCTTTCGCCATACGTTCCATAAAGCTGATGCCTTTAGAGGTCATCAACAGCGCCTGCTTTGGATTGGGGCTGGCCACATTGTCGGGCCCGCCATTACTGGTTGCGCCGTCGCTTTCATCAAAGCCATGTTGCGAGGGATTGGTTTTACCTACATGCCATTTTCCGAAATGCGCCGTGCCATAACCCTGACGCTTTAATAGTTCTGCAATCGTGGTTTCTTCGAGCGGCATTTCAGTCGAGGCATTCACTGGGATCACCTTGGTATTCACATTACCGGGCGAGGCATCACCATCTCCGGTACCAACGAAAGTCATGTGTAACGCCGCAGGACTACGCCCAGTAAAAATTGCTGCACGCGAAGGCGTACAACGAGGCGAAGCGGCATACCCATCAGAGAAGCGCATCCCCGCACTCGCAAGACGCTCTAAGTTGGGCGTTTTAAGGCCGCTGCCTTTTGAAGCCGGATTACGATCGTCCATCTGCACCGAGCTACTGACCCAGCCTTCGGCCTCGGCATAAATAACGATGAAATTAGGCGACGTAGCAGTGTCTGCCGCATTGGCCACCAGAGTCATGCCAGCCAGACCAGCTACACTCAAAGTCGCGATCAATGCACCCAAAGCCACCCAAACTTTTTTACTCATCTTACTAATGCTCATATCAATGAATTCGCTAAGAAACCTTGTGTATTAGACACTCAACAGCAATTATTGACCACCAACGCCATCACAAGAATTAAAAAGAATCACATCCATCCCTAATGCAACTACAGATCAATGCCTGGCTTTAGTTATCTGTTCACGCAGTTGATCTGCTAGCCGCTCCGCCTCGAGAATCTGCTCAGTCGTCATTTGCATCCTGAGCGATGCCAGACTGTTTACTGCACTCGATTCACCCTGCTCTGCCGCCAACATCCACCACAGACATGTCTGCACCAGATCCTGCGCGACCAGATCACCGGCACTATAAATTTCAGCCAAATTCATCTGCGCATCCACATTGCCCTGCGCTGCCGAGCTCTGATACCACCGAATTGCTTCTCTGATGTTGGTCGCCACACCTTCGCCCCGCTCATACATACTGCCTACATAGAGTTGGGACAAGGCATCCCCTTCCAAAGCCAGTTGCTTGAAGATCACCATCGCCGCAACATAATCGCCGCGCTCGTAAGCTGCCAAGCCTTCGTAGTAAACCGTAACGTAATCACCCTGTACGCGCTGACGAGACGTGACACACGACACCAAAGCAACAAGCACCAGTAACATGCCTGCTCGTTTTGCTGCAATTAAAAAATCAGTTGGATTAAACCGACATCCCATTATCGAAATATTAAAAGACTTTAAAGATACTTACTGCTTCGCATGCTCAGTTAAATAATGCTTTGCAAGCAAATCATCACCAAAATCACCCGCTTTGCTACGCCACACTTCGTGCACATGATTGCCGTTGCCTTGCACATTGTCATACTCAAATAAAAAATCACTGCCTTGAATACGATAGTAATGCGGCTCATTTTTCTTCAGTCCACCAATCCATGCGAACTTAATCACATCTAAATCTAATGACGATTTATAAGTTGAAGCCACCTCTGGGCGATAGGTCGAGAATACTTCATCCAACAACACTAAAAGCGCCGCCTGCTGTGACCCAGTCATCGCTGTGAATGCAATACCCATAGGCTTGAGCTCTGTTTTCCAGTCATCCCATTGCTGACGATCTTTAAGAATGTTGCTGGCATATAAATCCCACGGCGCATCGTAGGCATACTTAAAGCCGGCCTTGGCGTTAAACTCTGGATCACCCGGCAGGGTTGCAACCTTACGCTGCGCCTCCGAAAGCGAATTCATAAATTGACGCGCCAAATCTTCTTCTTGCCGCAAAACACGAATACCAGATAGCGGCCCCGCAGGTACATCCGCTGGATCAGTACCTAAAAATGTAGGCGTCACAGTAAAGCCATAGCCTGGCACAATCGTGAAACTCATCGACACATGATGACCTTCAAAACGCCATGCCCACGGCAAAGTGTCACTAGGCTCACCAAACAGAGTCACGCTGTAATCTTCAATGCCACGCGGAAAGCCACTATTTGATGTGGCTTGTAAATAATTTTCCAGCTGCATGATATTGAGCAACTTGTGATAACCCTCAGCACTCAAGATAGTCCATAACAACTCGTGCATCAACGCACGATGCTTTGGCAACATCAAATCAATACTCAATCCAGAACGCTCAGTGGGCGGCCAGTATTGCCACTGCTGACGACGACCATCATTGAGCGTCACTAACAACTTATCTTCCATGGAATAGTTACGCAGACGCTCGGCGAACTCAGGTTCGCCACGCACCGACTCCAGCAATGCTTTGGCAGCGACCGCCATAGATTTAATCAAGGCAGGATCTTTCACTACCGGCACTGCTGGTGCGTCTTTAGCAACGGCCGATAAGGTCACGAAGGTTGTGATCAGAACTAGCAATACACGAATCATTGCCCACCTCGAACAGCTTTAATCTATGAATCAACGGAGCATAAACGCTAAACACATGGGCGCAAAGTTACCCACATTTGTTTTCAAATTTGGATTATGGGCGAAAAAAGAATTGGTGGTGAAGGGCGGAGTCGAACCGCCGACCTAAGGGTTATGAATCCTTCGCTCTAACCGTCTGAGCTACTTCACCAATCCGGTACGGGGCATCAAAGGAAGATGCGCTTTTGGGGTCGCGAATTCTGTGAGCCTGACCGGCAACTGTCAAGCCAAGCCATTGGGTTTTCAAGGAAAATCAGACATTAAACCTAAAATGCATGACATCGCCTTCGCGCACGATGTATTCCTTGCCTTCCAGCCGCAACTTGCCGGCTTCCTTAGCGCCCTGCTCGCCGCGCAGAGCAATATAGTCTTCGTAGGCAATCACTTCGGCACGGATAAAGCCTTTTTCAAAATCGGTGTGGATCACGCCCGCCGCTTGCGGTGCAGTGGAGCCGGCACGAATGGTCCACGCACGGACTTCTTTGACGCCCGCGGTGAAATAAGTCTGCAGCCCCAGCAGTGCATACCCCGCACGAATCACGCGATTTAAACCCGGCTCTGCCAATCCCATTTCTTTTAAGAACTCGGCGCGGTCTGCTTCTTCAAGCTGAGAGATTTCCGCTTCAATGGCAGCACACACGGGCACGACTTGCGCGTGCTCTTTGGTGGCCAGCGCTCGCACCTGCTCAAGGTGCGGATTATTTTCAAACCCGTTTTCAGCCACATTGGCGACATACATCAGCGGCTTGATGGTGATCAGATGCAACTCATGCAGCAACTTGCGATCTTCAGCATCAATGTCGAGCGAGCGCGCTGGCTCACCCGCGTCCAAATGCTCGCGCAGACGCTTGAGCACTGCGAGCAACTTTAAGGCATCTTTGTTACCAGACTTGGCATTCTTTTCAGTGCGTTGCACCGCACGCTCAACTGTATCCATATCAGCCAACGCCAGCTCGGTATTAATCACGGCAATGTCATCTAAAGGACTGACCTTGCCGGAGACGTGCACCACATCATCATCGACGAAGCAACGCACCACATGCGCAATCGCATCGGTCTCGCGAATGTGCGCTAAGAATTTATTACCCAAGCCTTCACCAGTGGACGCACCCGCCACCAGTCCTGCAATGTCCACAAATTCCACCATGGTCGGCAAAATGCGTTCTGGCTTAACGATATCGGACAACGCTTGCAACCGTGGATCAGGTACGGGCACCACACCCACATTAGGCTCAATGGTGCAGAACGGATAATTTTCTGCAGCAATCTGCGCGCGCGTCAGTGCATTAAAAAGCGTGGATTTACCAACATTAGGTAACCCAACGATGCCGCATTTGATGCCCATGAATTAATTCCAATCAGAATTCAGTAAAAAACTTAAGCCGATTTGCCATTTTGAGTGTGCAGTAGATGCATGGCTTTTTCCGCGCCTTGATCTAAAAACACTGGCAACTGTTCCATCGCCGCCTGCAGCGCAGTCATGATTAAATCTTCTTCTTTAACAGAAGCACGCTGCAACACAAAATCAATCACTTCAGACTTATCACCCGGATGACCGACACCTAAACGCAAGCGCCAAAAGTTAGCGCCAATATGTGTAATAGTGTCACGCAACCCATTGTGGCCACCATGACCGCCACCTAACTTGAAGCGCGCCACACCAGGCGGCAGATCAAGCTCATCATGCGCCACTAAAATTTGTTCCGGCGCAATCTTCAGATAATCAGACAGACTACGAATAGAAAGACCACTACGATTCATATAGGTTTGTGGCTTCAGTAAGTGCACTTCATGCGTGCCAATTTGAATACGGCACACCTCACCTTGATAGCGCGTATGACCACGGAACTGTCCGCCATACTTACGTGCCAGCGCATCGACAAACCAAAAGCCCGCATTGTGGCGCGTTAGTAGATGTTCAGCACCGGGATTACCCAGCCCAACAATCATATTCAACGCAGTACCTGACATGATGCGTAATCAACAAAAAGCGTCACACTGAAATGCGAACGGGGCTGCCCAAAATTTGGACAGCCCCGCATGCATGACAGGCTTACTTCTTGCCAGCGTCCTTCTTAGCAGGCGCAGCAGCGGCAGCAGGCTTAGCACCCGCAGCAGGTGCAGCAGCTTCGGCACCCGCAGGCGCAGCCGCTTCTTCCACAACGCGAGCATGGTGCACAGAGACCACTGCTTCATCACGACCGTGCGCCAATAACACCAACTCAACATTGGCAGGCAACACCAAGTCAGACAGATGCAGTGACTGGTTCAGTTCCATCTTCGCCATATCCACTTCGATGTACTCAGGTAGATCCTTAGGCAAGCAGGTGACTTCCACTTCGTTCAACAAGTGAGACACTTGACCACCACCGGTCTTAACGCCAGGTGCAATATTGGCGTTAATGAAGTGCAGCGGAATGCTCATACGAATTTCTTCGTTTTCAACGATGCGTTGTAGATCCAAATGCAGAATGACTGGCTTAGATGGATGACGCTGAATATCTTTCAGAATGGCAGGCTGAGCCTTATCGCCAATCTTGATGGTCAACAGCGTAGTGAAGAAGCGCTCGTTCTGCGAGGCAACTTGCAACTTATCCTGCTCGAAAGAAAGGCATGTTGGTTCGACATGACCACCATACAAAATCGCTGGTACACGACCGGCATGACGCAGGCGGCGGCTCGCACCCTTCCCCTGTGTGCCGTCGCGCAATTCAGCGACGAGTTCAAATGAAGCTTTCATAACAATCTCCGACTACTTAACAAAAAATCTCGCAGTGTCGCGACCAAGCACTACAAGACAACTTAGCCAGCATAGAACAACCCATGCTGAAGCATTCTTTACCAACCAACCTTTATGAATCAACGTACAGTGAACTGACGCTCTCTTCATCGCGGATACGACGCATGGTTTCAGCAAGCAAGCCCGCTACCGAAAGCTGACGAATTTGCTTACACGCCTGCGCGGCATCCGATAGCGGAATAGTATCGGTAACAATCAATTCATCTAAGTCCGATTTACCAATGCGCTCAACGGCAGGCCCAGAAAGCACTGGATGCGTGATGTATGCCACCACACGTTTCGCGCCTTCTTTCTTGAGTGCAGTTGCCGCGTGACACAGCGTACCCGCGGTATCCACCAGATCATCGACCAACACACAGGACTTGCCCTTGACTTCACCAATGATATTCATCACTTCGGAGACATTGGCGCGTGGACGACGCTTGTCGATGATGGCCAAGTCCGCATCATCCAAACGCTTGGCTAGCGCACGCGCGCGAACCACGCCACCCACATCGGGCGAGACCACTACCAAGTTGTCGTACTTTTGCTTCCACACATCGCCGAGCAACACTGGCGAGGAGTACACATTGTCCACTGGAATATCGAAAAAGCCGCTGATTTGATCGGCATGTAAATCTACCGTCAGCAAGCGATCAACACCGGCGCGCATAATCATGTTAGCCACTAACTTAGCCGTGATGGCTGAACGCTGCGCACGCGGGCGACGATCCTGACGCGAGTAACCAAAGTACGGCATAACCGCAGTAATACGACCAGCCGAGGCGCGACGACACGCATCGACCATAATCAGCATTTCCATCAAATGATCATTAGTGGGCGCACAGGTGGATTGCACAATGAACACATCGCGACCACGCACGTTGTCCATCAACTCAACTGCAATCTCGCCATCACTGAAGCGACCGACCGCTGCACGACCCAGAGGTAAATTGAGATGACGTGCGATATCAGTAGCCAATTTGATATTGGCATTACCGGATAAGACCATCATGCTGGATCGGTCCACTGACACGCTCCTAGAGCTCAAGGGCAAAAAATGGTTGGGGTGGAAGGATTCGAACCTCCGAATGGCGGGATCAAAACCCGCTGCCTTACCACTTGGCGACACCCCAACGCGATCAAAAACAAATCCAACGGTTACTTGCAGGGAACTTGTTGTGCCTGCTGCAAGCGCCGAAGTAACGGCGATTCATTACAGCCTTGAACTACAAATCCGCGCCATTGCGGCAACAATGCGGCGCAAATGCGCTCAGCTTCTTGACGATTAGGCATGGCGGCAAACACGCAGGCACCTGTGCCTGTTAATCGCGCCTCGCCAAATTTACCAAGCCAATCAATAGCTTGCGCAACTGCAGGATAACGACCTCGTACCGTAGATGTGCAATCGTTATGCCCACCCTCGGAGAGGAAGGCGCGTATTGTGGTGAGGGGGGTATCGCGTGTCAAATCGGATGCTTGAAAGATTTCGGCGGTACTGACCGAAACGCCCGGATCTACAACCAAATAACAGGATTCTGGGAAGTCCACCGATGTCAGCAATTCCCCCACCCCTTCGGCCCAAGCCGCCCGCCCTCGCACAAATACCGGCACATCGGCACCCAGCTGTAAGCCCAGTTGCGCTAACTCATCCACCGACAGCCCCAGATGCCACAAATGATTCAACGCCACCAGCACCGTGGCGGCATCGGAACTACCGCCACCCAATCCTGCTTGCATCGGAATACGCTTAGTCAACGAAATCGCCACGCCTGGGTTGATGCCCGCATGCGCTGCCAGCAAACGAGCGGCGCGAATCACTAAATCCGACTCAGCAGGTACCTGCTCTGGCCCCACGATGCGCTCAATCACGCCAGCGTCTCGTGCAAAAAAACTTAACTCGTCAGACAGATCGATAAATTGAAACGCTGTCTGCAGCAAGTGATAGCCATCGCTACGCCGACCGACGATATGCAAGCATAAATTAAGCTTGGCAGGCGCAGGCCAAGCGATGCCATCTGCTAAAGGTGTATTCGCTACAGCATGCGCGGTCATGCAGACAAACTCCAAGTTTGAACGACCAGCACAATGCGCACCTCATCACGTATTAGTACCAACTTGATTGGCAAACGTAACTCATGTCGTTGCGTCCATTGCTGATAACTAATCAGCCAACCTTCTTGTTCAAGTTCATTTTTATCTGCATCACGCCATTGATGCTCGCCCGGCGCAGCCACGCCCATTAACCAAAAACGCAGTTGCGCTACCGGCAAGTCGGCGCCTAATTGATCCTGCATTTGCTGCACAGCGACCTGTGCATCATAGGCCGTACCATCGCTGGCCAATAGACGCAGCAACGAACCCTCCACCGAAACCGACAACGAACCCACGCCCACAGGACCACGCAATTGTATTTGACTGGTTTGCTGATCCTGCTGCCAGACAAAACTACCAGAACCGGAACGCTCGGACGTGGAAACACCGATGCGTCCGCTAGCTTGCCATCGAGTTAATTCATGCACTGAGCGCGCCGTACTTGCACCCACAATATGCTGAGGTTGACTGACACAGGCTGCTTGCAAAACAACCAACGCCATCAGTAATAAACGCTTAAACACCATCTGCAACCAATGAACTTATTCAGTGCGACTCGGTAGCGCGCTTAATACGCTGCTGAAGTGTTTTATTTTCAGGTACCGCCTCTAGTCCACGCTTCCATGCCTTCAGTGCCTCGTCATGACGATCAAGCGACCAGAGCACCTCACCCAAATGCAGCTCGACTTCTTCATCCCGCATCTTATTAGAAGCCTTTTGTAAATAAACCAGCGCTTCTTCTGCTTTACCCAACTTAAACAACGCCCAACCCATGCTGTCCATTACTGGCGCGCTATCTGGCGTGGCTCGATAAGCGGCCTGAATATAATCAAATGCCTCTTGATATTGCTGTGTGTGATCCAACAATGTGTAGCCGAATGCATTCAACACCACCGGATCTTCAGAGCGACTTTTGAGCATCTCACGCATCACTTGCATACCTGTCGACGCCTTACCCATCTTCAGCAAATGAAAGGCTCGATCCATCTGTAGCACCACAGCGTCTGGATAATCAGTCACAGCCTGCTCATAAAACTTCGCAAGCTCAGCATCATCACCTTCTTCAGCTAACAGTGCAGCACGCGCCTGTAGCGTTGGAATCAACTCATCTGCATTGGTTTCACCGTAGAGCTTTAATGAAGCCAGAGCAGCATCAAGCCCATCGCTTTCTTTAACAAGATAGGCAATACGCAACTGAGCCGGTAACGCAAACTGCCCTTCTTGTACTCGTCCATATAATTGGCGTGCTTCCGCTTTTGCGCCAGTACGCTCAGCAATGCCCGCCAAATAAAAAATCGACTCGCTGATTCGATTACCAGAATTCAGCAATGTATTCAGCCGATTAAAAGACGACTGATAATTACCTACTTGAAAATCAAGGTAGGCCAAAGCACGCATCGCAGCACTGTTATCGCCTTCAGATTGTTCTAGTTCGCGCCACAACTGTAACGCTTCATTCGGCTTACCGGCACTCAGCAATAAGCCCGCATATTCCGAACGGGTGCTCAGGCTGTCATCATTCTTTACCACCGCCTGCCCAGTTTGAATGGCCAATTCCGATTGCCCCTGTAACAAGTAAGACTTAGCAAGTAACAAGCCTGCAGGCGACCAATAAGGCGCCAATTCCTGAGCACGCTGCGCCGCGCTTGTCATCAACGAAAAGTCATCGGTTAACTCAGCTAATCGAGCCACCGCATAGTGCGCTTCGGCCATCTTTGGATAACCAAGCGACAACTCTTTCATCACTGCAAGCGCAGCGTGGTCATCTGAACCAGGCAGTTTGGTCAACCAATCTAAGAAACCAGCAGCAGGTGTGATGTAGCCCTGATCAAGCAGTACATGCAAATGCTTCGCGGCAACCCCAACCCGATACAACCTAATGGCTGACAACGTTGCATATTCACGCGCCTGCAAGTTGGTTGGGTTGATCGCAAGCCAGCGCTCTGATATTTCTAGTGTAGCTCGCAACTGCTGCATGGCATAACACTGCTGCGCGGCCTGTTCGACGACTTCCTCATCGTCCGTCAATGTTGCAGCTCGCGCCAAGAATCGCGCCGCCTGTGAATAGCGCGACTCGTCAATGGCCCGTTCGGCAGCAGCTAATAACTCTGGCGCTGAGGCGGTAGCCTCATTGATGGTCTTACCAGCACCAGAAGTCGCGCATCCCGCTAGATTCAGCACGCTGATTATCAAAAGCAACTGAGACAGCACCATGGGGCGCACGACACCGGCAATCAGGCCGATTGGGAACAATCTGAAATAAGCTGGCATAGGTAGGCCACTATACAGGGCAACGGGCGTTTATCGCAGCACTGCAATTCCTTGTATTGCCGCCATGCTTCCCTGACAATTCGCCACCGCTCAGGATCCCCCGAATGTCATTCATTGTTATCGGCATCAATCATCGGACTGCGCCCGTTGCAATTCGGGAACAAGTCGTTTTTGCTGACGCAGAACTACCCTCTGCGCTGGATGAGCTTGTGCGGGTCCCTGAGATCTGCGAAGCCCTGATTGTCTCAACCTGCAACCGCACCGAAATTTACTGTTTTACCGATGGCGAAGCGGACGACCAGCCCCAACTGCAGATACAGGTGCTGATTGAATGGATGACGCGCTGGCATGGGCTGGAAAACCAACACTTAGCCGACAGCCTGTATCAACACGCAGGCGCTGAGGCCATACGCCACGCATTCAAGGTCGCCGCAGGATTAGATTCCATGGTGGTGGGCGAAGCGCAGATTCTCGGCCAACTCAAAGAGGCGTATCGCGTTGCGCAACATCAGAACAGCACCGGCCCCTACCTGAATCGACTATTTCAGGCAGCCTTCTCGGCCGCTAAACGGGTACGTACCGAAACCCGTATTGGCGCAAATGCGGTTTCGGTGGCCTCAGCCGCGGTCAGCATGGCTCGCAGAGTTTTTGAAGACTTCAGTCAACGCACCGTACTGCTGGTTGGCGCGGGTGAAACCATTGTTTTGGCGGCACGGCATCTGCGCGCTCATGGCGCACAACGCATGATTATTGCCAACCGCACATTGGCGCGCGCTCAAAGCGTGGCGGCTGAGTTTGATGCCTATGCAATCAGCCTTGATCGTTTAGAAACGCATCTTGCCGAAGCCGATATCGTGGTCAGCTCAACAGCCAGCCCCACACCAGTGATCAGCTTGGCAGCCGTTAAGGCAGCGCTTCGCAGCCGCAAACATCGCCCCATGTTTATGGCAGACATCGCCGTGCCGCGCGACATTGAAGCCAGCGTCAGTGAATTAGACGATATTTATTTATTCACCATTGATCATCTACAGCACGTGGTTAATACCAACATGGCGGCTCGCCATGAGGCGGCGCTAGAAGCAAATCAACTGCTCACTGAAGATGTGCGTGAATTTACCGAGCAACTACGCACGCTCAATGCCGTACCGACAATTCGCACTATGCGTGATGAAGCTGAAATCATTCGACAACATACACTCGATCAAGCCCAGCGCATGTTGAACAATGGCCGCCCAGCCAGTGAAGTGCTTGAGTTTTTAGCTGATACACTGACACAGCGCCTGCTGCATGCCCCCAGCCAACGCCTACGGGATGCAGGAAAGACAGGCGATGCTGAGTTAATTCGCGCTGCGCAAGCGCTTTTTGCTCGCCCACCCTCGAGCAACGACACAAACTCTTAATCGCATGAAAGACTCGATCAAACATAAACTCGACCGATTGGCCGAGCGCCACACTGAAGTTAGCGCACTACTTGCCG
>CANGFV010000058.1 GCA_947453225.1 Pseudomonadota bacterium
CCTTGAGGAAATTGCCAGCCCCGTCCGCCAACACGACCACCGACAAATACCTGCCGATCATCGCGAATCAGAATGATGCCAACATTGGCACGAAAGCCTTGGGGGTCAATAAAATCGGTCATGAAATTCAGTCAAAAAATTTTCTGGGATTGTTTCATAGACGCGCAATTTTTGTCGCAAATTTATTCATTGAATATTGGGTTGCGGCAGCTTCCGACAATTCCGTGACTTGAAGCCGCCTGCTAAGCTAAGGCGCATAAAAATCAAGCCGTTGTAACCGAACCCATTGAAACACCACCCTCCATTTTTATTCACCTTAGCGATTTTGCTGTGTGTCGCCACGGCCTCGGTATTGATCGCGCTATGCTCAGGCAGTGTACATTTAGGTGCTGACACCCTCACTGAACTATTCACCACCACGCAATCATCAAGCGTAGAGCAAGCAGTACTACTACAACTACGGCTACCACGAGCGCTTACTGCATTTGCATTAGGGGGATTATTAGCGCTCTCAGGCGTTTTAATGCAGGTATTACTGCGCAATCCGTTGGCTGATCCGTACATCTTAGGCAGCTCGGGCGGTGCAGCGGCGGCAGCATTACTGGCGCTATTGCTGGGACTGAATGGCTGGCCAGTAGAAATGGCCGCAGCCATCGGCGCGTTTATCACCACAGTGTTGGTCTTTGCCTTAGCTCACACCGAAGGCAGTTGGTCTCCCACGCGCTTATTGCTCACCGGGGTGGTCGTTGCCGCTGGCGCGAGCGCGCTTGTCAGCTTATTGCTTGCACTAGGCGACGAAGCCAAATTGCGCGGCATGTTGTTTTGGTTGATGGGTGACATCAGCAATACCCAGCGCAGCCTGCCATTATGGCTTCTGCTGATGACTGCCGCTGGCTTTAGTTGGCTACTAGCCAGACACCTAAATGTGATGACACGTGGTGAATTACAGGCGCACATTCTGGGCATGAACCTCAGACAGTTGCGCATTACATTATTCGCGATTAGCGCACTGATGACCGCCGCTGCAGTGACTACCGCCGGCAGTATCGGATTTGTGGGACTAATTATTCCGCATCTTGCACGACTGCTTGTTGGCGCAGACCATCGCAGACTCATCCCTGCTGCTGCGCTGATGGGTGGCAGTTTGTTAACACTAGCTGATACTGCCGCTAGAACCCTATTTGCACCGCGTCAACTGCCTGTGGGCGCACTGACTGCACTCATTGGTGTGCCGGTATTTATTGCACTGATGTTCAGACGCCAGACACCACGATAAGACCCACTTGATCTCGACCCTTCTGCTTGGCCTGCAGTAATGCCGAATCAGCTTCGGTGAATAAGCGCAGCGCTAATGCTTCAGTATTGCGATTCATCACCGTAGCTAAAGGCAATACGGCAACGCCAATACTGACACTGAATTGATACTGCACACCCTCAGCAATCTCAATCGGTGACTCAGAAACTGCCGCTCGAATTCGATTTGCCAAGTGTAATGCTTGTGACTCACTGATATCAGGAGCCAACACCACAAACTCATCTCCACCAAAACGCGCCGCAGAATCACTGTCGCGAATTTGCTGCTTAATGCGTCGCGCCGCTTCACACAACGCAGCATCACCTGCCAAATGACCATAGGTGTCATTGACTGTTTTGAAAAAATCCAAATCCATCACGATACATGCGAGGCTACTTTTTACACGAATACCACGAGCCAGTTCTTGCTTAAGGCGTTCTTGTAAATAGCGCCGGTTATGCCAGCCGGTGAGCGAATCGGTCACCCCACTTAACACCAAGCGCGCACGATTAATGGTGTTTTCAAGGGCGAAGCTCGCCATTGCGCCCAGATGCTCTAAAAAGTCGGTAGCCAAATTACGCGTAAACCGTGTTTCGTCTTGACTACCAAAACAAATCACGCCCGCCAATGTCTTACCACGCCATAACGGAATGAGCGCCACGCTTTTAATGTCAGTTGTTTTTTTAAAAAAGTCCTGATGTCTAAGTTTTGAATATGACCCCAACCACGGATACACCGAAGAACCAAACCAACTGCTCAATTCATCATCAGATTTCTCATAAAAAATCACGCGCGGATAATCTTGTAGTCGTATCTTATTTCCTAGAATCAAATGCCTTAATTCGCGCTGCGGATCGCGCAACACCAGCACCACAGATTGCAGTCCATAGGAAATTTGCAATCGGTTACAAATCGCGTCAAACAAACTCGGTAGATCTTCCGCATTCAGCAGATCTAACTCTCTCTGACGATATTGCTTAAGTATTTTTTCGTTATGCCGAGCTTCATCCATGAGCGTGGAAATGCGACCGCGTAGGCGTAGCACTTCACTTTCAAGATCCTTCATGATCATCATTAATCCTTGGTACGCCCTGCCAAATATTCGCGACCTTGCAGCATTATCGTTTTGAATGCCGAAACATCGTTCCGATTGACACTATCAATGAGCTGATTTACCGCTTTTTGCAGGGCTGTAAGCGATTCTTGACCATATTCATTCAGGCGCTGAATCTCAAAATACAGCTCGGGATTTTCTTTTGACACTTTACTGGCAATAGCGATCTGCGCGTCATAGGTAGTACTGGATAGTGACGCCAAACGCTGCGCATGCTCGCCGCTATTGGCCAGCGCTGTAAAGAAACTAATATTCAGCGCGTGCGACAACCCAAGTACATAGGCAATCAGGCGATCATGCTCATCCAAAGACATCACCACTTGCTCTGCCATAGTCGAGGCAAACAGACTTTGCGCAAGTTGTAAGGACTGAGCATCTCCCAGATCAATAAAGATGACATGACGGCCACTAAGCAAGTCAGTATCTGGGCCAAACATAGGATGTACAGAGGTAACGCGCACACCCGCCTGACGTAGCGCCGTTAAGCCAGCACGCAATGGTGTTTTGAGCGAACCTAGATCAAAAACAACTCCACGCGGAGCGCGTTTTGCCAATTCCAACAACACCTCATTAGATGTATTGATCGGTGTGGCCACAACGATCAGATCATGCTGGAGCGCATCCGCCTGCCAATTAGGTAAATAAGCAAAACCGTCGATAGCCCACTTAGGGTCAGCCACAGTGACCGTGTAACCTTGCGCAGCAAGAAAGCGACTGAACCACAACCCCATTTTGCCCGCCCCGCCAATCACTAACGCAGTACGACCCGTACCTTGCCCCTGCGCCGCGACTTGCTCGCGTTCCTGCGTGGTCAACGAACTGCGAATCAGCAGTTGCATCACCGCTTCACCTAGCGCTGCAGGCACCCCAAGCTGCTGCGCCTTGTCGCGCGCCTTAAGCAGCACCTCACGCTCACGACCAAAATCGCGCGTCGGCAGACCCGCCTCACGTTTGGCGCGCGCAATTTCTGTACCCAATGCCTGACGCTCAGCGATAATGGTGAGCAGTTGCTGATCGAGTGTATCGAGTTGGCGACGTAGGTCTTCAAGGGTCATGAAATCAATTCCGTGCTCTTATCGTAAATAATGCTCCTCCCTTTTACCCAGCGTTGCGTCCAGTAGCAAGCCCACGCATGAATCACAACGAATTTTTGCCCGAATCCCTGCCTCACAATCCGCTGCCACTGTTTAACGAGTGGTTTACGCAAGCGCGCAAACGCAACATTCAGCCCAATCCGGATGCAATGACACTGGCGACGGTCGATGCGGATGGCCGGCCTAGCGCACGCATTGTGCTGTGCAAACATTTAGTTAGTGAGACTGGCTATGTGGTGTTTTTCACCAATTACAACTCCCGCAAAGGAGCTGCGCTTAGCGCCCATCCCTACGCAGCCTGCGTATTTCACTGGGACCACTTACATCGCCAAGTGCGACTGGAAGGTCGCATCGTGCAATCCCCCAGCGCCGAAAGTGATACCTATTTCAGTAGCCGTGCACAAGACAGCCAACTCGGTGCGTGGGCCAGTCAGCAAAGTCAGCCGCTAAGTTCACGTCAACAATTGGCCACGCAATTGGCCAAAATTAAGGCCGAGTTTGTTAAGCATTCAACGGCAGCAGCACCTCACATCCCGCGCCCGCCTCATTGGGGTGGATTTCGCCTTTGGATCGAACACATTGAGCTGTGGGTGGAAGGCCCCGGTCGGGTGCATGATCGTGCGCGCTGGTCGCGAACACTGACCGAGCGTGATACGTTCAATTTCGACTGTAGCGATTGGCGCTCAAGTCGCCTAAATCCCTAAACTGCTGATGCACGCGCCCCAGCCAGACTCAGCTTTCTTAAGTTGTCACTCACTGGATATTGCAGTTGAAACCTGCACGCTTGTCAGTCAACTGAACCTACATTTATGCGCTGGCAGCATCACTGCAGTGCTTGGAAGAAACGGTGCTGGCAAATCTCTAACTTTGCATACCTTGGCTGGCCTACGCCCGCATCACGCCGGCACGATATACCTGCAGTCGCAACTACTGTCTGAATACAAACGCCGCGACATTGCGCGCTTGCTCAGTTTTGTACCACAGGATTTTGAAGAACCATTTCCGGTCAGTGTGCTCGAATGCGCCGTGAGTGGGCGTCATCCCCACATCGACTTTTGGCAGTGGGAAAGCCCACAGGATTATGACATCGCCCGTGCTGCACTCGCCGCCGTGGATCTGCAAGAATTTGCTGAACGCAGCGTTGCTACTTTATCGGGTGGTGAACGCCGAAGACTCGCTATTGCCACCGCACTGACACAAGCACCACACATTTACATCTTAGATGAACCCACCAATCATCTCGACCCACAACATCAATTACAGATCTTAAATTTATTACGCCGTAAAGTTGATGAGGGCTGCGCCGTCATCATGAGCCTGCATGATCCTAATCTAGCCTTACGCTTTGCGGATCATGCCTTGTTATTGTTTGGCAACGGGCAGTGGTTATCTGGCGATTGTGGCAGCACTATCAACGCCGAAACACTGACACGATTGTACGAAACCCCGATTCGGCAAATCAGCCAATCACACGAACGACATTACATCAGCCTTTAATAAGGCAATGCAGTACGCACGGCAGCATGTAAGCCGCCATTAGTGGCCAGCACTGTTGTAGTTTGAAGCCCAACCGGATTGCCATCGAGCTGAGTAAATTTGCCACCGGCCGCCTCAACAATCACTGACAACGCGGCAATATCTAGAATATTTACATCCGACTCAATCACCACATCTAACTTACCCGCGGCAAGTAAGTGGTAATGCAAAAAATCACCATAGCCGCGAATGCGACTGGCGCGAGCAATCAGCTTGCCGTAGTCATTCCAGTGTTTGCTCAACGCTAAGGTTTTTAGGTTACCACCAGAAATTGCACAGCCTTCAATACTGTCTATCGCACTCACTTTAATGGGCTGATCATTCAACCACGCACCCACGCCTATTTCAGCATAGGCCAACTCGCCATACACCGGCGCCGATGACACACCAACGATGAGCTTACCTTTGTGCATCAAGGCAATTTGCGTGGAAAACATCGGGTATTCGCGCACGAATGCTTTCGTGCCATCAATCGGATCAACCAGCCACAGATATTCTTTATCCAGCCCAGCACTACCTGTTTCCTCGCCATAAAACCCATGATCAGGAAAACGCTCACTGATCAGCTTGCGGATCACTTGCTCGGTTTCTACATCGGCCTGCGTGACAGGCGATTTGTCCGATTTAATGGTGATCGCCAAGTTCTGTTGGTAATAACGGCGAATCACCACGGCTGCCGCCTGAGCCGCTTCAATCGCTGTGATAAGAAAAGGTGACTTCATGGAAATACAACACTGAGCAGATAAATAAGACGCACAGCATAGCCGATCATTGGCGCTTCTTGACACTATCACGCTACATCCCTAATGTGCGCACACCTTTTAGGTGATCGCCCGTACATGCGGGCGAGAACTGGGAAGCCGGTGCGTCACTGTGGTGACAATTCCGGCGCTGCCCCCGCAACGGTAATCGAGTCAATCTACATCACGGTCGGCACTTGTGCTGACCAGTCACTGCAGACGCTGGTATCACGCCAGTATTGTGGGAAGACGATGTAGCCCGCCGGCACCCGCCAGCGATCTCGTCAGCCCGGAGACCGGCCTAGAAACTGGAGCCTGCCATAGGTTCCACTCAGCATCGCGGTGGGCGATGAGCTGGGCGGTCTGACCTGCCTTTGCACTTCAGCCCTCTCCGCCAACCTCCCCTGCGTTTTACCCACCTTTAACCATGCGGTCGGGCATGGGGAGTATGCATTGATGTTATTTCGAGTTTCTTTACTAGCCACCACCGTGGCCGCCAGTACTTTTGCCTCTCCAGCCTTTGCTGCTGATCAACTAGAAGAAGTGGTAGTCACCGCCTCGCGCACCGAACAACCAATTAGCGAAGTGATCGGTTCAGTCACCGTAATCACCCGCGATGAAATTGAAAAGCGTCAGGCGCAATCATTACAAGAATTACTGCGTGGGGAGTTAGGGGTTGATATTTCCAACAACGGTGGCCTAGGACAAGACACCAGTATTTTTATGCGCGGCGCCAACTCAACTCAGACGCTCATTTTGGTTGATGGTGTACGACTGGGCTCTGCCACCACAGGAAAAACAGCCCTGCAATTTATTTCTGTTGATCAGATTGAACGCATAGAAATCATGCGCGGTCCCCGCTCAAGCCTGTACGGCTCTGATGCTATCGGTGGCGTGATCCAAATCTTTACTCGCAAAGCCAATAACTTTACTGCGAGCCTCACTGCTGGCGAGCATGATACGCGTAATCTAAATAGTGCGTTCGGGCTGGCCACACAAAGTTTTCGTATCAATCTAGCAGCGACTCATGAAGAGAGCGCTGGAATCAACTCCTGTTCAGTTCTGGCCGCCACTCTATTCAAAGCCTGTTATGCAAACGAGCCCGATAACGATGGCTACCGAAATACATCAGGTACAGCTAGTCTTAAATACACAACGGAACAAAACTCACAAATCGAGTTAAGCATTCTACATAGCCAAGGAAAAATAGACTCTGACGGCTATTTTAATCATGCTGAATTTGCACAGGATGCACCCACTATCAAGATTGATCTATATCCAAGTGATGCGCTGACGATTAAACTCGGCGCAGGATCAACAAGTGATCACCTTGATTATTTCGACACTAAAAATATATTACTAAGTCGATTTCAAACTCAAAAGACAACAAACTCTATTATCGCCGACTGGAAATTATCAACCACGCAACACATAGTCACTGGCAGCGACTATTTAAAAGACTTTATTGATGTTATTTACGACAGCTCCGACCCTTCCACGAAATATCAAAACTCAGAGCGCACTAGTCATGGCGAATTTATAAGTTACTTCGCCAATATGGGTTCACACCATTTCAGCACGGCGATAAGACATGACAGCAGCAGCCAATATGGCGGCGTCACTACCGCAAATGCAGGTTGGAAATGGTTACCAAAAGATGAAAACCTGACATTTAACGTTGGCATTGGTAATGCTTTTCATGCGCCAACCTTCAACGACTTGTATGCACCGTATTCAAGTGATCCAAACCTCAAACCAGAACGATCAAAAAATATTGAATTAGGATTTTCAGGAAAATTTTCGTGGCTAAAGTGGTCTACACAAGCATTCGACACACGCTTTGTTGATTTAATTATCCTAGATAGCAGTTACCAACCAGTTAATACCGACGCCCACGTTCGTGGCCTCGAGTCGACCATTAACAGCACATGGAATAGGCTCGACTTAGGTGTGAATTATACGTACCAAACTCCCCGCAGTACCGAGACCGGTGACAACTTCGACCATCTGCTACCAAGAAGACCTCGCCAATCAGGTCGTGTAACGGCACGCTATAACTTTGGCGATATCAAGTTCTCTACAATAGTCAATGCGATTGGCCCCCGCTTTGATAAATTAGAGAATAAGTCTGATCAACGTATGGGCGGCTATACTAGTGTCGATCTACTCACTGGAATTAAATTACGCTCAGACCTTTCGCTGGATGCAAAAATTACTAATTTGTTTGATCGTCAGTATGAAACTGCTCAATATTATTACCAAGAAGGTCGTAGCGTATATTTAACCCTCCGCTACCAACCTCAGAAATAATTGAGCACTACCGAACCGAAATAAGTCCTACGCATATCATCTATTTGTATAGCTAAACAAATTTATAAGGCGAACAATCCATGAAAAATCAAAGTCTGTTAAAACAAGAAATTCCAGTAAGTTTGGCGCTCTTATCACTGTTATGGATTACTCGCTCAGGCGTTGTTGGTTCTCATTTCGGTTCGGCACTCAACTTGCCCGACGCGAGTTGGGCAGTATTTTGGCTGTTAGGATTTTGGGTACGTCAAGTACGTTGGTTGATTGCCGGCTTTGTCGCCTCAGCAACTGCTGACTATTTTGCGGTACAGCACGGTACAAGCGCTGATTGCTTTACCTTAGCCTATATATTTTTAATTCCATCTTATCTGTCGTTGTGGGTTGCAGGTCGCTGGGCGCAGCGTCAATCTTTGTTCGAAGATTCCACATGGGCAACACATGCCTTATCTCTTTTAGTTGGCGTTTTTGCTTGTTTTACCTGCGCCAATATCGGTATGTACCTTGCCTCGGAAACCGTTAACCAACTATCTATATGGAATTACACACTGGCTGTTGCTCATTACCTGCCACTGTATTTGGCAACTACTGCCTTATATGTGAGCGTAGGCTTGCTCATTGCTTATGTAATAAAGCAGATTCGATTGCTTCCTAATTCAAGCCAACGCGCCTAACATACAAGCATCACCGATATGGGCAACCGTTTAAGCAAAATCTATACGCGCACTGGCGACCAGGGCACTACCGGCCTTGGCGATGGCACGCGTGTGGATAAAGATGACTTACGGGTGGCCGCCTATGGCGATATTGATGAAGCTAACAGTGCAATCGGCATGATTTTAGCTGTGGAAAATATTCCTGCCGAAGTGCGCCGTTGCTTAGTAGAAATTCAGCATGAGTTGTTTGATCTGGGTGGTGAATTGGCCACCCCTGGTTATCGCGCTATTCAACAGCATCACATTGATCGCCTCGAGCATGTATTAGATACCTTCAATGCGCCCTTGCCTGCACTGAAAGAATTTATTCTACCTGGCGGAGGCCCTGCGGCTGCCGCTTGCCACTTAGCTCGCACCATCACCAGACGCGCTGAACGCAGCGCATGGGCGCTAGCCAAACGCGAAGTAGTACCTACTGAAATCACCACTTATCTAAATCGCCTTTCTGACCTGTTATTTGTAATTGCGCGCGTACTAGCGCGCCATGAAGGCGGCAGCGAAGTACTGTGGCAACAAAATCGCTAAGTCAAAGCGTTACGCGCGCTCGATCTAAGGCCTGACACACTTCTTTAGCGCCCTGCAATAAACGGGGCGTGGCTCGTGTAGTGGTGTCGGGCGAGACCGCATAAAGATGCTTATTTTTTACCGCCTTAATCTGCGGCCATTGTCGCCATTCCTCTTGTAGCTGCCTTTGCGAACCATCCGCTGAAATAATCACCTCAGGATTAGCCTTCAATACAGCCTCTGTATTAACAATGGGTGCAAGCTGATTTAGATCAGCAAGTACATTGCGACCGCCACATAAACTTAATACCTCACTCAGCACATGTTGGCCATTAACCGTATATAGAGGACGGCTATTAACCTCAACGAACACTGACACCTCAGATCTATCTTGGTACTGAGCGCGCAACACACTAACTTCTTTTTCAAACGACTCTGCCGCCTGCTTGGCATTCAATTGCAAGCCAGTCATCTCACCGATTTTGATTAGCGACCCACTCACCTCATTAATGTGTTTTACATCTAGGCTTTCAACCTTCAAACCAAACGACTTCATCTCTTCTATGGTTGTCGCAGCAGTACCCGATGTCCATGCTAGTACTAAATCTGGCTTTAACGCCAATAATCTTTCCATATCAACACGGAAAGCATCACCGACTCGAGGAATTTTTTTTGCAGCTGCCGGATAGTCGGAATATTCCACCGTTGCAACCAGGAATTGTTCGGCGCCTACCGCATAAATTAGCTCAGTTAGACCAGGTGCAAGCGAAACAATACGCCGCGCTGGAATATGAGTTTCAACTTGAGTGGTTTTATTAACTAAAGCGTTTGGTGCTACAGCTTGCAGATCAGGATGTTGCTCACAGCCAAACAAAAGCCATAACACCAACAACACCCCAATATGCATCGGTCAACTCCATGCTCGTAGCATGGCCCGTAAACGCGGCCAATCAAAACATTCCCCTGGATCAGTCTTACGTCCCGGCGCCACATCACTGTGACCAACGAGTCGCTGCATTGATAGCGCGGGATAGGCTCGACACAGGGCAACAATTACTCTTGCGAGTTCTCGGTATTGCTCTGCCTCATAAGCCGTATCATCGGTACCCTCAAGCTCGATACCTATAGAAAAGTCATTGCAGCGTTCTCGTCCTTGAAAACTAGACGCTCCGGCATGCCAAGCACGCGCATGAAAGGGGACAAACTGTACTACCTGACCATCGCGCCGGATCAATAAATGAGAAGAGACGCGCATCCCTTCGATCTGCTTAAAGTAAGGATGTGCATTCCAATCTAGCTGATTAGTAAATAACTGCTCTATCCATATCCCACCATATTCACCCGGCGGCAAACTGATGCCATGAATAATCAATAACTCTGCCGCAACACCCTCTGGTCGCGCATCACAGTTGGGCGACTGAACCTGCCTGATATTTTCAAGTAGTCCGCGCTCGACATCTATTGAATATGCATGGATTAAGCTCATAAGCAGTGATGATGCCTATTTAACTCGTGGGTTACCAGCCCAGAACTCATACCAAACCTTATAAATGACGGCGCCCAGATCCAACTTTTTTGGCACAATGCGCCCTCATTCCTTAAATCATCAGTCGCACAGTGAGCAAACTCGAACAGGCCAATCTTACGGAGCGGGATCTACGTCATGTATGGCATCCCTGCACCCAAATGCGCGATCACGCACAGGGTGACCATGCTATTCCGATGATACCAATTCGCCGTGGCGAAGGGGTCTGGCTTGAAGACTTTAACGGCAAACGCTATCTAGATGCGATCAGTTCTTGGTGGACAAACTTATTTGGCCACGCCAATCCGCGCATTGGTGCAGCAATTAAGCAACAACTTGATTCACTAGAGCATGTGATGCTCGCAGGCTTCACTCACGAACCCGTCATTAAGCTGTCAGAACAGTTGGTCAAGTTGGCACCGCCTGGACTGACGCGTTGTTTTTATGCAGACAATGGCTCCTCTGCAATTGAAGTGGCTGCCAAAATGAGTTTTCACTATTGGCATAACCAAGGGAAACATCAGAAACGACGGTTCATTACTTTAGAAAATAGCTATCACGGTGAAACACTGGGTGCTCTGGCCTTGGGAAATGTTGATCTATACAAACAAATTTATCAGCCATTGCTGATGGATGTGATTACCGCCCCCTCACCTGACTGCTTCCATCGCGAAACTGGCGAAAGCTGGGAACACTATTCGGCTCGCATGATTCAACCGATGCGAATAATACTGGAGCAACATGCCCAAGAAGTTTGTGCGGTTATTATCGAGCCCTTAGTGCAATGCGCAGGTAATATGCGCATGTATCATCCTGTTTATCTCAAACTGCTACGCGAAGCGTGTGACGAATTTGGCGTCCATCTAATTGCAGATGAAATCGCTGTCGGCTTTGGCCGTACTGGCACCTTATTTGCGTGTGAACAAGCCGGCATTACGCCTGACTTCATGTGTCTATCCAAAGGACTGACCGGCGGCTATCTCCCTCTGTCAGTGGTACTAACCCATGAAGATGTGTATGAAGCGTTCTACGATGAATACACTAGCCTACGCGCATTTCTACACTCACACAGTTATACCGGCAATCCACTCGCCTGCACGGCGGCACTGGCCACTCTAGATATTTTTGCCACTGAACCTGTAATAGCGCGCAACCAAACACTAAGCGCGCAGTTTCTACAGCGAACTGTAGCTTTGACAGATCATCCGCATGTCGCTGAAGTGCGACAACACGGAATGATCTGTGCAATCGAGCTCATCAAGAATAAACATACGCGTGAGCAGTATGACTGGCGCGAACGCCGAGGCCTGCGCGTTTATCATCATGCATTAGAAAGAGGCGCATTAC
>CANGFV010000059.1 GCA_947453225.1 Pseudomonadota bacterium
CCGGTATATCCGGTGCCACCACCGCGCGGAATGACGGTGAGACCTAACTCAAAGCAACTGCGCACTAACTGCGGAATTTCGGCTTCGGTATCGGGCATCAACACCACAAAGGGAAATTCCACGCGCCAGTCGGTGGCATCGGTGACGTGCGAAGTACGCGCATAGGCATCAAAGCACACATTGTCCTTACGCGTGTATCGGGCCAGCAACTTGAGCGCCCGAGCTCTTAATTGCTCGGTCTTCTTGAACGTCTCTTCAAAGTCACGCACGCATTGGCGCGCCGCGACCAGCAATTCGCCCACCTTGCGATCACGTTCGGCATCGTGCGGTTCACGGCGTTTATCGATTTCACCGAGACGATGATTCAGCGCCTCTACGAGTAGACGGCGGCGCTTAGGGTTATCGAGCAAATCATCCTGCAGATACGGATTACGCTGCACCACCCAAATATCGCCCAGCACTTCGTAAAGCATGCGTGCCGAACGGCCAGTACGACGCTCTTCACGCAGCTCGTGCAATACCTGCCACAGCGGCTCACCCAACAGGCGAATAACAATCTCTCGATCTGAAAAGGAGGTGTAGTTGTAAGGAATCTCTCGTAGCCGTGGATGCGGCTCGAAATTGACACGCGGCGGCTCTAACTCGTTGTCTTCAAAGGGCAGCGGTAGGGAAGCGTTCATCTAGACAGAATTACCGGGAGCGGAATAGGTCGCTATTGTAAACGCTCAAGCACAGGGTTTGGTAAAACCCCGTCTGTTTTCTTGAGCGTAATTCCCTTGTGGGCGCGTCTGAAATTCTGATTGAGCTTAGGCCGCCCCAGCATCATCTAGGGAGGGATCACTCATGGTGGTCAGTGCGGTCTCTAGCTTAGGTAGGCGGATGTTTTTTGCCAGGCCAATGACGCTGAGGAATTTAATGGTATACCAGGTGATATCAATTTCCCACCATGTCAGCCCGTGTCGCGCGGATTGCGCGTGGGCATGGTGATTGTTGTGCCAGCCCTCACCAAAGGTAAGCAATGACACCCACCAATTGTTGCGGGAATCTTCGCCGGTGTTAAAACGCTGCGAGCCCCACAGATGACAGGCTGAGTTCACCAGCCACGTACAATGTAGCCCAAAGGTGACGCGAAAGAACACCGCCCACAAGGTGACCGGCCAGCCATAGATCGCCAAAATGGTAAAGCCCGTTACAGTTAGCGGCACCCAATGCCACTTACTTATCCAAATATGGAACTTATCATTGACCAAATCAGGCACTTGGGGAGCCAGCTTGGCGGTATCCCCGCTTAGGGATGTGCCCCCCACAATCCAGCCCATGTGCGACCACCACCGGCCATCGCGTGGTGAGTGCGGATCGCCGGCCTGATCGGTAAATTTATGATGTTTACGATGCGTGGCGACCCAGAAAATTGGCCCACCTTCCAAGGTCATGGTGCCGAGCACCGTGACAAAATATTCAAACCATTTTGGTGTCTTGTAGGCGCGATGCGTCAACAATCGGTGATACCCCAGCCCGATACCAAGCCCAATGGTGAGCCACCACAGCACCACAGCGAACACCACCCCCGTCCACGTAAAATTAAACAGCGCCAAAACTGCGCCGACATGAAAGACCACCAAGGCCAGTTTGGTAATCCAGTTAGGCTCTTTTTCCTGAAAGCGACTGAACAGCTTGGAAACAACACTAGGCACGAACTCTTCCTCTAGGGATTAATCCCCTTAACAATACCAAACTAAGGGGAGAACCACTGAATTAGTTGACTCAGAACAGGCAAATTTATACGTCAAATGGACGGCTGCGCCTGCCACCCGCAAGTTTGGCCCTGATTTTGTTCCTTCAAATAGCCCAACAGCGGCTGAAAATACTCAATCAGCGCTGAAGCGTCCATGGTGCGAGTTCCGGTCAGTTTTTCGAGGGTGTCCTGCCACGGCTGCGAGGCACCTGCTGACAGCATCGCCATAAACTTTTCACCCGCCGCTTTATTGCCGTAGATATCGCACTGTGACAATGGCCCTTTGTACCCGGCCGCATCGCACAGCGCCTTGTGAAACTGAAATTGCAAAACAAAGGACAGGAAGTAGCGGGTGTATGGCGTGTTACCGGCGATGTGATATTTAGCGCCCGCATCAAAATCATCAGCGGCACGCGGCATGGGCATAGACACCCCTTGATACTGTGAACGTAACGCCCACCAGCTGTCGTTGTAATGCTCAGGCGTGGTCTCCCCTGAAAACACCTTCCAGCGCCACTGATCAACTAATTTACCAAACGGTAGAAATACAATTTTATCGAGCGCCAACTTCATTTGCGAATTAATGATGGCACGCTGATCAGTTTGCGCCTCTTTAACTAAGCCAATTTTCTGTAAGTGTGTAGGCGTCAGCGATAAGGTCACGGTATCACCAATGGCTTCATGAAAGCCATCATGAGCGCCGGCTTGAAATAACGGCGTTTGTTTTTGATACATCAAATAATAATAAATATGGCCTAACTCATGATGAATGGTCGTCAGCTCAGTCTCAGTAGGTTCAATACATTGCTTGATGCGTACATCGGTGATGCGCAAATCTAAATCCCAAGCACTGGCATGACATTGCACATCACGATCGCGCGGCTGCACTAACATCGACTGTTGCCAGAAGGACTCGGGCAATTTTGGCATTCCTAGTGAGACATAAAAGTCTTCTGCAATGCGCGTCATTCTTTCGGCCATTGCTTGATCTGCTTGATGCGAAATATCGGCCACCTGCAATGCTGTGGGCTTGCCTTTAAATTCCGCTAAGCGCATTTGATATTCCTGCGCACGGCGCGCTTGCAGTGTAGTGGTCACATCTAAATCTGCTACGCCTTTGTAAGGCTCCACTAAGGGATACAACTGCGTCCATTCCTGTGCCCACATATTGCCCAGCAAATGTGCTGGAATCAGTCCAGTTTTAGGAATGACATCATCGCCATATTTTTTATTGAGCGCGCCACGCACTGTGCAATGTAATTGCTCATACAAGGGCTGCACCTGCGACCACAGCCGCTCAACTTCCTGATCAAACTCGACAGCGGTCATATCGTAACCACCACGCCACAATTCACCGGTATCCGCAAAGCCGATTTCTTTAGCGCCTTCATTCATCAACTGCACAAAGCGTACATAATCTTCACGAATGGGCTTAGCGGTGGCATGCCATCCGGCCCAAGCCTCGGCAATTTGGTTCGAGCTATAAGAAAAATCAGCGTTATCAATAATTTTTTGAATGTCTTGTAGTGGTAAACAGTCTTCTTTGCCTAACGCATCTTTGTGGCACCACTTGGCTGCACCGTAATTAGCCTCCATCTTCGCCGCAATTTTTGCCAGCTCCGCGCGTTTGGCAGGATCTTTTGGTGAAGGCATGGCTGAGCCAAGCTTAATTAACTTCAATGAACGCTCAGTCGCTGGTTGTAATCCTTTAACTTCATTAAAACCTTTAGCTTGTTCAATGATGCGAGTTTCAAATTCAAGACTTTCTTCAGTAGCGGCTGCAGACAATCGCTGCGTGTCATCGGTAATGTAAGTGGCAGCAACCCAACCGGCCGCGCCCCACAATGGACCTTTGTTTTGTAATTCTTCATTCACCTGCGCAATAAATGTATCTGCCTGCTGTGCAGTCGGCGCGTCGTGTTTAGCACAAGCCGAAAGTCCACTGACAAGCGACGCTAATACCAAAGTGGTATATTTTTTAATATGGTTTTGAAATAACATCACTTCACCTCTCCCATCCATCGTCGCAGGACGCGATGGATTAATAACAACACCAGTGCGGCTGACATACCAAATACAAATACATCAAAGAACCGATCAGGCATCGTGGCAACAGACTCTTCGCCAAAAAAACCCGCCAGCAAGCCAGCGATTAAATTCCCTAACGCGGCACCCATGAACCACACGCCCATCATTTGTCCCACATAACGCGGTGGCGATAAACGGGTCACCACAGACAACCCCACTGGCGACAAACACAACTCACCTGTGGTGTGTAACAGATAAGTCAGCACTAACCATGTTGGCGCCACTTGCTCACCCTGCACCACAAACTGTGCGGCAAAATACAGCACTAAAAATCCCAACGCCATTTGTAGCAAGCCCAGCACCATCTTAATCGGCGTTGATGGTTCTACCCCTTTAATGCCTAGCCTCACCCACAATGCCGCAAACATTGGCGCAAGCAAGACGATAAAAAAAGGGTTAATTGATTGCAGCCATGAAGCAGGCACTTCCCAGCCGAACATCACCCGATCGGTATAACGCTCAGCAAATAAATTAAATGACGACCCCGCTTGCTCAAAGCCCGACCAAAATAACGCAGCGGCAAAAAACATCACGATGATGGCGCCAATACGTTTGCGTTCTTTAGGTGTTAAGCCGCCCCAGATGAGGACATACGCAAAATAGGCAAGCGACACTGTTACGATAAGTACGCCGGTACTTTGAGCCAGCATCAACGGGTTAATCACCAATTTGCCCATCAACATAGCAGCCAATACACCGATCACCAGCAGCATGATCACTTGAACTATCCGCCAATCACGCTGGCGATTACTCAACGCATTTGTGTCTAATTGAACTTCAAGCAACCCTGCATTACCCAAGTAGTGGCCCGTGCTACGGTACTGAATCAGCCCAAACACCATGAATACCCCCGCGGCACCAAAGCCATAATGCCAACCAATGCGTTCACCTAAATAACCACAAATCAGTTGTCCTATAAATGAACCGAGGTTAATGCCGAGATAGAAAATGGAAAAGCCCGCATCGCGCCGTGCTGCGCTGTCTGCACTGTATAGCTGTCCAACCATCGCGCTAATATTTGGCTTTAACAACCCAGTACCCAACACAATCAGCACCATGCCCATGAAAAAGCTGGGCGTCCACGGCATCGCCATCGTGAAATGACCGCAAGCGATAATGATGCCGCCATACCACACCGCGGCGCGCTGCCCCAGCAAACGATCAGCCATCCATCCACCGGCCAGCGTGAACATGTACACACCTGCGGTATACAAGCCATAAATGGCGGTCGCGGAACGGTCGTCTAAACCCATGCCTCCCTGATCGACAGCCGCTACCATCGCGAACACCAAAATGGCGCGCATGCCGTAGTAAGAAAAGCGCTCCCACATCTCGGTGAAAAACAAGGTTGCTAAGCCGCGAGGATGACCAAACCATTGAGGTGCTGACATCTCTACCCCCAGTTATTTTGAATACCCTTAAACTTGCCTGCACTTAGGCCATCAAGTCAATTGCTTTATGCCCTATGCAACCGGCAGACTGATATTTTCATTATTCATACCGATTTAGTGACCACATCGATGACTCAAACCAATTCTCTAGATGCACTGCTCTGCCCATGGAAAGGCCCATTTGGTGGAGTACCTGCCTTTGATCAAATTCATGCTGAAGACTTTCCTGTGGCGCTGCAACTGGCCATGGATGATCAACTAAAAGAAATCGATGCCATCACTAATAATCCACAAGCGCCTAACTTTGATAACACCCTAGCGGCACTAGAGTGTAGTGGTCGTATGCTTGATCGCGTACTGGCGGTATATCACATTTACACCGGTTGCCTGAACGATGACACCATGCAAGCCATTGAGCGCGAGATGGAACCAAAACTGGCGGCATTTCACGATGCTATTACCCAGAACGAAGCGCTATTCAAACGTATCTCCGCTATCTATGAACAGCGAACAAATTCTGGGCTGACCGCTGAACAGCAACGCCTTAGCTGGGTGCAGCATCAATCTTTTGCACGTGAAGGTGCGCAACTAGATACTGCTGTCAAACAACAACTGTCAGCCATCAATCAACGTCTGGCCACGCTGTACACTGAATTTAGTCAACGCATTCTCAAAGATGAAAACGATATTTATGTATTGATTGAAAGCGCTGATCATTTAGCGGGACTGCCTAGTTCTGAAATTGATTCTGCAGCACAAGAAGCCACTGAACGTGGATTTGTAGGTCAGTGGCTCATTGCTAACACCCGCTCTAGCGTTGAGCCCTTCCTCACCTACTCCACACAACGTAACTTGCGTGAACAGGTGTGGCGCAATTTCGTTCTGCGTGGCGACAATCAAGGCGAGACCGATACCAAGCCTCTAATCAGCGAAATTCTTACCTTACGTGCGCAACGCGGAAAGTTACTTGGTCATGCCACTCATGCTCATTGGCAATTGGAAGAATCCATGGCCAAGACACCCGAAAACGCTTCTGCACTACTGCATGCACTGTGGCAACCAGCAGTAGGACGTGTACGTGAAGAAGTTGCTGACATGCAACAACTGGCCGACATCGACGGCATCACCATTGAGCCTTGGGATTATCGTTATTACGCTGAGCAAGTACGCAAAGCGCGATATGACCTAGACGCCAGCGCACTTAAGCCTTACTTACAACTAGACAAGCTACGCGAAGGCATGTTCTTCGTGGCAGACAAATTATTCGGCCTGCAATTTATCGCCCTCGATCAAATACAAGTGCCAGTGTATCACCCAGATGTGGTTGTGTGGGAAGTTAAAGACCACGCTAATCAACATGTGGGACTATGGTATTTCGACCCCTATGCCCGTAGCGGCAAACAATCCGGCGCATGGATGAGCGAATACCGCAGCCAACATCGCTTAGCAGGACGCGTCACGCCTATTGTGTCCAACAACGCAAACTTCACGCGCGGCAAAGCCGGTGAACCAGTATTAATCAACTGGGATGATGCCGTGACCTTGTTTCATGAATTTGGTCATGCACTGCATGGACTACTTTCAGGCGTTACTTATCCCACCTTGGCAGGCACTTCAGTAGCGCGCGACTTTGTCGAGTTTCCCTCGCAGCTGCTCGAACACTGGCTTCTTGCACCCGAAGTGTTACAACGATTTGCTGTGCATTATCAAACCAGCGAGCCCATGCCGCAGACACTGATTGATAAAATTATGCAAGCACGCAACTTTAATCAAGGCTTTGCCACGCTGGAATACTTGGCCAGCGCGATGATTGATATGCAGCTGCATTTAGCAGGTGATCAGCCGGTAGACGCGGCACGTTTTGAGACAGAGACACTAGAAAAACTAGGTATGCCTCGCGAAGTAGTGATGCGACATCGCACGCCGCAGTTCAGTCATATTTTTTCGGGCGATGGTTATGCGGCGGGATATTACAGTTACCTGTGGGCCGATACCCTCGTGGCTGATGCATGGGAAGCATTTGAGACCAGCAGTAATGTCTTTGATGCCCAGTTAGCCGAACAATTAAAGCAGCATGTGTTCACGGCCGGTAATCAATTAGAACCCGATCAAGCGTATCGAAATTTTAGAGGACGTGACCCTGACATCCAAGCACTCTTACGCAAACGCGGCTTTATTACCGCGTAGTTAACTTACTCGCCCAAGTAAGCGCGCTGCACTTCAGGGTTATTTAATAATGCGTGAGCACTGTCTGCGCAGGTAATACGTCCGCTTTCCATGACATAGCCGCGCTGTGCACTTTTCAGCGCCAATTTTGCATTTTGTTCGACCAGCAATAACGTCACGCCATCATTAGCAATTTTATGAATGATTTCGAATATCTTTTGCACGATGAGTGGCGCCAAACCCATCGAAGGTTCATCTAACAACAACAATCGGGGTCTTGCCATCATGGCACGCGCAATGGCCACCATTTGCTGTTCACCGCCCGACAAGGTACCCGCGAGTTGTTGATAACGCTCTTTCAACCGCGGAAATAATTCATAGACCTTATCTAGATCTTGATGAATCGCAGGCTTGTCATCACGACAATAAGCACCCATCAATAAATTTTCATGTACGGTAAATCGACTGAACACACCGCGTCCTTCAGGCACCATGACCAAGCCGCGCGCAGCAAACCCATGCGTTGGAATGCCAGCGGTATCCTCACCGTTATATTGAATCTGTCCTGATGAGGGACGTAATAAGCCACTCAATGCTTTTAAGGTAGAACTCTTACCCGCACCATTAGCACCGATTAACGCAACCACTTCTCCAGCGTGGACTTCAAAGTTAATTCCCTTCACTGCTTGGATGCCGCCATAACTCACCTGCAAATTAGTCACAGCAAGTAACGGTGTTGAAGTTGGTACTTCAGCAGTCATGGATCACCCACGCCCAAATAGGCCTCAATCACTTTGGGATCGGCTTTAACCACTTCCGGAATCCCCTCAGCAATTTTTTTGCCATATTCCAGCACCGCGATGCGATCACACAAACCCATCATCAACTTCACATCATGCTCAATCAACAAAATAGTCACGCCACTGGCCCGAATGGTTTGCATCAGTTGTTTTAACGCTTCAGTTTCGGTGCTGTTCATACCTGCAGCCGGCTCATCTAACGCCAACAAAATTGAATCAGTGGCTAATGCGCGAGCAATTTCCAAGCGTCGCTGATCGCCATACGATAAATGTTTGGCCACATCCTGTGCGCGATGCGCAATGCCAACATACGCCAGTAACTCCTGAGCGCGTTGCTTGATGGCCTGCTCTTCATAGCGATTAGATGCACTTCGCAGCACCGCACCGACAATGCCCGAATGTGATCGCACATGTCGGCCGACCATCACATTCTCCAGCGCGGTCATGTTGTGAAATAAACGAATGTTCTGAAAGGTGCGTGCAATGCCGCTGGCAACCACCACATGCGGCTTGGCAGCAAACAAATCACGGCCATTGAAACTAAACTCACCCTCATCGGGTTGATATAGCCCAGTAAGCACATTGAACAATGTCGTCTTGCCTGCGCCATTCGGACCGATCAAACCATAAATTTCGCCGCGCTTGATAGATAAGCTGACATCACTCAACGCCCGCAACCCACCAAAGCGTTTATTGATGCCGCGAATTTCTAACAGCACCTCACTCATGCGAAGCCACCTTAGTCTTTACGCTCGGTTTGGCTTCATCTTCCTCATGCAATTCAGATGTGCGCCGACGTGACGGCCATAGGCCTTCAGGGCGCAACAGCATTACTAGTATTAACGCAATTGCGAAGACCAGCATGCGTAAATCATCTGGTGCCACAATGCGTTCACCGAGCAACTGATCTTGTAGCGGATTAACAACATCACGCAGCACTTCGGGCGTTAAGCAAATTAAGATCGCGCCTAAAATCACGCCAGGAATATGCCCCATACCACCGAGCACCACCATCGCAAGAATCATTACCGATTCCATCAAAATAAAACTTTCGGGCGAAACAAAGCCTTGATAGCTAGCAAACATCGCACCAGAAATACCGCCGAAACTGGCGCCCATGGCAAAGGCCAGCAATTTCACATTGCGGGTATTGATACCCATAGATTGTGCGGCCACCTCATCTTCACGAATGGCAATCCACGCCCGTCCCAGTCGCGAATGTTGTAAGCGTGAAGATACTAGAATGACTAACAACACCAACACTAAAAATAAATAGTAGTACTGATACAAACTGGTGAACTGCAGTCCGCCCAGTTGAATAGGTTTACTCATTGAATGACCCGCAATTTCTACAGGCGCAATCTGATTAATGCCAATCGGGCCATTGGTGATGTTCAATGGGCGAGTGAGATTACGCAGCAACAAACGAATAATTTCGCCAAAGCCTAAAGTGACAATCGCTAAATAATCGCCACGCAATTTTAATGTCGGTGCCCCAAGCAGCACCCCAAACACTGCAGCTAGCATCGCCGCTAACGGCAATACAATCCAAATGGGGGTATGCAGCAAACCTTCATAGCCGGTGCCGGTCAGTAAGGGCAATAACTGTGGCGAGTTCAGCAGCGCATAGGTGTAAGCGCCCACCGCATAAAAGGCGATGTACCCTAAATCGAGTAAACCCGCGTAACCAATGACGATGTTCAAGCCCAACGCTAGCATGATGTACAACATCGCGGTATCAAGGGTACGCAACCACGCATTACCCAAAGCCAATTGAATTACAAACGGCAAGAGCGTCAACACGACGATCAGGCTTAAGGTTTTGAGATGACGCGCGGTGGAGGCATTCATGAGATAGCCGCAAGCATAAACACACCCGAAGTGGAATTCCATCTCATCGGTACATGAGAACCACTACAACCACCAGGCTGAATACCGTTATTCATTTATTTAATTAGGCAATAAAAAAACCCCGCACTTTGCAGTGCAGGGTTTTTGTTCTTTATCCGATGTTATCAATCGGACATTACTTCAGAGCAGCAATTAAAACTTCAGCACGCCTTGAACAGCGGCCTGCATTGAACGAGGGTATGCTCCTTCCACATCTACATTTGAGACTTCGCCCCGAACGTCCAAATTCTTGGCCAAAGCGTAAGAAACAACACCCGTCACCGAGCCAATGCCATTCTTGGTTGAAAGCTTAGGATTGATCTCTTCAATACGTAGACCGAGCTTGGTCTTGTCGTTCAGGTCATACGTACCGTACAAAGCAACTGCAGTCCACTTGCCAGCGTCAGTATTGTCGACATTACCTTGATCAACGCTCAGAGCAAAGTTTAGCTCTTTAGCAAAGCTATAGTTAGCTACTAAGCTGAGCAATGACTGCTTCACGCCACCAGCACCAGTCTTGCCACTATAGTTGGTGACAGCCAAAGATAGCGCATCACTGGCCTTCCAGTTCACACCTAACTCAAAAGCTTTTTCTTTTAATAGACTGGCTTGGTTATCAAGGTTTGTGTAAATACCATCATTCAACCCAAAATTAACGGTCAGCGTATCACTTGAGGCATAAGAGGCGCGAAGACCTGTGTGATATGTAGACTCACCTTGAATCTCAGCACCGACAACTGTTGAACCAGTGAATGCCACCGAACGAGTGACAAACAAATTGCTAGCCACTGGGAACACTTCGTAGCCGGCAGCCGTATAGAAACGACCACCCTGCACTGTCAGAGCACCGCTCTTATATTGCAAATAGGCCTGAGTCAGCGCTGTACTTGTTCCAGGCTTACCTACTTTGCCCAATTGATCATTGTAGTCACCGCTTGCGACATCGACCGCAGCACCAAAACCTTCTTTAGGCAAATAAGCAATTGATAATAGAGCCTGATCAATCTGACCGGTGCTCTTGGCTTGATCTGGATTTGGCACACTCGCATTCTGGCGAATTGAACCAGCAATAGCACCACTAACATGGATGCCCGAAGCGTTGACTAAATCGCCGAGTGTTGGGCCGCTAGCGGCTAACGCTGCAGTAGAAGCAAGACTCATCAAACTCAGCGCAGAGAAAATTTTTGCATTCTTCATAAGATTACTCATGTATTAAGGGACATCAGCTACAAAACAATTTTTTAGTAAAAAAGTCAAAAAAAACCCTGCGTCATTAGACGCAGGGTTTTTTAGGTTTAGACCCGATTACATCGATCGGAAGTAATCTTCATCTACAATTAGAACTTCAACACGCCCTGAACAGCGGCGCCAATTGAGCGCTTATCGGTCTGGGGATCAACATCCGACAATTCAGTACGAATGTCAAAGTTCTTAGCAGCAGCATAAGACACTACAGCAGCAACCGCACCGGTATTGTTGTTAGTGCCATCTGGATTCAGCTCTTCCAAACGCAGACCAGCCTTTACCTTGTCGCTCAAGGCATACATAGCATATACAGCCAAGTTGGTAGCATCTGCACCGCGAGTTTTATCGGCGTTCAAGGCCAAGCTCAAATCGCTGGTCACATTGTAGGTGGCCACGAAGCTGAACAGGTCTGTCTCCAACTTGCTGCGGTAATGAGTCAATGAAAGTGATAGGTCAGAGGTTGGTGCCCATGTAGCGCCAATTTCTGCTGATTTGTTCTTAAGGGTGTTTGCAGTGGCATCAGAAGCATATGGATAAGTAGCATCTTGGTAGATACCGTTATGCACGCCAACGTTTACTGTCAGGCTGCTATTTACAGCATAGCTAGCACGCAAACCGGTGTGGTAAGTCGGTTCAGTACCGAAAGTCAGAGAGCGTGACACGAACAAGTTGCCAGTCACTGGGAATACTTCGTAGCCCGCAGCCGTGTAAAAACGACCGCCTACTACAGTCAAAGCACCCGTCTTATATTGTAAATAAGCCTGGGTCAAGGAAGCGGAGGTACCATTGTTACCACCAGCAACATTAC
>CANGFV010000060.1 GCA_947453225.1 Pseudomonadota bacterium
CAGCTGGGCACTGGCGCAACATCAAGAATAAAGATTCAAATCAACCCAACTGCACCACTAAGTTGTCTATCAGACGTGCCTTTCCCAATCGAGCCGCGACTAAAATTACGAGTGCTTTGGGATTTTCTTCTGGGGCATTAAGCGTACTAATATCGCGCACCGCCACATAGTCAGTGTTAAATCCCAACTGATTCAACTGTTGTGCAGCCACTTGCTGAAGTACTGCGTAATCACGACGCCCTTGTTGTAGAGCAGTTTTTACTTCATTCAATACGCGATAAATAGTTGGCGCCAGGGCGCGTTGAGTAGCATCTAAATAACGATTACGAGAACTCATGGCCAAGCCATCGGCATCGCGTACTGTAGGAATTCCAAGGACTTCAAGCGGCATACACAAATCAGCAGCCATACGCCTGATCACCGCCAACTGCTGAAAATCCTTTTCGCCAAATAATGCCACGTCGGGCTGAACCACATTGAACAACTTAGCGACCACAGTCGCTACGCCGACAAAATGGCCAGGTCTCAACGCGCCACACAAGAGATCGGACAAATCAGGCACTTCAACCTTAGTGTGGCTGTGCATGCCATGCGGATATAAATCACTCACTTCAGGTGCGAATAAAAGATCGGTCTTAAATTGCTCAAGTAATTGATGATCTTCTTTAGGTGTACGCGGATAGGCCTGAAAATCTTCATTGGGCCCAAATTGCAAAGGATTAACGAAGATACTGACCACCACGCGATCTGCACACTCATGCGCACGTTCTACCAATGTTGTGTGCCCCGCATGCAAGTTGCCCATGGTAGGCACAAGCGCTACTTTCAGACCCTGCTTACGCCACTCACGCACACGCTGCGTGACTTGCCTTGGTTTAGCAATTATTTCCATACGAACATTAGACAAAGAGCAGCACTCCTACTTAGAAGCAATGCTCGGGGGCTGGATAAGACTGATCGCGTACAGCACTTACATAGTTTTTGATCGCTTGTAATGGACTATCCACACCCGCCATAAAATTACGCGAGAATTTAGGCTTACGACCGGTGGTGATATCAAGCAAATCGTATAACACCAAAATTTGTCCATCAGTTTCAGGCCCTGCGCCAATACCAATCACCGGCACAGAAAGCTCCGCAGTGATCTGTGCACCCAGCGCCGAGGGAATACACTCCAACAAGACCACATCTGCACCGGCTTGTTCTAATGCTTTGGCATCACGGCGCATTTGTTCTGCAGCATCATCTTTACGGCCTTGCACCCGAAAGCCACCTGCCTTATGCACCGACTGGGGCTTTAAACCCAAATGCGCACAAACCGCGATGTCGTGATTTGCTAAAAATTCAACGATAGCCACCTGACTAGCGCCACCTTCCAGCTTGACCATCTTGGCGCCGCCTTCTTGCATCAGTCGCACGGCATTATTTAAGGCCTGCTCAGGCGAGGCGTAAGTCATAAATGGCATATCTGCCATTAAGAAAGGACGATATAGCCCACGACTTACTGCCTTGCAGTGATAAATGACATCCTCAAGCGTTACAGGCACAGTAGTGTTATGTCCCTGAATCACCATCCCCAATGAATCACCCACCAACACCACATCGGCACCGGCCTCATCCACCAACGCCGCAAAACTTGCATCATAGGCAGTAATACAGGCGATCTTTTGGCGCTCTGCCTTCATGTTAGCAAGCGTACTGACCGTGACCGGTGGCCGCGCAGCATCACGCTCTTGCAAGTGGGTATACATAAACCTTGCTCTAATCAAAAAACTGAAGACCGCACCTTAATGATCCGCGCTCAAAACATCAACCCGCAGACCACGCAATCTGCCCGAAGCGCCTAATATGCTGGGTTGAAATACTGACGGCCTGGCTGCAAGCGCTGTAACTCAGTGAGTAGCTGCTGATAATCCTGTTCGCGATTAATGAAGTCAGCCTGCGCCGCATTCACGATCAATAATGGCGCAGCACGATAATCATGAAAAAAGCTGGCATAAGCAGCGTTTAATTTTTCTAGGTATGAACGCTCAATTTGTTGCTCATAATCAATGCCGCGGCGCGCAATACGCTCAAGCAAAACATCGGTGGGTGCTTGTAAATAAATCACTAGGTCAGGCGTAGGTACATCTAGCGAGAAACGCGAATACACTTTGTCGTACAACGCCAATTCATCGGAATCTAAATTCACCCCCGCAAACAGGCGATCTTTATCAAACAAGTAGTCGGCCACATGAGTCGCAGTAAATAAATCCTGCTGATTCAAAATTTCTAATTGCTTGGCGCGTTGAAATAAGAAAAACAATTGCGCAGGTAACGCACCTTGTTGCGGGTTACGATAAAAACGCTCTAAAAATGGATTGTCTTCAGCTTCTTCTAAGACCAGTGACGCATTAAAACTTTCAGCCAATCGCCTTGCCAGACTGGTTTTACCCACACCAATCGTACCTTCAACAACCACATAACGCGGTGGTGCTTTAGGTTTCGCGCTCATATTGAACACTCCAGACCATCCATACCCAATTGCTGAGCACAGACTGCGGCACTCACCTGATTTGGCAACTGAAGATTAGGAGCAATCTCAGCCAAGGGCTGCATCACAAAATTTCGTATCAATAATCCCGGATGTGGCAATTGCATATGCTCACTATCACTACGTTGATCACCATATAACAGTAGATCCAGATCAATCACGCGAGGCCCCCAACGCAACGGCGACACCTGCTTACCCATGCGGCGCTCAATGCCTTGTATTTCTTCTAGCAATTGCTCGGCGCTTAATTGTGTGAGCAAGCCTACCACAGCATTGATATACGGCGGTTGATCTACCGGGCCCATCGGCGCAGAGCAATATAAGGATGAGTTAATGTGAGCCGCGGTATTTGGCACTTGAAAAAGCCGCACAAACGCTTGTTTTACTTGCCATTCAGGCTGCTCAAGATTGCTCCCGACAGCAATATACGCAGGCATCCACACAGCCGTTCTCATGCTCAGGCTCATGAATCAGGCAGGTGGTGAAAACCGTTTTTTACGGCTACGACTGCGGCGGCGACGTTTGCGCACCGGCACATCAGTCAGTTCACCGGAAGACTGCCCAGCCACGTCTACCTGGGCAGCACGCGCCTCAGGCGACATCACCTGTATCTCGGTCCACCAATCGGCTGCCGATTGTTCAATCTCTCCAGCCGCTGCCCGCAGCAACATAAAATCGTACGCCGCACGAAAACGCGGATGATCCAACAAACGCAGACTGCGCCGACCCCCACGAACATCAAACCGAGGCTGAAGCGAGACGACCTCACGAGCACTTAAACTGAACCGCTTTGGCAGCGCTACACGGCGTTGTGCACGACCAGCCTCAGTGTCCCACGCATCCTGTAATGCTTGAATCGGCGACCCAGACAAAGCCTCAAACTGTTTAGCTTGTTTACGCACAGACGGCCACAACAACACCGCGAACAAGAACGCTGGCGTAACAGACTTATCGGCCTTAATACGCTCATCGGTACCGATCAATCCTAATCGCACCACTTGCTCTGCTGTACGATCTTGATCTTGGGATAACGCTTGAGACAAGTCCGGAAATAGATGCGACAACAATCCATATTCACGCAGCAATTTAAAACTACGCAGCGCACTGCCCGCTAGAAATAATTTATTCACTTCATCAAATAAGCGCGCTGCTGGCACACCATCTAACATATACGCCAGAGTTTTAATGGGCTTGGCGGTTGCCTCATCAAAAGTGAAATCAAGCTTCGCTGCAAAGCGCACCGCACGCAGCATTCGCACTGGATCTTCGCGATAACGAGTTTCTGGATCGCCAATCAGTTTTAAGACGCGATGCTTAGCATCCTGAACGCCACCGACATAATCCCAAATTGAAAAGTCAGCAATGTTGTAATACAGCGCATTGGCAGTGAAATCTCGGCGCCACACATCTTCATCAATCGAGCCATACAAGTTGTCACGCAGAATACTACCACGATCATCAAGCACACGCCGCGAATCTTCATCAACACTGTTATCTTCATCTACTAAAGTGTGCGACGCGCGGAACGTAGCGACTTCGATAATTTCGTAACCAAAGCGAACATGCGCCAAATGAAAACGCCGACCAATCAAACGACAATTACGAAACAGTTCTTTAACCTGCTCTGGATGTGCATCGGTGGCAACATCAAAATCTTTAGGCTGACGGCCAATTAATAAATCACGCACAGCCCCACCGACCAGAAAGGCCTGATAGCCCGCTTCCTTAAGGCGATAAAGCACCTTTAGCGCATTAGGAGAAATGGCATTTCTGGAAATCGGATGATCAGCACGCGACACCATCTGCGGTGCAGACGCATTTTCACTAATAAATTCAGACACTAGCAGACCAACATTGAAGGGATTTTGCTTGAGCAATAGTCATGGCGCCGTATAATAGCGCACCCGACACCGGCGCTCGCCTGAATCTCATCTGCTCCCATCGTCTAGTGGCCTAGGACACAGCCCTCTCAAGGCTGGTACACGAGTTCGAATCTCGTTGGGAGCGCCACTTAATCAACAACTTATAAACCGGAATAGTCTGCTGTACGGTACCAGTACGGAACAGGGTTTTGTAGCTCTAAGTATTTTTGCAGGCCTCTTAACTAAGCAGCATGCAACCAAGTGACAAAGCGAATCACATTAGGCTTTCGAAAAAATATAGCCAGACGACTTCAATGCGCTGCCTTAGCTGCTCGCGGCTTAAATAAAACAATCGCAATCACGATGAAAATAAATAACGCTGCTGAAGCTGAATAGCGACTGAGCTCCAAGCCCCCTTCACTCACAGGTTTATCGAGAAAGTCACCAACAACCGCGCCTAAAGGACGGGTCAAAATGAACGCAGCCCAGAACAACACAGTACGCGACAGTGTTGACCAGTAATATGCAACAACAATCAGCGCCAACATGGCAGTAAATACCGCAGCAGCACCGCCATACCCCAAACCTGCCGTATCAGCAGACCAGTCACCCATTGCAGTTCCTAAAGTCTGTGAAAACATAATCGTGACCCAATAGAACGCTTCAGCTTTGGGTGTGCTGATTGATGCAATTGATACTGAACCCAACGTTTTATGCCATACCCACAGAGAGCTAACAAGTAACGCCATCAGTACAGTTGTACCACCCGCATAACCAATCCCCAGAGAACGATCAGCAAAGTCAGCCAGCGTAGTACCTACGGTAGTAGTTGCGATAATAGTGAACCAGTACATAAATGGATGAAATGACTGACTTCTAATTTGCAGAATCACTGCAAATAAAAATATCGCAGCAAATATCCCAGTGCCCACCAAATAACCCAGATTCATAGACATAGAAACAGCATCGCCACCTGTTTCACCCAGCGTAGTCGCCGCAATCTTGGTTACCCAAAAGCCGAATGTAACTTCTGGCACTTTGGCCAGCACATCATCACGATTCGTGTTCATTTTTATCCCCGATATTAGACTGAATCAAAGACTGATAAGCGATCTATCAGCAATTCGATTAGGGCGCAGGAATTGTAAATCGGCAAAGCACTGTGTTGTCTCTGACCAGATCTGAACTCCAAATAAACTTGGCTGACATTTTCCAATCGAACCAATTGAAGTCACCATGTGGCTGCACTTCCCATGCGGAATGGATTGTTGCATTAGGCCAATTTCTATAATCGTACCCTGCGCTCTTCCAGTTGGCAGGTTCTGGATCTATTTTTGACTTACACACCTGCTGCGGCATGCTTGAGTTCTCACACTCCTGAAGATTAACTGGCGCCTTATGAATCACCGTACAGCGCCAACTATCATCCGAGACTGCAAGAGTTTTATTTGTAGCGGCATCTATAAATTGTGCGATCAACCCACCATCACCTGCTTGCTGATGTGAACTACCAATATATTCAAGTCCCGTATCATCTTCCTTAAAGTCTTTCATCACAACACTCAACTGCGCAGGCAATGCAGCAGAAAAAGTGAAGGATTCAGTATTAAAAGATCGCTCAGTGTTATACGGAACCGAATCTTCTTTAATTAGGGTATCCCCAGCATACAGAGCAAACCAATTATCTACCCAAATCTGCGCCTTAATTACTCTCTGTCCGGCCGTTGCTTGCTGAGAGGCAGGCTGTGCTGCGGCATTCGCCTGAACTCCATACAGAATAAAAATAGGCAAAACCCCCAGCCTGATCAACTGAATTAAGGAGCGATTGATAAGCATAGACAGCCTTAGCGGAACGCTAAAAAATATAGGCAAAGCAATCCTGAGCTTATACCTATATTAGAGACACGAAAATTAACTTTAAGTTAGATTTCGAATACTTACTATGCACATGAAAAATAATTTTTTAAGGCGATAGAGAAGCCAAATAAGCCGACACAGCCACGATATCATCTTCTGAAAATCGTTCGGCAACGGGTTTCATCAGCACCGCACCTGCTCCATTTCTTACGCCAATTTTAAAGGCATAAAGCTGCCTCGCCACATAAGACGGCGAGTGTCCCGCGATACTAGGCAAATCTGCCAACCCACGTAAATCCGCACCATGACAACTTGTACAGGCCATCGCCGGATTCGATTTTGACTCGACTAAAGCCTGACCTTTAGCCAAGCTTCCTACTGGAACATAGGCCGTAAACGTTGCACGTGGGTTATGCAATTCGTATTGCTCAAAATCATCCGGTACTTCAACAATACGCCGACCTAACGGCTCCTGACTTTCGCCTTGGCGTATATAAAAGTATCGAAGCACAGTGGTTGTAGGCGCAGCATTTGTCTCAACAACGCGTATCACTTGCCTTGGTTTTAGTTCAGAAAAATATTTAGCTGCCGCCTGAATTTCTTCATCGGTTGCCACTTGCGCTGCCAAGGTCATCAGATTTTCAGGAGGCCGTGACTGGAGTGCTGATTTTCTGGCGCCACTTTTGAAATCGGCCATTTGCTGCACGATATAAGCCGCGGGCAATCCGGCAAGATTGGCACTATCTGCACCAGCAGTACCTTCTACACGATGACATCCACCACACGCGCGTAAATCAGGCCTTCTACCCAACGCCACCACCGCAGGTATTGACGGATGCGCCTCTGGGAACCAATCCACAGTTGAAAACATATTACGCGCCTGTTGCATGCTGTATTTCATGGTGCTGCCGGGGATCTGCACGGGCTGAGGATCAGGTGATGGGCCGTGCACCGCATCGTCCCACAAATAAGCCCAACTTAATTGAGCAGGTATATCCTTTACCGCCTCAGTTTGTGCAAGTAACAGATTGCCACAGGCAACCAAAGCAAGCAGCCCCACTACGACACGACGAAGAACAAGCATCTATTCAGCCCCTCACAAGCACAAAGAAAGTAATTATTATTTAATAACGCTCAATCACTTTCCTTCAACCAACGCATACCTTCTTCCCATCGGTAACTCATACAGCCTGAATAACCGCCCCACTCCAGCCTGCTCAAGGTCAGCAAGCACACCATTATTGGACACTCTGTTTTTCTTGATATAGCCAGCCAGTTTAGCCATGTCACCCGGCGCACTGCCCGGCAGCCTCACCAACATCAGGCCATCATTGGGATACGCTGAAAACCATTCTGAAGCTTGAGTAAGCGCATCTTTATTTTGATCTTTAAGCAAGGTCATCGGTGTTCTTAATTGATAGTCCATCATCGCAATAGTGGTTTCATCTGGATCAAGCAACGCTAATGGACGACTGCCCACATCACGTTTCACGGATATTGCCATCGAGCCCAAATCCTGCACGCGATCAAACACTGGAAATATGGTTAACCCCGCTATTGAAATGGTCGCCACATACATGGCATAGACCCAACCTACGCTCATAGGTGAACGCTGCGCTTCTGCTGTCACACCATGCTTGAACATAAAGAAAACAATAATCCACAACAGCAAGGCTAAAGCAGCATAACCCAACATATCGGATGATTTACTTGCCGTAATTGCCAGCAAGATCATCAAGCTACTGATCAGCAAGGCAATACCCAACACGCCATAACGAGTCAGGCGTAACATCCAAATATCCAGCGTATTGGCTTGCTTCAAATAACAAGACAACCACAAGCCGATAAGCACCGAAAAACCAAGCATCGCCGGCGCGGCGTAAATGTTGCGCGCCGTGGTGGCAAATGAAAGCAGCATTAAAAATGGTAAAGAAGCCGCAACACCAAAACGCCAAGAGGTGCTTTCAGAAGTTTTAACTTTACTATTCGGCCAAGCTCGATATAGCGCTGCAATAGCTAGAAAAGTCCAAGGAATTAAGTAGTACGGCAATTCAGCCCAATATTTACCTGGCCAGTTCAAGTGAGCTGCGGCGTAATTAAATTCACCCGTTGCATTGATGTCGGTAAAGCGCCCCGCTAAGTTATTCCAGAACATGATGGTCAGCGCGTGTTGGCCATTAGGTAATTGCGCTAAGTTATAGATCCAGCCCCCAATGACTAGCGCCTGCGGAATAAACCCCAACCACAACTGCCAGTATTTGAGCTCACTCCAGCGACCCTCCCATAGCATCATCACAAATAGTGTGAGCGCTGGATAAATCCAACCCACCGCACTTTTAGCCATGAACCCCATCATGGCACCCAGATGCATGAGTGTGTACCACTTTAGTTTTTCACGGCCACTTGATGCGACGTAACCACGATATAATCCAAGCAAAGAGATGGCACAGCCCGCTAACAATGAAGCATCAGGCGCCAGCCAAATGGCCACTTGATAAGAAATACACGCCGACCCTGCAATGACCGCAGCCAACGTTGCACCCATACCACCGGTCATTGAATTGACCAATAGCCATACCGCTAGCGTGGACATCAATACATACAAAAGATTGGGCGTGCGAGCTGCCGCAGGTGATACACCAAAGACTTTCATAGAGGCGGCCGACATCCAATAACTCAGCGGCGGCTTTTCCATGAAGGGCTCTTCGGCCAGTTGCGGAAGACTTTGATCCGCCTGAAAACTCATGCGCCAAGAAATATCCGCCTCGCGAGGCTCATCGGGCGTCCAATAGCCGCGCCCGTAAATGCCGGTCATCCACAGCGGCGCCAAAGCAATCAGCGCAATCAAAATCCACTGTCTGGCGGGTAAAGATAGAGTTAGTGTCGTCATAGAAAATGAGCGTAGAGGAAATGGTTCTAACCGCGTACTGTACTTAAGTTATTGAAACTACGCATTGAATAAGCCATAAGGCCAATAATTTAGGATCAAATTAGCTAAAAACCGTTTACAATTAGCAAGTTAATGACCAATCAAATGATGCCTATGCGCCGCGTGGTTTCAACCACTTCGCTTGGCAATCTTAATTTACCCTAGGGTGAGCCGTAGGCCGCGCCCATCGCTGGACAACGGTGATAGATGCCCGAATCACAAGCAGATCTCCCAATAGCAACACCACCACGCTGGTTGAAAATTATTTTCATAGGGTTGGTGCTATTGGTCACTATCGCGTGGTTTGCCACTTTGGGCACCCGCCGACTATTAGAACCTGACGAAGGACGGTATGCGGAGATATCGCGCGAGATGGTCGCCACGGGTGATTGGGTCACGCCGCGTCTGAATGGCATTAAGTATTTCGAAAAACCTGCGCTGCAATATTGGGCGACCGCTGCATCTTACAAAGTCTTGGGTCAGAACGAATTTAGTGCGCGCCTATGGACGGGACTCACTGGATTTCTTGGCATTTTATTAACGCTCTTTGCGGGTCGACGACTATTTGACCTGCGAACCGGCTATGCCGCTGCCGCGATACTGAGCAGTTGCTTGATATACATCATTATTGGCCATATCAATACGCTGGACATGAGCTTGAGTTTCTTTCTTGAGCTGACTGTATTTGGTTTTTTGATTGCACAGACCTCGCCACCACAATCGCATAGTGAAAGGAACTGGATGTATGCCGCTTGGATTGGTGCAGCACTTGCCTTCTTAAGTAAGGGATTGGTGGCAATCATCCTGCCTGCTTTAACGCTTGTGGTTTACACGGCGGTAACACGGGAATTCTCGGCATGGAAACGACTCCATATTATGAAAGGACTGGCGCTGTTTTTATTAATCACAGCACCTTGGATCATTGTGGTATCGCTACGTAATCCTGAATTTCCGTTCTTCTTTTTTGTACATGAACACTTCGCTCGCTTCTTAACCACCGTACATGAGCGTGATGCGCCATGGTGGTACTTCCTGCCCTTACTGGCCGTAGGCTTAATGCCTTGGACCTCGATTGCTTTTCCGGCATTTCTCACCAGTTGGCGCGCAGATACCTCCTCTGGCATTCAAGTTCGCCGCTTTATGTGGATGTGGGTCATTAGCGTAGTGGGCTTTTTCAGCATTTCTCACTCAAAACTTCCGCCTTACATCATTCCCGCCTTCCCAGCACTTGCACTGCTCATCGCTGAAGCAATGCAACGCATGAACAACTCACGCGTACGGATACATTTTTTGATCATTGGTGTGTGTGTTGGAGCCCTGTCACTTGTAATTGCATTATTACCTGATGATGTTGCAGGCCAACGCTCGGTTGATTTAGTGATCACCTTAAGACCACGACTGGCATTGAGCTTCCTCATTGTTACTCTCAGCGCCATCATCGCTGCCGTCTCAATTAAACGCATGGGACTACATACAGCCGTAGCCATTTTGGGATTAGGTGCACTGTCCGGCTTGAGTGTATTGGTATACAGCTCGGATGCCTTGCGCACTACTCGCTCTGAAGTTGAACTGGCTGAAAAAATTAAGCCCATGATTCAACCATACCATACGCTGTATGCCGTGAATCAATACTCACAAACACTCCCCTTTTACCTAGGTCGAACTTTCAATTTGGTAGGTTATCGCGGCGAACTAGATTTTGGCCTGACACAAGAGCCTCAGCTATGGACACAGAATATCGATGCTTTCTTAACTCGCTGGACAACAGATACACATCCCGTGGCGATCATGGAAATTCCAGTGCTAAACGAATTAAAACAGCGCGGCATTCCCATGCAGGTACTGGCCACTGACAATGATTTGATTGTTATCACTAAGCCACAGGAGCAACCATGAGCCCGATCGCTTTCGCCCTAGTGCTCACTGGCGTGCTACTCAATGCGTGCGCCCAGTTGCTATTAAAAGCTGGCACTAATGCAGTCGGTCACTTTGAGTTCTCTGGTCGAGAAATATTTTCTGTTGCCCCAAAATTATTATTTGAGCCCCACATCATGGGTGGCCTTGCCTGCTATGCCATCAGTGTCGTGATTTGGATCGGCGCCTTATCACGCACTCCCGTGAGCATTGCTTATCCCATGCTGTCTATTGGCTACATCGTCAATGCCGTGGCTGCTTGGTATTTATTCTCAGAAGCACTCACTCCTGCACGACTGATTGGCATTACGCTGATCATCATTGGCGTGATTCTTATCTCCAGAACTTGAACTCAACATGAGCACACAAGATCGCATTCCTTTAACTCGACCTACCATTGACGACGCCACTATTGCTGGCGTGGTGGAGGTATTGCGCTCGGGCTGGATCACTTCAGGACCTAAAGTTAAAGAACTTGAATCGCAATTATCTGCATATTGCGGTGCACGTCCTGTACGTGCATTTAACTCGGGCACTTGCACCATGGAAATTGCCTTACGCATTGCAGGCATTGGCACTGGCGATGAAGTCATTACCACCCCACTATCGTGGGTCTCCACTAGCAACGTGATTTTGCAAGTCGGTGCAAAACCAGTATTCGTAGACATTGATCCGATCACACGCAATATCGATTTATCAAAAATAGAAGCTGCAATTACCTCAAAGACACGAGCAATCATACCGGTGGATTTGGCGGGATTACCTGTCGATCGCGACACACTGTATGTCATTGCTAAAAAACATCAACTACGCGTGATCGAAGATGCCGCTCAATCGTTCGGCAGTAACTGGAAAGGAAAACCGATCGGTAGCACAGGTGATTTTGTTTCTTTTAGCTTTCATGCCAATAAAAACATCACTACCATTGAAGGTGGCTGTTTAGTAATGAATACCGAAGCAGAAAGTCGCTTAGCTGAACAATATCGCCTGCAAGGCGTAATGCGTGC
>CANGFV010000061.1 GCA_947453225.1 Pseudomonadota bacterium
CCAAAGCGGTTTTTAACTGCACGAATCAAACGATAGCGACTTCCGGCATCACTCTCGAAATACAGTACGGTATCCACCATATGCTCAAGAATTCGTGGCCCTGCAATCGTACCCTCTTTTGTGACATGACCAATGATCAGCACAGACATCCCTAAATCCTTGGCGTGCCGCACCAATTGCGCCGCGGTCTCGCGTACTTGAGATGCCGAGCCAGGCGAAGATTCCACGGTATCCAAAAACATCGTCTGTATCGAGTCGATAACCAGCACCTTACATTGCAGGCGACGCGCCTCATCCAACACCGTTTCAACATTAGTTTCAGCCATTAAATGCAGCGCCTTACCACTCGCCTCAAGACGTCTTGCACGCAAACTCACCTGATGTAATGACTCTTCGCCTGTCGCATACAAGGTCGTTACAGCGCCACTCAACTGATCGGCGGCCTGCAACAACAATGTGGACTTACCAATGCCTGGATCGCCCCCAAGCAGCACTACTGAACCGGCAACCAACCCACCCCCCAGCACTCTGTCAAATTCGCTAGATCCGGTAGAAATACGCGGTTCATCATGCTCATTAATTTGATCAATTCGCTGACTGCCTACACTGCCTGAAACTAAGGGCTTGCGCGACGACGATGACGACTTACCAGGATTAAATTTGACTAACGAATTCCAAGCCGCACACGCAGGACATTGCCCCTGCCATTTGAGTGATTCAGCACCGCAATCGTTACACAAAAAGATTTCGCGACTCTTAGACATAAACCAAGTTTACAAACGAATTCGCCAGAAATGTAAGTTAATTGAACAGCGTCCTATGGCAAAACCACCGATTAACCTAGAAAATCCCGCATTAATGACAGATATAATTTTGGACGATACAAGACAAAACCCGCTAAGATATTGCCCGAAATAACAGCCCCAGCTAAAAAAAGAATCGCAAGCAGCATCTTTAAGATAAAAACCCACATCCACACTTCATGATTAAGCTGCACTAAAAGGTTTATTTGATGCTAAGAGGCAAAATCCAATCATTTGGTCTAAGTGATGTCGGTAAGTTACGCGAACATAACGAAGACACCATTGGCATTGATAATGATATTGGATTGTTTGTCTTGGCTGACGGCATGGGCGGATACAATGCCGGAGAGATTGCCAGCGGATTAGCAGTCAAAACTATTATGTCCTTGGTCAAAGAAGCCTACGAATATCAAAATATGTCTCTAGGCGACAAGGAAATGAATTTATCCAGACCCGGAATTGTTCTGCGTGATGCTATCAGTCGCGCCAATAAAATTATTTACCAGACCGCAAAGAATCAACCCAACTATGAAGGTATGGGCACCACTGTTGTGGCCTGTCTATTTAGAGACAATCACGTCTCTGTTGCACATGTGGGTGATTCACGACTCTACATCTTACGTGACCAGCAATTTGACCAAGTCACACTAGATCATTCACTAATACAAGAACTGATGGATCGTGGCTTTTATTCTGAAGATGAATCACTTTACGCAGCGTCAAAAAATTACGTTACCCGAGCATTGGGCATAGATAGCCAAGTAGATGTCGAGATTCATGAATATCCAGTTAATCAAGGCGACCGCTTCTTACTATGCTCTGACGGCCTATCTGACATGATAGACAATGATGTCATTAAAACGACTCTGAGCGCGCTAGATCGCAACCTTGAAGCAACAGCCAAGAACCTAATCGAACTATCCAACCAAAACGGCGGGCGCGACAATATTTCGGTCATCCTTACCGACATTATTGAGCCCTTCCCTGCAAAGAAGAGCCTACTAAATAGGCTTATGCAGTGGATCAATTAATCTCCTCCTAGCCAGCTCCACTCGCATGTCACGGCTCGTCTTAATTAAAGACAATCAACCCCTCGCTGAATATAACCTCTGCAAAGAGAGATTCACGATTGGCCGCCTTCCTGATAATGACTTACGCATTGACAATCCTACTGTCAGCAGTCATCACGCAGTCGTCATTAACATTCTCAATGACTCCTTCATAGAAGATCTAAACAGTACCAACGGTACATATATCAACGGCAGACTCATTAAAAAACATGCATTACAGCAAGGCGACCTAATCACAATAGGCCATCATCAATTACGCTTTATTGATAGTCATTTGGATGCACTAAACTCAGATGATTTTTCTCAAACTGTGGTCATCGCGCCTAAATCCACAACCAAAAATATCAACGACTTGCAAACTGACAACTCACTGCACGAACAAAAATTACCACAGGGAAAATTACAAGTACTCAGTGGCGCGCTTACGGGCCGTGAATTAAATTTAGAAAAGCCCGTAACCACTTTAGGACGACAGAGTACACAGGTGGCAGCAATCAGTCGTCGAGCAGATGGTTTTTTCATCGTCCATGCAGATAGCAGCACGCCCAGCTATCCGCTAGTGAATGGACAAAGCATCGAACTACAGGCTCGCAAACTCTGTAATCGTGATGTTATTGAAGTGGCGGGCGTAAAAATGAGCTTTTTTGAATTTCAATAAATAGCCATAAACCAATGGCTCACCGCTAAATCAGCGCTCTAAATGCAATAGCAGGCCAGCTTAATGACTTAGAGATATTTAATAGCAACCCGCTGACTGATAGCACACACCAACTCATAAGGAATAGTGCCGGCATGCATCGCCACCTGCTCAACTGGCAGCGAATCACCCCACAAGACCACCGGATCACCCACCTGAATCTTTGGTTGATGCTCAGCATGCACTACATCGGTTAGATCTATCGCAATCATATCCATTGATACTCTACCAATTAATGGCACATAACGACCGGCCACACCCACGGGCGTACCACTTTTGGCATGACGCGGATAACCATCTGCATAACCACCCGCAACAATTCCCACACAACTTTTTCGTTGCGCACGCCAAGTGCCGCCGTAGCCCACTTCGTCGCCCACCTCAAGATGGCGTATAGCAATCAAGGGCGCCAACAATGTCATCACAGGACGCAGCCCTAATGCAGAGGCATCAGCATCTGCAAATGGCGACATGCCATAGAGCATTAAACCCGGACGCACCCATTGCATATGCAAAGCCTGCGAGGTCAGCAGTCCTGCGGAATTACTGACACTGCGCTCGACACTCAGTGAGTCAGTTAATTGCTTGAAGCGAGTCACTTGATTAGGTGTGCGTAAGTCATGCCGATCATCCGCATCAGCCAAGTGCGTCATTGCAACCAACTGCTTAACCTGCGGCAAGGTCTTTAAACGCGACCAAGCTGTGGCAAATGCACTGCCACTGAAGCCCAAACGATTCATGCCCGTATCGACCTTGCACCATACCGCAAGCTTTTCACCGCTCGACCACTGCTCTAAAGCCTGTAACTGCTCAAAAGAATGCACCACCGGCTGCAACTGTAGGCGCGCGCATAACTCAAGATCATGATGCGAATACACGCCTTCAAGCAAAACAATAGGATGCATAATTCCCGCATCACGCAAGGCCAGCGCCTCTTTCAGACGTGCCACACCAAATGCATCAGCATCAGATAAGGCTTGAGCCACGGGCACAATGCCATGCCCGTATGCATTGGCTTTAATAACCGCAAGAATTTTGGAATGCGACGCAGTGTTACGCGCTAGCTTTAGATTATGATGAAGTGCAGTTCGATCGATGATTGCACAAGGCTCGCCATGCAATGCCAACGCTCGTAATTGCTCCAAGTCCATCATAGCGGTCAATTAACGAAACACACCTTCGCCATAAGACTCGGAAACTAAATTCTCGAACTTAGTATATTCGCCCAAGAAGGTGAGACTGACATCTCCCGTAGGACCATTACGCTGCTTAGTAATAATGATGTCGGCGATGCCTTTTCGGGGCGTATCCTTTTCATAGACCTCCTCACGATAAATCATCATGATGACATCAGCATCTTGTTCAATCGCACCCGACTCTCGCAAATCAGACATCACCGGACGCTTATTAGGGCGCTGTTCCAAACTACGATTGAGCTGCGACAGAGCAATTACAGGCACACTCAATTCTTTAGCCAACGCTTTTAAGGAACGAGAAATTTCTGAAATTTCCGTGGCGCGGTTTTCTTTATTGCCTGGCACTTGCATCAACTGCAAGTAATCCACAATTATCAAACCCAAACCATGCTGACGCTTCAAGCGACGCGCACGTGCACGCACTTCAGTGGGCGTTAATGCACCCGTATCATCAATATAAATTGGTGCAGCCTTCATCATATTGATCGCGCCATTAATACGCGACCATTCTTCGTCACCAAAATTACCGGTTCGCAATTGGCTCTGATTAATTCTTCCCAACGAAGAAATCATGCGCAGCCCCAATTGATCACGCGACATTTCCATACTAAAGACGGCCACCGGCACGGCATTACGACCCAAAGCTGCGTTCTCACCGATATTTAGAGCGAAACTGGTTTTACCCATCGAGGGTCGACCTGCAACCACCACTAAATCACCAGGCTGCAGCCCTGAAGTCATACGATCGAGTTCGGCAAAGCCCGTACTTACACCCGTCAATCGACCTTGGTTTTGCTGCAACATGTCGAGCTTATCGACCATATCGCCTAACATGTCACGAATCGGCACAAACCCTGAGTTTGCTTTACGACCTGATTCAGCAATCTCGAAAACTTGACGCTCAGCATCGTCGATCAATTCGCTGATAGAACGCCCTTCAGTATTAAACGCATTAGAAGCAATTTCGCCACCGACATGAATCAAGCGACGCAACTGAGCGCGCTCACGCACGATGTCAGCATAAGAACGAATATTGGCGGCACTGGGAGTTTCTCGCGTCAACGTGGCTAAATAAGCCAAGCCGCCACCGGCTTCTAATTGATCTTTGCGTTCAAGTTGTTCGGCGAGAGTAACCGCATCAAGCGGTTCATTATTTGCGGCAAGATTCGCAATCGCTTCAAAAATCAGCTGATGATCGCGACGAAAAAAATCTTCGGCCGTGAGACGATCTGCAACAGCATCCCAACTGCTGTTATCGAGCATGAGCCCACCGAGAACCGATTGCTCCGCTTCGACTGAATGAGGCGGCACCCGCATGCCCAAATCTGTCGCAAAGTGAGCATCCCCACTTTCTCCATAAGTGGAGTCTTGAGTTCGGTCTTTACGCTTGCGGGGCGTGCCAGCCATGGGAAGTCACGAATGGCAGCCTTACAGCCACCATTCGCAAAACATTAGGCCTGCTCTTCAGCAGTCACAATCACAGGCACATCGACCAACACATCTGCATGCAACTGCAACTGAATGTGATGCTCGCCGATATTACGAATCGGACCTGCACCCATCTTCACTTCAGAGCGAGTCACCACATGACCGTGCTTAGCCAGCGCATCAATGATGTCTGGATTGCCGACAGAGCCGAACAGCTTACCCTCACTACCCGCCTTAGCGGATAGATTCAGCTTGAAGCCTTCAAGCTTAACTGCGCGAGCCTGAGCAGCCGCCAGCTCTTCACGAGCCTGCTTTTCCAGCTCCTCACGACGAGCTTCGAACTTGGCCACATTTTCAGCAGTGGCTACCGTGGCCTTGCCTTGAGGCAACAAGTAATTACGACCATAGCCAGATTTAACATTGACGCGGTCACCAATATTGCCGAGGTTGGTAACCTTCTGAAGCAGAATGACATCCATCATGACACCTATCGTGAAACTAAAAAATTAAAGCTAAATAAACGGTTCAAAAAACCACTCATGCCTGCAGACCGGTATTGCGCATATTGCGCCAAAAATCCGCAAGCCCCCAACCCGCCAGTAATGCCACAGTGACGAACGAAAAAAACGGCACCATCAGCATCACATAAATCACAATCAACCAACCGCGCGGCAATCTTCCCTCTGCTTTGCGTCGATGAGCACTGGCCAATCCTTGAAGCGCCAAACCCAACATCGCTACCCAGGCCATGGAATCTACTGATGCCAAATCAGTCACTAGCGCCACAATCGAAATCACAACCAAGAGCACGCCGAGAATTACACCGGCACTCAAACGGCGAAATTCGAAACCAAACGCACCTTGTGAGTGAATCAACGACTGCCACCAACGCGCCAGAAATAAACTATTCAGCACCGTCAGTAACAATACCGCAACCATCGCACCCCAAAGAGTTCGAGCCAGTTGTGGTACTAAACTCTCATCAAACTGTATGCCCGACTGCGACAAAGCCTCAAACGCTCGTCCTAAGAACTGCTCCCAAAACGCTGTGGGCTGCGGTAACAACACATAGACCAAAGCAAGAGCAACTAGAGCAGCAATCAAGGTCAACTGAAATACCAGATTCAGCGAACTTGTGCGTCGTAACAAATCAGCCAACATCATCGGCAACGCAAACAATACCAAGGCATACGTAATCGCAAACCACACCGGCTGCTGATACCACATCAAACAACCAATCATGGCTGCACTGACTGCCAGCATCACATTGCCACCGATGCGTGACCCACGTTCGAGTGTTAACAGCACTGGAATTGCACTAGCCGGCACTACGAACAATATCGCACCCTGCAACGACAACACCCCAAGACAAGCTGCCAAAATAGCCGCTTGCCAAGGATGTTTACTCAACCACACAGCCAGAGGTAAATGCATACTCAGGCTCCACACTCACAACAACAAACCGTGGCTTGTTGATGTGAATGGCAGCTAACCGCTTAGTGTTGATCCGTGTAAGGCAGCAAAGCCAAGTAGCGAGCGCGCTTTACCGCTTCTGACAACTGGCGTTGATAGTTAATCTTGGTGCCGGTAATGCGGCTAGGCACAATCTTGCCAGTTTCGGTGATGTAAGCCTTAAGCGTAGCAAGATCTTTGTAATCAATCTTATCTACACCTTCAGCGGTGAAACGGCAGAATTTACGGCGACGGAAAAAACGTGACATGAAGTTCTCCTAAAGTTCAGTAGCGAGTGAGGTGGGTCTTAATTAATTACAGACCCAAGCCTTCTTCATCTTCTTCAAAGCCAATAGCACGGGCATTTTCTTCGCCCTTAGCCATCGCTGAAGGTTCAGTTTCGGCGGCATCCATTTTGATCACCAAGTGACGAATCACCGCATCACTGAAACGGAATGCACCGGTCAGTTCGGCCAAGGCCTTCTGATCGCATTCCACATTCAAGAGGAGGTAATGAGCCTTGTGGATCTTGTTGATAGGGAACGCCAATTGACGACGACCCCAATCTTCCACACGGTGAATGAAACCACCAGTGCTGGTGATCATGCCTTTGTAACGTTCCAGCATGGCTGGAACCTGCTCGCTCTGGTCAGGATGAACCAGAAATACAATTTCGTAATGACGCATCGAAATGCTCCCTATGGATAAAACCACCCAAAAACTGGTGTGGCAAGGAGTGATTCGCCAGGGCCCACCCCCGACGAGGGCGCGAATAGTACTTTAGACCACCCCTGCAAGCAACCAAATCAAGGCCTTAAGGTCTAAATTGGCAGAAAAGCCGGGCCCGTAAAGTCACACCGAGCGAGCCAGCCACCGCTCAAGATGCTGATTCACTAACTCAGGCCGCTCCAGCAGAGACATGTGGCCACACTCAGCCAGACTAGACAGCTCAGCCTCAGGGATGGCCTCAACCATCTCCTGATTCACTGCCGGAGGCGAATTCAAGTCTTCCTGTCCCGATAGCACCAACACCGGACAACGGATAACAGGCAGCAACGGAAACTGCTCAGGTCGATTAAGTAATGCCTGAATTTGCGCCTCGTAAGTGGACACTGATTTACGGGCAAACATAGAAACGATGCTATCGATCAGCTCGGCATCGGCCAGACGCGAGGGATGCACCATGTTGCGCACCCAACTTCGCGCCATCGCCGCCACGCCCTGCGCTTGCGCAAGACGTAAAAACCCTAAGCGTAGGGTGCGTTCTTTTTCTGCGACCTCACCGTCAGGCAGGGCATGACATCCAGTATTCAGTAATGCCAGATGCGTGACACGTTCAGGCGCTAAACGAATGATTTCCAAGACCACTCGCCCGCCCATAGAATGTCCAGCCAATGCAAACTTAACCGGCGCTTCGTCAAGAATTTTTTGCGCCATCGCAGTCAGTGAATTTAATTCAGCATGATCTGCAAGATGAATGTCGGTTTTGGTTCCAAAACAATTGATTTGATCTCGCCATACTGCCGCATCACACATCAAGCCGGGCACTAACACCAACGCAGAAGCGCTCATAAGGTCATTTCCAACTCGACTCTACGTAGCACATGAATTTCATCGCGTAACTTAGCGGCCTGCTCAAACTCCAAATTACGTGCATGCTTCTGCATTTGTACTTCGAGTTTTTTGATGAGCTTAGTCGCTGCTTGCGGACTGAGTGAACGATAATCAATGCGCGGCTCGGCCACTTTAAGACGCTTGCCTTGGCCGATCGCTTGATCACCAGCTTCATGCCCACCATGCATGATGTCAGTAATGGGCTTACTAATACCCCGCGGTACGATGCCGTGTTCGGCATTAAATTCTAATTGTTTGGTACGACGTCGATCCGTTTCTGCAATTGCCCGCTGCATTGAGCCAGTAATGCGATCAGCATACAAAATTGCACGGCCATTCAAGTGACGTGCCGCACGACCAATGGTTTGAATTAATGAACTTTCTGAGCGTAGAAAACCTTCTTTATCTGCATCTAATATAGCCACTAGCGAGACTTCCGGCATATCTAAACCTTCACGCAATAAGTTGATGCCCACCAAAACATCAAACTTACCCAGACGTAAGTCACGAATGATTTCAGTACGTTCCACCGTATCTACATCAGAGTGTAAATAACGCACTTTAATACCATGCTCATCTAGGTATTCCGTCAAATCTTCAGCCATGCGCTTAGTTAACGTTGTAACTAAAACTCGCTCATTACGTGCCACTCGTAATGTGATTTCCGACATCACATCATCCACTTGAGTACGCACAGGACGAATTTCTACTTGTGGATCGACTAGACCTGTCGGGCGCACGACTTGCTCTACCACTTGCCCCTGATGCTTGTGCTCGTACGTACTAGGGGTGGCTGAAACAAAAATCATTTGTGGCGCAAGACGCTCCCACTCTTCCATGCGCAAAGGACGATTATCCAACGCAGAAGGCAACCGGAAGCCGTATTCCACTAAGGTTTCCTTACGCGAACGATCACCCTTATACATGGCACCTAATTGCGGAATGGTTTGATGACTTTCATCAACAATCAACAATGCATCCGCCGGTAAATAATCATATAAACACGGTGGTGGCTCGCCCGGATTACGACCTGATAAATAGCGAGAATAGTTCTCAATCCCTGAGCAATAGCCCATTTCATTCATCATTTCTAAATCAAAACGGGTGCGTTGTTCTAATCGCTGCGCCTCAACTAGTTTTCCCATGGCATTGAGTTCACGCAACCGTGCGCCTAATTCTTCGCGAATTTGATCAATCGCTTTCACCAACCGATCTTTAGGCGTGACGTAATGCGTTGAAGGATACACCGTCGCCCGTTGCACCTTGCGCAGCACTTCGCCGGTCAGCGGATCAAACCAATGGATGTTTTCGATACATTCGTCGAATAACTCAACACGTAGCGCTTCACGCTCAGATTCTGCTGGGAAAATATCGATCAAATCACCACGTACTCGATAAGTAGCCTGACTTAAATCAATTTCATTGCGCGTGTACTGCATATCAGCTAAGCGCCGCAGCAACTTGCGCTGTTCTAATTTTTCGCCTTTGACCAAATGCAGCAGCATTGACATATATGCTTCAGGATCACCCAAGCCATAAATGGATGACACCGTCGCCACAATGATGGCATCAGGACGCTCTAGCAATGCTTTAGTAGCCGACAAGCGCATCTGCTCAATGTGCTCGTTGATCGACGCATCTTTATCAATAAACGTATCTGATGCAGGCACATAAGCTTCGGGTTGGTAATAGTCGTAATACGACACAAAATATTCCACTGCGTTGTCCGGAAAAAATTCGCGGAACTCGCCATACAACTGCGCTGCTAAAGTTTTGTTGTGCGCCAACACCAACGCGGGACGCTGCACTTGTTGAATCACATTGGCAACGGTGAAAGTTTTTCCCGAACCGGTCACGCCTAGTAACGTCTGATGCGATAACCCCGCCTGCAATCCTTCCACCAACTGCGCGATCGCCTTGGGCTGGTCGCCGGCAGGGGGAAATTCGGAGTGCAACCGAAAAGGTGCACTGGTTTTGGACAAGATCTGACGCGGCATAAGGCTTTGGGGTGAAATCTGTGCTGCGGATGATAGAGGAATCCATCCATGCTGAGGGGGTGTTCCCTTGAAGGCTAGTGTAATGGCACATTCACGCGTGGTTATTTATCGCTAGGCACACTAAAATGGTGGTTTGTTCATCCCAAGCGGTACCCAACTGTGAGTGTTATTGTTTCCCGTCGCGTCCAGCGTGTTAAGCCATCCCCCACCCTCGCCCTAACCAGTCGCGTTGCCCAACTTAAAGCCGAAGGCAAGGACATTATCGGCCTCGGCGCTGGCGAACCTGACTTTGATACGCCTGCACACATTGCTGATGCGGGTGTTGAAGCCATTCGTAAGGGCTTTACGCGCTATACCTCTGTGGAAGGTATTCCTGAGCTGAAAGACGCAATCATTGCTAAGTTCAAGCGTGACAACAATATTGAATACAAGCGCAATCAAATTTTGGTATCCACTGGTGCTAAGCAAACCATTTACAACTTGATCATGTCCGTGATCGATGCGGGGGATGAAGTGATCATCCCAGCGCCGTATTGGGTGTCTTATCCCGACATGGTGGAATTAGCCGATGGCACACCCGTGATGCCTTATGCCGGCCCTGAATTAGGTTACAAGCTCACCGCAGCTCAGCTTGAAGCTAGCATTACGCCTAAAACCAAACTGTTCATTCTCAACACCCCAAGCAACCCCACCGGCGCGGCCTATACTGCTGCCGAGCTGAAAGCATTGGGCGAAGTGTTGAAAAAACATCCCAAAGTACTGATCTGTACTGATGACATGTACGAACATATTTTCTGGGCACCCGAACCATTCGTCAGTTTGCTGACCGTTTGCCCAGAATTGTATGACCGCACCGTCACAGTTAATGGCGTTTCGAAAGCCTACGCCATGACGGGCTGGCGTATTGGTTATTGCGGCGGACCTGCAGCCATCATCACTGCCATGGGCACCATTCAGGGCCAAAGCACTTCAAACGCTTCATCTATTTCACAAAAGGCTGCACTGGCTGCTTTGAATGGCGACCAAACCTGTGTGGCGGAAATGAACAAGCACTTCAAAGCTCGTCACGACTTTTTAGTCGCTGGCTTAAATAAATTGCCGGGCGTCACCTGCTTACCTGGTGCCGGTACGTTTTACGCCTTCGCCAATGTAGAAGGCGCCATGAAACTACTGGGCAGCAAAGACGACAATGCCTTTGCCGAATACCTGCTCACCGAAGGCGGCGTAGCCGTGGTACCAGGCTCAGGCTTTGGCGCCCCAGGCCATATGCGCCTGTCCTTTGCCTGCAGCATGGACACATTAACCGAAGCGCTAAAGCGCATGGACAAAGCCCTACGCAAGGCCTCCTAGCGCGGCAACATGACAAGACGCTGATTTTCACCAGAATCAGCGTCCATTTTCTTGACACTGCCAGTCTCATTCATCACAATCGCGCGCCTTTGATGAGCAGAGTCCTTCTAGCCGACTCTGCAGGTATTCCCCGGTAGCTCAGCGGTAGAGCGACGGACTGTTAATCCGTTGGTCGGCGGTTCGATCCCGTCCCGGGGAGCCATTTAA
>CANGFV010000062.1 GCA_947453225.1 Pseudomonadota bacterium
CTTTCGCCCATTTCCTCAAGACCATGATCAATCAGATATAGCTCTAAATCATCTTGAACAATGCCTTCGGGATTCAAGCGAAACACACCCATGTGCTTGAACAAGAACGACACACTGCCCGTCGCTCCCATATTGCCGTTACCCTTATTAAAAATACTGCGCAAATTAGCAATGGTACGCGTTGGGTTATCTGTGGCACATTCAACGAGCAGTGCCACGCCATGAGGCGCATAACCTTCGTAATACAGCACTTCGTAATTAGTGGCGTCCTTTCCTGAAGCACGCTTGATGGCGCTATCAATTTTATCCTTGGGCATATTCACGGCACGGGCATTTTGTATGACCCGGCGTAGCGCAGGATTGGAATGGGGATCAGTACCGCCGCTACGCACCGCGATGGTAATTTCCTTACCAATACGCGCAAACTGCTTAGCCATACGGTTCCAGCGCGCGAACATCGTATGCTTCCTAACTTCAAATATGCGACCCATGTTTAATGCTCTGCAACGAAACCGTAAAAACGAAAATTAGCCGAACTTAATAAAAATTACGGCGCGGATTCTACACGGGAGACCGATAACTTAGAACGCAGAAAATAATGTGAAGAAATGACGGGCAGACATTTGCGGCCAAGCCCTACAAGCCAAGGCCGGCATTGTGTATTCTTAGACGGCTAGAATTGCAGGGCGAATCCCTAGCATTAGCAATAATTGCCTCTAGTAATTAATCATTAGTAAGTTATTTGCCCCTACAAAATCAATCGATAGCCTCGCAGCCCAACTCATGACCACCCAAAAATCCACTGCCCCCACCAATAACTGGCTCAACCTGTTGGTGATTTTGTTGTGCTTTATTCTCAGCGGTGTGGCAGCTCTGGTCTACCAAACTGCTTGGACGCGTCAATTCTCCTTGGTCTTTGGTACATCAGAATTAGCTGCTGCGGCGGTACTGGCTGCCTACATGGGCGGATTAGCATTAGGCGCCTACCTTATCGAACAATACATCCAAAAAATCAAACGCCCAGTGAAGTGGTATGCGATGTTAGAAATAGGCATTGCAGCCGCTGCCGTGATTTTGATTCCCGTCGGATTATGGCTTTCTGAAAAACTATTAATCGTGCTCTTTGGTGGGCAGGCCTCTCCACCCACTTCCACACTCAGCGGTACTTCACTTTTCTATTTGATGGCCGCCTTCGCAGTATTACTCGTTCCCACCACATTAATGGGAGCCACACTACCCTTACTGGCGCGTCATACCGTTCATAACGAACAACAAATTGGTCGCCGTATTGGTTTACTGTACGCCTGTAATACTTCTGGCGCCGTCGCGGGTGCTTTACTGGGTGCGTTGGTTCTACTGCCTAAATTCGGCCTTAATCGTACCGTATGGATTGCAGCTGCAATCAATGCGTTCGTTGCCATACTGGCCCTTTCACTGGCTAATACCGCTGCAGATACCATCGAAACCTCTAGTGATTCAAACAGCGATTCACCAAATCAACATGAACCATGGAAAGCAGGCATATCTGCAACATGGGTGCTACCGATTATGTTGCTTTCAGGAGCTGTATCCTTCCTGCATGAAGTCTTGTGGACTCGTATGCTCGGACATGTCATGGGCAGCAGCTTGTATGCCTTCGGCATTATGTTGGCAAGCTTTCTTGCCGGTATTGCGTTAGGTGGTGGACTGGGCGCCATCATGGCGCGTAGCCGTGAGGTTGCAGCACGTTGTTTAGCGGTCAGTGAATTTGCCGCAGCTGCGGCAGCCATTTTCGCGTGGTGGCGCATTCAACAAATTAGTACTGCAGTTGATTCACTCTCACAACGTGGCTGGTTTAGCTTCTGGTCTTTATTTCCTCTGGCTTTTGCTATTGGCCTCACATATCCATTGGCGGTCCGGGTACTGGCACGCAATGTAAATGATGCCGCCCCTGCCAGCGCACGTGTATACAGTTGGAATACTGTGGGCGCGATTCTTGGCGCTATCACTGGCGGCTTCTTGATTGTGCCCGGCCTACGCTATGAAGGCACGGTGCACTTAGCAGTTATCGCTAGCTGCGCTTTGGCAGTGATCACTGCGCTTGTGTTGTTTAAGCCTAACAAGCTATTTAGCATCCCATTGGTGCTATCTGCTATTACCGCCGGCGCAGTATTTATGCCCACTGCACCCGAAGCTTTGCTGCGCTACTCACCGCTACGTGTAAATGGCCAAGGCGAGATGCTGTTCTATGACGTGGGCCGTAGTGCCGCCGTAGTGACGCTACGTCAGGGCGATCAGATCGCAGTACGCACCAATAGCCTGCCAGAAGCTTCTATTGATGGTGTTGGCGCGATTCCTCAATTGTATGTTGAGGCATGGATGGCACCGTTGGCCGTACTGGCCAGACCACAAATTCAAGACATGCTCATTATTGGCCTAGGTGGTGCGCGCGTATTAGAAGCTGTGCCCCCTAGTGTCCGTGCAATTGACGTTATCGAGCTTGAAGAGAAAGTAGTAGAAGCCAATCGTCAGCTCGCTACACGACGTTTAGTTAATCCGCTGGCCGACTCACGGATTAATTTGATTATGAATGACGCGCGTGGGTCGCTGCAATTAACCAACAAACTCTATGACGCCGTCGTCTCCCAACCTTCGCACCCATGGACGGCCGGAGCATCACATCTGTACACCCGTCAGTTCATGCAGCAGGCAAAAGATCATCTCAAGCCTGGTGGATTATTTGTGCAGTGGATCAACGTGGACTTCCTAGATGAAGGCCTATTGCGCTCGATGGTCGCAACCATTAACGATGTCTATCCTCATGTCCGCGTGTATCGCCCTGCTCCACCGACACTGCTATTTCTTGCTTCAGATCAGCCCATTGAGCCAGAAAAAAAAATACAGGCCACGCGTGCTGCTTTCGCCGCCTCGCCCGCACACTACCAACGATTGGGGCTAAACGTAGTAGAAGATCTCTTGGCGTCGTTAGCATTAGATGATGCAGGTAGCCGTGCATTCGCAAACAACGCACCAGTAATAACTGACGATAGAAATCGTTTTGCCACAGCTAGCGTCTACGATTTCGGACAAAACATCAGCTCTGAATCTGTCGGCTACATGCTAGCGCCCTACGATCCATTGCTTCAAAAAGATAGCTTCATCTATCGCGATCTCAATAAAGAGATTTCTTACAGCTACTTAGGACAACGCATAGGTGCGTACTTACAGTGGGACCGCAGCGCACGTGACCGACTCAATAACTATGCAAATTTATTCAAAGATACTGAGCTTCAAGCATTCCTGCAGGCACAAATCTTCCAGAACCTTTATCAGAATGACCAAGCTGAACAGATTCTTTCTGCAGCCATGAGCACTTACCCTAATAGTGAGTTGATTCGTAGCGCTTTATTGGTTCGAAACATGACCGCACTGGTAAGCGGCAATTCAACTAATGCGATAAATCAATTGGCCAAGAAAGCAAATAATGAATCGGCGCTAGTACTCACTGCCGGACAACTCGCTGCTCGTGGAAACTGGGATGGCGTTGCCAACCTAGACCAAGCGCTTGCACAAATTCCTTGGACATCTGTTTGGATTGATCAGGCTTCTCAGTTACGCGTGGAATGGCGCGCTAGAGTATTAAATGAGAATCTACGCCCTCAATACAGCGAAGAAAGCCTTGCGATCATCAACCGCATCAGCCTGATTCACTCAATTCCACAGATGTACTTACTCCGGGCCTGGGCAACCAATGGTATAAATAAACCTGCATTAATTGAATCTATCGCCAGATATTCGATTATCGTAATTCAGAACCAAGGCAACATGAACGAAGGTTTACGCGCCCTATATCGCAACGGAATTAATTCGCTCAGACGCATGATTGAACCACTGGCTAACGACGGTTCAATTGACAGAAAACGCTACGAAGAAGTGCTGAATTTATTTAACCAAGCCAGCTATATTGTTTCTTAGAATACAGGCCAAGCCAAATGCAACCGACAGATTCAGTCGGTTGCTACATTTAATTAAGAGTTACGGCCAAACAGGCCATCAATTTCGCTTATTTCAGCCAGTACCTTTAATTGCATTGGCATAGAAAGATATTTAATTTTCTGATTCTTTAATTTAGCACCGCGTAACCACTCGATTAGCACCGCCAAGCCAGCACTGTCGGCATGAGTTACGTCGGATAAATCAATGTCGATCGTATCTTGGCCAACAAACAATGCTCGACTTTGAGCGAGTAATTCGCTTGCCGTAGCAAAACTCATGTCGCCTTGAACTGCATAGCGACCAGAGCCTTGCTGAACCAATTTAGCAGTCAACATACTAACCGCCCTACTTCTTAGCGGGCGTAGAGGAATTCTGCTGGGATTGTAGCCGCTTAATCACGGCATCCAAACCGTTTTGGTCGATTTCAGTACCAAAGTCAGTACGGAACGACTTCACGTAAGACACTCCCTCAATAGTAACGTCATAGACTTTCCAGCCCGTATCAGTCATCCTCAGCAAATAATTTACAGACATCACATTTCCATTTTTACGACGAATCTCGCTTCGTACCGTAGCAACGGAATCAGTTAGCTTACCTTGATAGGGAAAAATCTTGATTCTGTCTTCAGTAAAATCCAACAGTGAAGTTCCGTAACTCTGCAACAAAGACTGATAAAAGGCCTCAATGAACTGCTTTCTTTGATCATCAGTCGCGGTTCGCCAGTTCTTTGCTAGCACCAACTGCGCTGCATATTCGGCATCAAAACTCGTAAGCATATACTTGTCAACCATCTGCCTTAGCTGAGCAAAGTCTTTCCTATATTTTTCTCGATTCTTATCCAAATCAGCCAGAACCTGATGAGCAAGAGATTCAATCACTTTATCTGGAGCCTGCACTGCATTAGCAGGAATAGAAAGACTCCACGGCATGAACCCCAGGAAAACCAATAGGCTAATAGACGAAAAACGACAAAAACGATCAATCATTCCCAAACACTCCACCAACCAAGCCATCTACTTTGCCGAAAAACTGGCTGCCAATTTATTGATTAGATTCTCAAGCACAAGGGCATCTTGAACAACCATAAACTGCCCGCCAGATTTGAAGAATTGATCTGACCCCCCGGCAGTTACACTAATGTACTGACCACCCAACAAACCAGCAGTCATAATGCTGGCATCGCTATCTTCAGGAATACGATCAAAACTTCCATTGATGCGCATTTTAACAACAGCTCTATATTGCTGTTGATCATAGGTAATTTCTTCAACACGTCCGACCGTCACCCCTGACATAGATACCGGCGCACCTACTTTTAAGCTACCCACATTCTGATAATTAGCGATCAGTATGTAGCCGCCACTGCTACCAGCGCTAAAGTCTTTATTCGTTATCTGAGTGACCAGAAAAAATAGCGCAGCAAAGCCAAATAAAACAAAGGCACCAGTAACAATTTCAGTCGCACGAGATGATTGCATAAAGACTCTCCAAGTGCTTACAGCATAATGGCCGTAATCATGTAATCCAAGATCAGTGTCATGACTGCAGAATTGACTACGGTACGAGTCGTTGCTCGACCCACCCCTTCTGCAGTTGGAGCCGCAGTAAATCCTTCGTAAACAGCAATCAGGCTGCAGGCCACACCAAACACGCAACCCTTAATCAAACCTTCCATGATGTCTTCTATTTCAACACTGCCGCGCATCTGAGACCAGAAGGTGCCTTGATCTACGCCCAATTGCTGAACACCAATCAATTGCACACCAAAAATACCGATCGCAATGAAGATCATGGTGAGTAATGGCAAAGCGATAATACCCCCAAGAAATCTAGGCGCGACCACATAGCGAAATGGATCTACAGCCATGACCTCCATAGCCACCAGCTGGTCTGTAGCACGCATCAGCCCAATCTCTGAAGCCAGCGCAGTACCTGCACGTCCTGCAAATAACAGTGCCGCAACTACAGGACCTAATTCTTTCACCAACGCTAATGCTGCTGCACTACCCAGCGCACTTTCAGAACCAAAGCGCGCCAGCATGTCGAAGCCTTGCAGTCCAAGCACCATGCCCACAAACAAACCGCAGGTCATGATAATCACCAGTGAAAGCGCACCCGCATTGTGTACCTGATGAACAATTAATCTTGGGCGCAACAAAGCTTGCGGCAATTGACCAAGAATTCGAAAGAAAAACCAAGTCGCCGCTCCAAACCCAGCGAGAGTATCTGACAACATTTTTACTATGGTGTTGCTCATTAAAGGTCAGACCATACCAGCGAAGCTGTTTTGCATCATTAATCCAATAAATCCGAGTAGTAATCCGGTGCTGGATAGTGAAACGGCACCGGACCATCGGGTAATCCATTCATAAACTGACGTACCAACGCAGACTGATCATTTTTCAGTGCTTTAGGTGAACCGCTAGCCACCACCTTACCCCCGGCGAGGATGTAACTGTGATCAGCCACTAAAGCAATTTCATCAACGTCATGCGACACTACAATACTGGTAATGCCAAGGGCATCATTGACCTTTCGCAGTAATCGCAAAATTACACCCATAGAAATAGGATCAAGCCCCGCAAAAGGCTCGTCGTAAATAAGCAAATCAGGGTCTCGCACCATGGCGCGAGCAAGCGCCACACGTCGCGCCATCCCCCCCGATAATTCGTGAGGCATAAGCCGATGAGCGCCCCGCAATCCTACAGCTTGTAATTTAGTGAGTACCAAGTGCCTGATTAATGCTTCAGGCAGATCGGTATGCTCACGCACGGGAAAGGCGACGTTCTCAAACACTGATAAATCGGTAAGCAACGCACCGTTTTGAAACAGCATGCCAATTTGCTGCCTGAGTAGATACAACTCCTGTCGAGACAAACGACTGACGTCCTGACCATCTACCCAAACCTTCCCCCGTGAGGGACGAATTTGACCCGTGATTAACCGCAACAAGGTCGTCTTGCCAGTACCACTTGGCCCCATGATGGCCGTGATTTTGCCTCTAGGGATTTCAAGAGTCAGTCCCTTAAAAATATCGCGCCCACCGATGGAGTAATGGACATCAGAAATTTCAACGAGATTAAATGTTTTCGGACGATCGCTGGTCACGGATACAAATACCGAGGCTTGATGTCATGCAGTTGACGAAATTAAGCAAATTAAGCCATCAGGATAACAAAATACCGCCCTGAATCGTAAAACCTGTTTTGAGCCTCCGCCCTCATTCAATCGAACCTAGGGATATCTCGTAGAGTGCTAAAAGATGACAAGCAGCTTAATCAGTACTAAACTAGTCCCAATTAGTTTTTGGCATTTCTGCTCGGAATAACTCCGTGTTACGTATTAGCAAGCTCACCGATTACGCCACCGTGATTTTGGCCACCTTGGCTGCGGGTGAAAAGCGCCTGTATACAGCCAGCGAACTGGCCGAATTGACTCGCCTAAGCCCCGCCACCGTTAGCAAGCTGCTAAAGAAATTGCATCATGCAGGACTGGTCAGCTCAGGCCGCGGTAGCCACGGTGGATACGCCCTAGCCAAACTTCCAAGCCAGATCAACGCTGCTGCGATATTAGATGCCCTGGAAGGCCCCCTTGCCTTAACTGAATGCAGCACCACTCACAGTAATTGCTCGATTGCAGGCAGTTGCCACGTCGGGCATTCATGGCAACGAGTCAATATGGCCATTCGCCATGCACTGGAAGATGTCTCATTGTCGCAATTAGCGGGCTTAGATCGTTCCCCTCTTAAGTCGTTGGACTTAAGCGCCTCACGCCCGACAGTCAGTCCACTGACGCGCATGCCGCGCCCACGCTAAACCACCATGTCCACTACACCACAAGATCTTGAACAACTGGTTGCGCAGAAATATCGTCACGGCTTTGTGACCGATATTGAATCGGACACGCTAGCGCCGGGTCTGGATGAAAATGTCATCCGTCATATTTCGCGCATTAAAAAAGAACCTGAGTTTTTGCTGCAATGGCGTTTGAAAGCTTTTCGTCATTGGCTAACGATGCCCACGCCCAACTGGGCGCATCTAAAAATCGCGCCTATTGATTATCAAGCGATTTCCTACTATTCGGCGCCGAAGGCGCGCACTGATGCGCCTAAGAGCCTAGATGAAGTCGACCCCAAATTGCTGGAGACCTACGACAAATTGGGCATTCCGCTACATGAACGTGCGCGCCTTGCCGGAGTTGCCGTAGATGCAGTATTTGACAGTGTATCTGTGGCCACCACATTCAAAGATCGCTTAGCCAAAGCTGGGGTAATCTTTTGTTCATTCTCTGACGCTGTGCAACAGCATCCACAACTGATCGAACAATATTTAGGCAGCGTAGTGCCGCATGGTGACAATTACTTTGCGGCGTTAAATTCCGCGGTATTCACTGATGGCTCTTTCGTCTATATCCCTAAGGGCGTGCGTTGCCCGATGGAACTATCCACCTATTTCCGCATTAACGCGGCCAATACTGGGCAATTTGAACGTACGCTGATCATTGCTGATGAAGGCGCTACGGTCAGTTATTTAGAAGGCTGTACCGCCCCCATGCGCGATGAAAATCAATTGCATGCTGCGGTGGTTGAACTGGTCGCACTTAAAGATGCGAACATCAAATACTCCACTGTACAAAACTGGTATCCAGGCGACGAAAATGGCTTGGGCGGTATTTACAACTTCGTCACCAAGCGCGGCGATTGTCGCGGTGCAAACTCAAAGATCAGTTGGACACAAGTCGAAACAGGTTCCGCAATCACGTGGAAATACCCCAGCTGTATTCTCACCGGCGATCACTCGGTCGGCGAGTTCTATTCAGTAGCCCTCACCAATCATTATCAGCAAGCCGACACCGGCACTAAGATGATCCATATTGGTCGCAACACTAAAAGCACGATTGTCTCGAAAGGCATTTCAGCCGGTCATGGACAAAACTGCTATCGGGGATTGGTAAAAATACTCGCTGGCGCAGAAGGCGCTCGAAATTACACACAATGCGATTCATTACTAATGGGTGATCGGTGCGGCGCACACACCTTCCCATATGTTGAAGTGAAAAACTCTACTGCTTCTGTTGAACATGAAGCCAGCACTTCTAAGATCAGTGATGATCAATTGTTCTATTGTCGTAGTCGTGGCATTTCACAAGAAGATGCGGTCAGCATGATTGTGAACGGCTTTTGTAAAGCCGTGTTCAAAGAACTTCCCATGGAATTCGCCGTAGAAGCACAGAACTTATTGTCAGTCAGCCTCGAAGGGGCTGTCGGTTAATTATTTGACGATTTAAAAGGTATTACCGTGTTAAGCATTAAAGACCTACATGTGAATGTAGGAGACAAACAAATCCTCAAGGGCATTTCGCTAGAAATTAAAGCGGGTGAAGTCCATGCCATCATGGGTCCGAATGGCTCGGGCAAAAGCACGCTGTCACAAGTACTTGCCGGACGCGATGGCTATGAAGTCATTAGTGGCAGCATCACTTACAAGGGTCAAGACATCTTAGCGCTATCGCCGGAAGAACGTGCACGCGAAGGAGTGTTTCTAGCCCTGCAATACCCAGTGGAAATTCCTGGCGTAAATAATGTGTATCTGCTTAAAGCCGGCTTAAATGCGATTCGCAAGCACCGTAGTTTACCTGAATTAGATGCATTTGAATTTCTCACCCTGATCAAAGAGAAAATGAAACTCATGCACATGGATGAAAGCTTTCTAAATCGCGGCGTCAATGAAGGCTTTTCAGGCGGTGAAAAAAAACGTAACGAAATTTTGCAAATGGCGGTTTTGGAACCAAGCCTCGCACTACTTGATGAAACTGACTCCGGTCTTGATATTGATGCCCTGAAGATTGTTGCCCACGGTGTAAATAGCCTACGCTCACCTGAGCGCGCCATTCTGATGGTGACTCACTATCAGCGACTACTTGACTACATTACTCCGGACTACGTCCACGTATTAGCGGGCGGTAAGATTATTAAGTCAGGCGATAAAACGCTGGCCTTAGAATTGGAAAAACGTGGCTACGATTGGCTAACCCAGGTCCCTGCCATTAACACAGACAATACGGGAGCTATTGGCGCATGAGTGCGGCGGCTCAGTCCAGTTCAGAATCTCTGTCGGTGATGCGCATGCGCGCAGCTTTCGAGCAGCTTGCAAGCTATGGCATGTCCGTACGCCAAAAGGCATTCGCTGCATTTGCGCAAGTGGGATTTCCAACGCCGCGCGATGAACAATGGAAATACACCAACCTGAGACGATTAGAATCGCGAGAACTTACTCTCGGTTCATCTGTACAACCAGAAAATCTCACGCTGGATACACCCGTTGATGCCTATGAAGCAGTGTTTGTAAATGGGCATTACCAGAATAAATTGTCTACGCTACCCAACGGCACAGGCTTAAAGATCACTAGCATTGCTGAGCTGCAGAAAACTTCACCCGAGCAAGTCACAGAGCTGTTATCAACCTCACTTAATCAAACCAGCTCGATGACTTTTTTGAATACGGCATTGACCCAAGATGGCCTGCTCATCGAACTAGCAGCACACGCTTGCCTAGACAAGCCGCTATACGTCAGCTTCATTTCAACCGTGTCTGGCAAAGACTTCATGACTCATCCACGTGTCGCCATTCATGCTGGAACACATAGCCAATTAACCGTTGTGCAGCGCTTTATTGGTAGCGGCTCCACGGTTTACCTTAATAATTCAGTAACGACGATTAAGCTTCATGAGGCCGCACGACTCGAGCACTGCCTTATTCAGAACGAAAACCATAGTAGTTTTCATATTAATTTGCTGCAAGCGGAACTGGCGACCCATGCAAGCCTAACTAATCATCACTTTAACTTAGGCGCCGCACTGGCACGCACAGACATCAATGTCTTGCTTAAAGGTACAGGTGCAAATGCAACTTTGAATGGACTGCAATTTGCCACCGGCAATCAACATCACGATTCGCATCTACAAGTTGAGCACTGCGTACCTCATACCAACAGCAATGAAGACTATCGTGGAATTGCCGATGGACGCGGGCGGATTGTATTTAATGGCAAGGTCATGGTGCATGAAAAGGCAGCCAAGACCGATGCTCAGCAAAG
>CANGFV010000063.1 GCA_947453225.1 Pseudomonadota bacterium
TCTAGAAGAGCTAGTGTGCAGCAGATAGCCCTGACTCTTCGCAAAAAATTGTCAATACACCTTAATAAGCTGGCAAAAAAGCACTTAACCAATCAATAGGATGTTTTCGCCACGATCAATGGCCTCTGGTGTGCCGTATAACACCACTACATCGCCTTCCTTGAATAGGGTGTCTGGTCCTGGCTGACGGCCGACAATGCCATCACGACGAATGGCATTAATACTCACCTCAGCGGCCTCTAAATTTAACTCGGAGATCGTGCGATCAATCGCATATGCATGACGAGGCAACACGAGCGTACGTAACTCTTCTCTCAAGCTATGCGATTCATCCAAAGGTCGTGCATCTTCACGCCGGAAAATACGGCGCAGCATGGTGTAGCGATTGTCGCGAATGTCGCCCACAGTTTTCACCACTTTAGAAACTGGCATATTAAGCAGCAACAACATATGCGACATCAGCATCAAGCTGGCTTCTAGCGTTTCCGGTACGACTTCTGTGGCGCCTGCTTCTTGCAATTGATCGAGCTTAGTATCGTCTTGAGTACGCACAAGCACTGGCACATCAGTGCGTAACGTGCGCACGCCAGTCAAAATACGCAATGCCAACTTAGGATCGGCAAAGGTAATAACCAACACACTACACTCAGCAATACCCACTGCTTCTAAAATTTCAGGCTGGCCTGCATCGCCATAAATAACTGGATCGCCCGCCTGACGTGCATGTTGTACGCGCTTTGGATCCATATCCAACGCAATATATTCAAAGCCATGTTTTTCTAGTACACGCGCCAAGTTTTGTCCCACACGACCGAAGCCGCAAAGAATCACATGATTACGCTGCGAGGTGGTGTGAGTTGCCGCAAGCTCACGTTGCAACTCACTCATAGGATGCTCTTGATGCCGCAGTAAGAACCGCGTGATGCGAACGTTGTGTCGAATGATAAATGGACTGAGCACCATACTAACAACTGTAGCCGCCAAGAGCGGCTGAATTACGTCATTACCAATCAACCGATCATTAAGCACCAAAGTCAGTAATGCAAAACCAAATTCACCGCCTTGCGCAATCACTAACCCAGTCTGAATCGGATCAGGCCAGTTACGCGCTTGAAATCGCGCTAATACTGCAACAATCACAGCCTTACTCAGTTGCATTGCGGCAACCAACAACAGCACCACCCAGAACCGCTCGATCAATAAATTAAAATCTAATAGCGTACCTACGGTAATGAAAAATAATCCCAATAAAATGTCGCGAAAGGGACGAATGACTACTTCGATTTGATGACGATATTCAGTTTCTGCCAGCATCATGCCAGCTAAAAATGCGCCCAACGCCAGAGAAAGTCCTGCTTGATGTGTTGCCCACGCGCTAGCCAGAGTGACTAACAACACCGTTAATGTAAAAACTTCGGTGCTACGCGAGTGAGTGATTTCATGAAACAACGGTCGCATAAACCAACGACCTGCAGCTAGCACAAATAACAAGGCCAAACTAGCACGCAACAGCGCTAAACCCACGACTGCAGGGTCAAACATATTGAGTTGACCATGCAGTGAGCTTTCAAGCGCCAAGAAAGGCACAAAGGCCAAGTCTTGAAAAAGCAAAATTCCAACAGCCAAACGTCCATGCGGCTGATTAATTTCCATTTGCTCAGACAGCTGATGCACCACAATCGCAGTGGATGACATGGCCAGTGCACCGCCCAGCACAATAGCTACTAACAACGGTGCGCCTAAAAACCATGAGGTGCCCGCAATAAGCGTTGTGGTCAGTAGCACTTGAGCGCCACCTACACCAAACACTTCCCAACGCATCGCCAACATGCGCGGATAAGAAAACTCCAGACCTAGAGTAAAGACCAGAAAAACCACGCCATACTCAGCCAGTACCTTAGTAGTTTTACTGCCCGCCAGACTCAAAGCTTCTGGCCCGAGCAGAATACCCACGGCAAGGTAGCCAACAATTGGCGGCAATTTCAGGCGACGCAGTACAGTCACCACCAGCACAGAACTGGCGAGCAGAATCAGTAATTGACCTAGAGCATTCGCTTCCATGATGAGAGATTAAGCGATGCGATGCGCTGAAGCCAGTGAATGATCGAAAGCCTAGAAACTAATGAGAGAGTATCTGCCCTAGATACATCAATATCAGGGGCGCTTAAACAAATAATGAGAAACCAGCCATTCTTTACCTTGGCGATAACCCCACAATTCGGCGCAGGACATAAAAAAGACACGCCAATAGTTCCACCACTTCACAGCATGTTCCGCGCCATAGGTATCTTTGAACAACGGCATAATTGTTGTTCGATTAGCATCCATGTTGCTTAACCATGCCTCTGCCGTTTTTTGATAATGCTGACCGCTAACTTGCCAATGATTAATTAATTTAAGATCGTCTTGGAAATACAACAATAAATCATCGCTTGGCATGATGCCGCCAGTAAAAAAATACTTTGCCATCCAATCCGTATCATCTTTCACTTCGAACGGATACGCATAGCGCTGATGCGTGAATATATGCACAAATAAAGTGCCGCCCGGCTTTAACCAAGTACTGATACGTCTTAAGAGTGTCTGGTAGTTGCGCATATGCTCAAACATTTCAACCGATACCACTCGGTCGAACTGCTGAGCTTCAGAAAACTGCAAGGCATTTGCGTCGCAAGTGATAATCTCAAGATTATTTAAACCTCGCGCGACCGCCTGAGACAAAATGAATTCTCTTTGCGAGTTTGAATTAGAAACGCCAGTAATTCGGCTATTAGGAAAGCGCGCAGCCATGTATAAACTTAATGAACCCCAGCCACAACCCAACTCCAAAATACGGTCGCCATCATTAAGGCCTGCGCGATCTGCGGTAATCTTTAGCATCTCTGCTTCAGCCTCATCTAGAGCAGTCACTGCGGGCTTGAAATAACCGCTGGAATATTTCAGATGCTTGCCCAATACCTTTTGATAAAACTGTGCCGGCACTTCGTAATGCTGCTCATTCGCTGCTGCAGTTTCGATAGCTACTGGACTGATACGCAATTGTTCTACCAATCGCATCAAGTGCGCCTGCTGCCGCTCTGGGTCACCTTGATCTTCATCGCGAAGCCGCTGGGCGAGCAACCGCCGAATGCCATGCCGGATCAGCGCGTCAGGCAACCATCCACGTTCCAACAATGAGAGCGCTACTTTCATCTAATCAACTCAACTTTTTACGTGGCCACGGGATAAAAGCGCTAACTTCACGCTGATATTGCCGATAGGCCTCACCTTTACTGCGCAGCGCCTGTTCTTCTGTGGCTTTAATTCCCGTGACATTAAGTAGGAAATGCAACATCAGAACCGGCAATCCTAAAGTGAGCCAGCCCCATGGAGAGGCCAGCGCAAATACGGCATAGCCAATCCAGACGATCCATTCAAAAAAATAGTTTGGATGACGTGACCAGCCCCATAACCCTTGATCGCAAACCTTACCGCGGTTATTTGGGTTCTGCTTGAATCTTTTGAGCTGCGCATCAGCGACGGTCTCTCCAAGCAAGGCAATCACCCAAATTACCCCCCCAATTATTTCTAGTGAATGTAATGAGGGCGATGTATTCATCGCGGCGAATACCATGGGCAGTCCCAACACGATATTCAGTAGTGCCTGAAACTGAAAAAAACCAAGAAACTTAAGATTTAACTGCTTGCTACTCGCCCAGTCTGCGCGCAACTGCACATATCGACCCTCCTCTGGCTCTCCAATAATGCGAGTCGCTAAATGCACCGTTAGACGCAATGACCACAGACCATACATGCTGCAAAGCAACATGTGGCGGATCGGATCGCCATCGCCTAACACGCCGGAGATAAAGGCAAGTAACATAAAATTGGCAGACCAGCCTAAATCCACATAACTGAAATTATGTTGACGTACGCCTAACACCCAAAGCAAGAACATGACTATAACCACTGCAACGGTGCCTATCAGTAACAACATCAACATTAGATCGCACCTAATTATTACGGTTTACTAAAAGTTGCTGTAGGGCTTCGCCCTTTTTTAGAGCCGTTAGCTCTTTCAGCATATATAAGGCCATGGCCATATTGCCTAACGTCATAATCGCGATGAACCATATCATACGCTTTATCAGTACCTGCTCTTTATAAAGCACCCATATATAAAAGGTAATGAATCCAAAATAAGCATCGCACAAAGTGGCAATAGTCCACGCATGATTAGGTGCGTCTTTCAGACCTGTCCACTCCCATACTGGTTGTACGCCACTAGCCCATCCGGTGACCCCAAGCATCGCGATCAGTACCCCAATAAATAGACAAATCAGCCAACAACGTTGATTCATCGAGCACCTCAACATAAATACACGCAAATAAGTGCAGGCTACCCTGTTGCATTAAATAATATCTATTAAAATGAACCCGTCCATCGTTACTTGATTTACTTTTGGTAAGACGCCGGTTAGGCCAGAGCAAAACACTTTACTTCTATGTTGGACTCTCCAGTACCTTCGCCCCCAATACGTAGCCACCGGCTTGTTCGTGCGCTTAAAACCGTAATGCTATGGTTTATAGCCGACCCAACGGCTGTAACGCCAGGCGACTCAGAGCCGGACCGTATTGAATGGGCGCGTGTTATTCCATTTGTGGGCATGCACCTGATGTGCTTTGCTTTGGTTTGGGTGGGCTGGAGCCCTATCGCAGTATTTGTGGCACTGGCCGCTTATCTTATTCGTATGTTTGCCATCACTGGTTTTTATCATCGTTACTTCTCTCACCGCACCTTTAAGACCTCGCGAATCGCTCAATTTATTTTCGGTGTCCTCGGTGCAGCGGCCGTCCAACGCGGTCCTGTATGGTGGGCAGCACATCATCGTCATCATCACGCTCACTCAGATCAACCCGATGATCCACATTCACCCATTCATCAGGGATTTTGGCGCGCTCACATGGGCTGGTTTCTAACGCGCAAAGGCTTCACGCCTGATATGCAACGAGTACGTGATCTGCAAAATTTTCTAGAGCTACGCCTTCTGGATCGCTTCGATATTGCTATTCCCGTATTACTAGCCTTCGGCATGTTAAAGCTTGGCCAGTATCTACATCTTACTTCACCTTCCTTCGGCACTTCAGGCATGCAAATGCTGGTCTGGGGCTTTTTTATTTCGACCGTCGCCTGCTATCACGGCACTTATACGATTAATTCTTTGTCGCATGTTTTCGGTCGCCAACGCTATGCCACCGGCGATCACAGCAAGAATAATTGGTTACTGGCCATTATTACACTCGGTGAAGGCTGGCATAACAATCATCACCACTATCCAGTATCTACACGCCAAGGATTTTATTGGTGGGAAATCGATATCACTTATTACTTACTAAAATTAATGTCTTTGACAGGCCTTATCTGGGATTTAAAAGCCGTACCTCAGGCCGTTCGCGCAGATCATGCGCCTACCGTTAAGGCAGGCCAGTCCTGATGCGCATTGCCATCGTTGGTGCCGGTATTGCCGGCATGACCGCTGCTTATCGACTGAACCAGCAAGGTCATGACATCACGCTTTATGAAGCCAACAACTACTATGGCGGCCACACAGCAACGGTCGATATAGAACATGATGGACAGCATTGGGCTATTGATACCGGATTTATTGTTTTTAATGATTGGACTTATCCAAACTTTATTAAACTGCTAGAAGAACTCAACGTTGAGTGGCAATTCTCCAACATGAGCTTTTCACTAAGTTGCGAACATACTGGACTTGAATATAACGGTACTTCGCTCAATAGTTTGTTCGCGCAGCGTTTAAATATCGTCAACCCCGGTTTTCTGCGAATGATCTACGACATCCTTCGCTTTAACCAAGGATCACGCGCGCTACTCAAGCAACCCAGTAACGACATGACTCTTTCGGAGTATCTGACCCGTCATCGCTACTCTAAGCCGTTTATTCAACAATATATTGTGCCTATGGGTCGTGCCATTTGGTCGGCCACTGAAACTTCTATGCTTGGCTTTCCAGCTCGATTCTTTGTTGATTTTTTTAATAAGCATGGATTTCTAAATATTAACAATCGACCCACATGGCGAGCGATCAAAGGTGGTTCGCGGGAGTACGCCAGAATATTGGTGCACTCCTTTCAACATAGAATTCGTCTCAATACACCAGTAGCTAGCGTTGATCGAACTGCAAGCCAAGTGCTTATTCGTACTGTGCAGGGTGAAGCAATTCCCTATGACTATGTGGTTTTTGCTTGTCACAGTGATCAAGTGTTAAAAATGCTTGATCAGCCATCTAACCTTGAGCGAGACATTTTAGGTGCATTTCCGTATCAGGAAAATAATGTCAGCCTACACACAGACATTCGGATGTTGCCTCGTAATCACTTGGCACGCGCCGCTTGGAATTACCACTTACTAAATAGATTTCAGGATCGTGTAGCATTGACCTATGACATGAATGTGCTGCAAAACTTAAATGCGCCTACTAAGTTGTTAGTAACACTCAATCGCGATCAAGACATTGACCCAAACACTATTCTTGGTCGGTATACCTATCATCATCCTGTATACACCCCAGAGGCAGTACAGGCACAACAACGATATGCAGAAGTAAACGGTCTGAATCGTAGTTTTTATTGCGGCGCTTACTGGGGTTATGGCTTTCATGAAGATGGCGTTGTCAGCGCGATGCGAATGCTTGATCAGTTTAATGCCCTCACCTCAACACAGACTCAGCAATCAAAGTGATGAAAAGCTGTCTTTATGTTGGTCATATTCAGCATCGGCGGCATGTACCGAGGCGCAACACTTTTCGCTATCGTATTTACATGACCTTCCTAGATTTGGATGAGCTGCCTACTCTCTTCGACAAATTCTTGCTATGGTCAGCCAGACGCCCAGCGCTGGCGTGGTTTCGCCGTAAAGATTTTCACGGTGATGCGAATCGCCCGTTATCAGAAGCCATCCGCGATACAGTTGTTCAACATACTGGTCATCGTCCTAGGGGACCTATTCGCTTACTGACTCACTTACGCTACTTTGGTTATAGCTTTAATCCCGTCAGTTTTTACTATGTTTATGATGCCACTGACACCACAGTTGAAGCGATTGTGGCCGAAATTACCAATACTCCGTGGAAGCAACGTCACTGCTATGTCCTGGACGGACACAAATCTACACTGATTACTGCCGAAACTCCGGACTATAGCCATTGGCAGTGGCAATTTGACAAGCAATTCCACGTCTCGCCTTTTATGCCCATGAATATGCGATATGACTGGAGATTTTCTGCGCCAGCTGAATTTCTGCACGTGCATATGATCAATAAGCAAGAAGAAGTCAGTTATTTTGACGCGACGTTAATGCTTGAACGTCAGCCTATCTCCTCACTTAATCTGGCACGTGCATTACTTAGTGTGCCGCTCATTTCACTCAAGGTCATCACCTTAATCCATTGGCAAGCGTTGAAGCTGTTGCTAAAGAGAGTTCCTGTTTATACTCACCCAGACAGGCTGCCTTCAAAGCCCTAGAACTCATCCACACCTATACTTATGTCTCCCAATAGTTCTAAAACCAGCATTCTTCCTAGTGAAGACTCTATTCCTACTTCTTTACGCCATACACCGCTGACTTCGCTAGCCCGTAAATTGCTGTTTGCACAACTCGGAAAAATTTCTGAAGTTTATTTGACCCTCATTGATGCCCAAGGTACTTATCATTTTGGTTCATCTGCTAATACCAATTCGTTACGGGCTACGCTGCACATCCATCATCCTCAGCTGTATGCTGACGCGGCATTTGGAGGAAGTGTTGGCGCAGGCGAGGCCTACATTCGTGGCCTATGGACTTGTGATGACTTAGTGTCTCTGGTGCGAATATTTGTCATCAACCGTGAAGTGCTCAATGGCATGGATAGTGGTTGGTCATTCATTAGCCAACCTTTTCTCAAACTATTTCATTTTTGGAATCGCAACAGCAAAGCAGGCAGCGCACGAAACATTGCCGCGCATTACGACATCGGCAATGAGCTGTATGAACTCATGCTCGATGAAACCATGGCCTATTCATGTGGAATTTTCGACAGCCCAGAGACCAGCCTATATCAAGCCTCTCTAGCTAAATTTGAAGCTGCCTGTCGCAAGCTTGATCTAAAGCCTAGTGATCATCTTCTCGAAATTGGTACCGGCTGGGGCGGGTTGGCTATTTATGCAGCGCAGCATTATGGATGTCGCGTCACAACCACCACTATCTCCTCTCAACAATACGCGCTAGCTAAGGCAAAGATTCATGCTGCTGGACTAAGTGATCGCATCACTTTATTACAACAAGATTATCGCGATCTTACTGGTCAATATGACAAGCTGGTTTCTATTGAAATGATTGAAGCCGTGGGCGCTAAATTTCTTGATACCTATTTATCTACCTGTGCGCGCCTGCTCAAACCGGAAGGGGCAATGCTGCTGCAGGCCATCACGATTCAAGACCAGCTATATGCTCAAGCACTTAAGTCCGTCGATTACATTCAACGATTTATATTTCCAGGCAGCTTCATTCCTTCGGTGAATGCGATCAGCAGCTCATTAAATAAAGCCACCGACCTCAAAATCTTCAACCTTGAAGACATCGGTCCACACTATGCGACCACTCTGCGACATTGGCGGGAGCGTTTCTTTGCAAACCTTACCAAGGTAAAACAACTTGGTTATTCTGAATCGTTTATTCGCATGTGGGAATATTATTTGTGTTACTGCGAAGGCGGCTTCACAGAAAGACAGTTAGGCGTTATACAAATGCTATTGACCAAGCCACGCTGTCGTCGCGCAGTTATCAGAGGTTAATACGCTTATTTTTATACTTTCTAGTTACTCTGTAACGAACCTGAAAGCTGTGCGACATTGGTCAATCCATGCCGCTTTAGATACGCATCAATCCCTGAATTTATTTTTTGGCAAATTAGCGGGTCGTAGTACAACCCTGTACATATGCCCACGGCATCGGCACCTGCAATCAAAAATTCAATCGCATCTTCTGCGCTTCGTACGCCTCCTTGCCCAATAACAGCAACACCATGAGGTCGGGCCACTTCAGCCACTTGCATCACTTTCAAGATCGCAATGGGTTTTATTGAAGGGCCTGATAACCCGCCAATACCATGTCCCAGCACAGGCTTACGCGATTCAATATTGATAGCCATGCCTGCAACCGGATTGATTAATGAGATCGCATCGGTACCCGCCTCAATGCAGTGGCGTGCAATTAAACCCATATCATCAACATGAGCAGGTAACTTGGTAATTAACGGCTTAATAGTCACCGATCGACAGGCAGCAACAATTCTTGTGAGTTGATCTGCTGCATCACCTGTAAGCGTACCTGCACCAAAATCAATACTTGCCATATTCAACTCAATCGCAGACACGGATGAGTCATTAAAGCGACGCGTTACCTCTACTAAGTTTTCAAGCGTTTCACCACACACATTGGCACATAGGTGGGTTGGCTGGATATCTAAACTAGGCAGCACCTCATTGACCACAACATCTACCCCTGGATTGGGCCAACCCGTTGCGCTGAGTAGCCCCATCGAAGCTTCATTCAGTCGGTGCCCCGAATAGCCGCGGCGAGCATGCCGTGTCGTGCCATTCAACACTACTGCACCTGCCTCTTGATAGCTAAAACCCTCTATCCGAGTGTATTCATTACCAAAACCGATGCTGCCTGAAAGCAAAATTAGTGGCGAATGAAAATTTAGACCACAGAAATTTAAGCCTAGCGATGGCGGTAATGTAGAGGAAGTCATGCGTGTTGAATCACAGGTGGCGCTAACCGTAATTGATTTGGATTCTATTCTACGACCAACTTATAGCCAGCACCGGGCATGGTCAGCAATATCTGTGGCACCGAAGGATCAATCTCAATTTTTTGCCGGACTCGATGTACTAATTGTTTAAGGAGCTGGCGATCACCGGCACTTTTATGCCCCCACACCTGCATCAACAAACGTTCAGAGCTGATGGTATGACCCGCATTGGCAAGCAACATTTGCAATAATCTGGTTTCTAGCTTCGTCAAACGCAAGACATCTTTATCTCCAACCCTAACCGTATGCTCTTCAACATCAAGTTGCAGCTGGCCAGCTTTGATCGGTGCTGACAATGCCTCCATACCAGCACGACGCAATAAAGCCTTTACACGAGCAATTAATGTGCGCGGACTGAAAGGTTTGTTCAGATAATCATCCGCACCCAGTTCCAGTGCTTTCACTAAATCTTCTTCCTCACCGCGCACGGTCAACATCATCACCGGTACACTAGATTGTTCACGAATGCGTGCACAAACCTCAAAGCCATTTGCACTAGGCATATTGATATCCAGCAATACCAGATCGGGCGATTGCTCTTTAAATAATTGTAAGGCGGCAAGACCATCACTGGCCTTAATCACCACAAATCCCGACTGTGCCAA
>CANGFV010000064.1 GCA_947453225.1 Pseudomonadota bacterium
AGGCCTGAAGGCTATCGTAAGGCGCAACGTTTGATGCAAATGGCCGAGCGTTTTCAGATTCCAATTATTACCTTTATTGATACCCCTGGGGCCTATCCTGGTGTGGGTTCGGAAGAGCGTGGACAAAGTGAAGCGATTGCTCGCAGCTTATTTATTATGGCTGAGCTGAAGACTCCAATTATCAATGTGGTGATTGGTGAGGGCGGTTCAGGCGGCGCTTTGGCCATTGGTGTGGGTGATCATTTGATGATGCTGCAATACAGTGTGTACTCAGTGATTTCTCCAGAAGGTTGTGCCTCTATTCTGTGGAAGAGCGCTGATAAAAAAGAATTGGCCGCAGAAGCAATGGGCATGACAGCAGAGCGCTTGCATCAGTTAAAGCTGGTGGATGAAGTGCTTAAAGAACCTTTGGGTGGTGCTCATCGTGATCCAACGGGCATGGCAGAAACCCTGAAGGCGGCATTACTGAAGAATTTGAGTGCATTGCAAAAGCAGAGCATCGAACAAGTGGTAGCAAAGCGTTATTCGCGTTTGCGTGCCATGGGTGCGTTCTCCGAAAACTAAAAAGTCTGCATTTGTTGCTGTAATGAGTCGTGTATATGTCTCATTACTGCATGATGCTTTAATGCTATGAGCGAATTCTCCATTCATACTTTTTTACCCGCGTTGGCGGCTGTTCAGCCGGCGGGTGCAAGTTCGGGTTTCTGTATCGCTCTAAGTGGCGGTTCTGACTCCATGGTGTTGTTGCACGTCATGGCTGAGCTGCGTATGCACAATCCGCAATTACAGATTCGTGCTTTGCATGTAGATCATCAACTCCATGCAAATTCAGCGCAGTGGGCGGCGCATTGTGTACAGTCGGCTGCAGATTTGCAGATTGACTGCCAGGTGTTGCGCGTCAGTGTTACTGAAGCCGATGAATTAGGCGTGGAAGCTGCTGCGCGTTCAGTTCGTTATGCGGCCTTTCGTTCGGTATTGAAGTCTGGCGAGATTTTATTGACCGCGCATCATGCTGATGATCAATTAGAAACCATTCTGTTGGCATTAATGCGGGGCTCTGGTGTCGATGGATTGGCTGCAATGCCTACGTGTGTGCCATTTGCGCAGGGCTGGCACGCCCGCCCTTTGTTGGGGTTCACGCATGAGGCGTTGCATGATTGGGCGCAGGATCGTCAATTAACCTATATCTCAGATCCGAGTAATGACGATACTCATTTCGATCGTAATTTCTTACGACAGGAAGTAGTGCCATTACTTAAAAGTCGTTGGCCGGCGATTGCGCGCACGGCTTCACGTAGTGCAAGTCACTTGGCTGAAGCTCAAACGTTGCTGGATGATTGGACTGAAACAGATTATCTGCTGGCCAGTGTTGATGATGCGCTGAGTGTTGATGCGCTGCGTGAATTGCCCGCGCCGCGTCGTCATGCATTGTTGCGATTTTGGTTGCAGCGTCGTGACGTCCTAATGCCTTCTACCCGAGTGTTGCATTCTTTAGAGCACGATATGCTGCAAGCGGCACATGATCGTGTGCCCTGTGTGCAATGGCAGGGAGCTGTGGTACATCGGCATCGAGATTTGTTATATGTAGAACAACCGATGGAGGATTGGAATCCAGCGGCACAATGGGCGTGGGACTGGCGGCAGGAATTGGTGTTGCCTAGTGAGCTGGGTTGTTTGAGTGTGTTTGATGTGGCTACTGCTAAGGATGCGGCGGCTGTGCTTTCTGGCATGCAGTCTTATGCGATTGCTCGTTCTCGCTTGCCTGCGCAGTTGCAGGTTCGTTTCCGTGATGGTGGAGAGCGGATTCGTCTGCCCAAAGAAAAACACCATCGTGCCCTGAAGAAACTATTACAGGAGTCTGCCGTATTGCCCTGGTGGCGTGATTGTCTGCCGTTAATCTATGCGGAAGATAAGCTGGTTGCTGTTGCGGATTTATGGGTTAGCTATGAGTTTGCAGCTAAGGAAGATGAGCCTGCGGTCTATCTTGTCTGGCAACGCGAGCAGAATATCAGCGCACGTGCTTAGCTCACTTAGAATCTTTCCTGTCTCTGTCTTGCTCTGCCAGTTCTAACAGTCGATCTTGATAGGCGTGTGCAAGTTCTTCAGCAAAGTTTGCGGGAAGGCCTTCCTTGTTACGTTGATTAATCGCTTGAAAGAGTTCGACATACATCGACCAATACTGTTGTTGAGGATCTAATTTTCTTTTGCTTCGGCTCAATATGCGATCAAAACGATTTTTTAGTTCTGCCGGATTAAAGCGCTCCATGAGTTTATTGGTCGCGATTGATAGAGCGCTGATGGTGGCCTGCTCGTGATGCCGTAAATCGTTAAAGCTATTGCGGATGTTATCGGCGGGGTTAGTTCGGCCGCTGGCGCCGGCGCTTAATAATCTTGTTATTGCTTCATCGACGCTGATTGAGTTATTTATCCAGTCGTTTGGTCTATTTGTAGTTGACGGATCATTAGGCGTGGATGGGCTATGAGTTTCTCTGTGTGCTCTTTCAATGGCCATCAGTTCCAATACAGTTGTTCGTAATAATTGCCCAGCTAATGAAAGTATTGTGGCATCTGAATGAGCAGGCAAGTCGCGCGTATCGATACCTGCGCCTTTGCAAAAAGCGGCTAGGCCATGAAGTGAAGTTCCTTCCATAGTTACTGTTGATGGTTCTTCAGTCTCATGTTGTTTAAGTGTTCTTGTACGATCGGCGAGCTGATTTCCAGAGTGAGATGAGTGTTTGTATTTAGGCTGTGACTCAACTTGCTGAGCTTGTTGAGTCTTGCTTAAGGTGTTTTTTGGTTGGTGGCCGGTAAACAGGTCGCTTAGATCAAGATCAAATTTCAATTCGTTTTCTATCTGCGGCGCACTTGCTGCTTTGCGTGTTTTTTTCTCTTTTGTGCTTGATTTGGGTATGGCATGGGCGGTCTTGTCTTTGTCGTGCTCATTCAGGCTGACCAGAATTTGATAATCACCCATGCGTAATTGATCGCCATCATGAAGTTCGTAGGGCCCTAACTGTGATATTGGTAGGGCAGCGTCATTGACATACACGCCGTTGGTGCTGAGATCTTCGAGTATCCAGCGTCCAGCATCGAAGCTGATTTGTGCATGATAGCTAGAGAGGTAACGGTCTGGATCGGGCAGAACCCATTCATTGTCATCGCAGCGACCTATGCGTCCGCCTTGGGTGCCAAATTGCCGTGAGCAATCTTGACCCAGTTCTTGGCGTTGAGCGGATATGACACGTAAGTTAAGAGTCATGGCGCTTTGGATGGTGGATAGTCCGTGGATGTCGGTGGCGAACAGGTGACCCTAAAGATAATTTACGGGGCAGCGATGATTTTTCCTAACGTTGGGTTGTGAATAGATGCATTAATCCCATAGTCGGGGTTGTAAACTAGGCGTTCAGACTACTACCTACCTGACACTTTCATATGGCCGCCAGTCACATTTTCAAAGTTCTTTTCACTAACCAAGGCAAGATTTACGAGATTTACGCGCGTAAAGTCAGTCACGGAGAGCTATGGGGATTTGTTGAAGTAGAGGAACTGGTTTTTGGCGAAAAGAGCTCCGTCGTGGTAGATCCTGCGGAGGAGCGCATCAAATCTGAGTTTGACGGGGTAAAGCGCACGTATTTACCCATGCATTCAATCTTGAGAATTGACCAAGTTAAAAAACAGGGTATCAGCAAAGTCAGTAGTGCTGACAACACCAATGTGACGCAATTTCCTATGCCGGTCTATACGCCTGGCGGTGAACCGCCTATTCGTAAATAGTTGGGGTAAATAGTCAGGGAAGAGTGGCCTTTCTACTGCGGTGAGCGGCCCCTTTACGGTATCATTGGGGGCTATGGCGGCATGGGTGTGTCGCCCCGAATACTGAGCTGTCATGTTGATACTTCCCGGTACCTCCGCGCTTTCTGATTTCCGTCTGGCTAAGGTGTTAGCGGCCATTCAGGCAACCTTACCTTCCGGTCAGCCGACCATTCAGGCGCTCAGTAGCCGTTATCTGCATATTGCGGATGTACCTGAGGGGTTAACTGCCGCTGAATCAAAGGTGCTACAAGCGCTGCTAACCTACGGCCCACGTGACAGCCAGACTGAAAATTATCAAGGGCAACTCATTTGCGTCGTGCCTCGCTTGGGCACTATCTCACCTTGGGCCAGCAAGGCTACCGATATCGCTCATGTGTGTGGACTGAAATCGATTCGGCGTATTGAGCGGGGCATTGCTTATTACGTGCAAGCCAGTGCGCCACTGACTGAGTTGCAGCTCAAGCAGATTGCGGGTCAGTTGCATGATCGTATGACCGAGTCGGTGATACTGAACCTTGATGAGGCTTCTCGGTTATTTGTTTCTGATCAGCCTAAGCCTCTGCAGTATGTTGATGTGTTGCAGGGCGGTCGGGCTGCATTGGTGGCTGCGAACACACAGATGGGACTGGCGCTCTCTGAAGACGAAATTGATTATTTAGTTGAGAGTTTTACTCGCTTAAATCGTAACCCCACCGATGTCGAATTGATGATGTTTGCTCAGGCTAATTCTGAGCATTGTCGTCATAAAATTTTTAATGCGCAGTGGCTGATTGATGGTCAGGCTCAGCCGAAGTCGCTGTTCTCCATGATTCGCAACACGCATGAAAAAAATTCAAAGGGCGTGTTGTCTGCATACAAAGATAACGCAGCGGTAATGGAAGGTTGGCAAGGGCAGCGCTGGTTTCCCTCGCCGCAAACTCAAGAATATGCGGCACATGGCGAGCCCATTGATATTTTGATGAAGGTAGAAACGCATAATCATCCTACGGCCATTTCGCCGTTTGCTGGTGCAGCCACGGGTTCGGGCGGAGAAATACGCGATGAGGGTGCGACAGGTTTAGGAAGTAAACCTAAGGCCGGATTGTGTGGCTTCTCGGTTTCTAATTTACGCATCCCTGGTTTTGAGCAGCCGTGGGAAAACTCAGTCGGCAAGCCAGAGCGTATCGCCTCGGCATTACAAATCATGATTGATGGACCGCTCGGTGCTGCGGCATTCAATAATGAATTTGGTCGTCCAAACATCTTGGGTTACTTCCGTAGTTTTGAATTAACACTCAGCGATTCACAGGGGCGTGCGGCACTGCGTGGCTATCACAAGCCCATCATGATTGCTGGTGGCTTGGGTAATATTCGTCGTCCACATGTCGATAAACCAGAGATCCCTCCTGTTGGTAAGGTGGTAGTACTTGGTGGTCCTGCCATGCTCATTGGTCTTGGTGGCGGTGCAGCTTCGTCAGTTGGCAGCGGTGCCAGTAGTGAAGATTTAGATTTCGCCTCAGTGCAGCGCGGCAATCCTGAAATGCAGCGTCGTGCTCAAGAAGTGATTGATCGTTGCTGGGCGATGGGTGAGCACAATCCAATTTTGTTGATTCACGATGTGGGCGCGGGTGGGTTATCCAATGCTATTCCTGAATCTATTGCTCACAGTCATCGCGGTGGCCAAATTAATTTACGTTCTGTGCCTTCAGATGAGCCAGGCATGTCACCGCTTGAAATTTGGTGTAACGAAGCGCAAGAGCGCTATGTGCTAATTATCGCTGCCGATCGCGTCGATGAATTTACTGCGCTATGTAATCGTGAGCGATGTCAGTTTGCGGTTGTCGGTGATTTGACTGAAGAGCCTACGCTGCAAGTGAATGATCCGCAGTTCAATACTCATCCTGTCGATGTGCCGTTAGATGTCATTCTAGGCAAGCCACCGCGTATGACGCGTAATGTACAGCGTTTGCCTGGCGCGAGGGACTCGTTTAATAGTGCGCAAGTTGATGTGCGTGATGCGGCTTATCGGTTGCTTAAATTGCCTACTATTGCCGATAAAAGTTTCTTGATCACTATTGGTGATCGTACGGTGACGGGGTTGATCAGTCGCGATCAATTTGTGGGGCCATGGCAAGTGCCGGTCAGCGATGTGGCGGTTACTTTAAGTGATTATCAGCACACCACCGGTGAAGCCATGTCCATGGGTGAGCGCACGCCACTGGCTTTGATTGATGCGGCTGCGGCTGCACGTATGTCTGTGGCTGAGGCGATTACGAATATTGCGGCTGCCGATATTGATACGCTGGATCAAGTGCGGTTATCAGCGAATTGGATGGCGGCCTGCGGTGAGCCTGGTGAAGATGCTGATCTTTATGCCGCTGTTAAAGCGGTGGGCGAGGAGTTCTGTCCGGCATTAGGAATCACGATTCCAGTCGGTAAAGATTCGCTGTCGATGAAAACCGCATGGCAGGATGGCAGTGGCGCGCATCGCATGGTGGCTCCATTGTCATTGATTATTTCGGCCTTTGCGCCAGTGCGTGATGTCAGGCTGACGCTTACACCGCAATTACGCACTGATGCCGGTGAGACAACGCTATTACTGATCGATCTTTCTGGTGGTCAGGCTCGTTTAGGTGGTTCGTGTTTGGCGCAGGTCTATGGACAAATTGCTTCGGGTGCACCTGATTGTCAGGCACCGTCGCAATTGCTGAGTTTCTTTAATAGTTTCACTGCGCTTAAACGTCAGGGCAAAGTGTTGGCGTATCACGATCGCTCTGATGGTGGATTGTTTGTCACGCTGGCTGAAATGGCGTTTGCGGGACAGTGTGGATTAGATATCCAGCTGACTGCTAAAGAGGTTGATGCGGCGGCAACGTTGTTCAATGAAGAGCTGGGTGCAGTCATTCAAGTGCGTACTGCAGATGTAGCGCAAGTTAAATCAGCGCTGGCTACCTTAGGTGTCAATGCCGTACAGAATATCGGTACGGTCAATCAGTCCGCTCGAATTAAGATCAGTATCAATCAGCACTGCGTGCTTGATGAATCACGAGTAGATCTACATCGTGCATGGTCTGAAACCAGTTGTCGCATGCAAGCGCTACGCGATAACCCAGAGTGTGCGCGTGAACAATTTGAAGCTGCAGTAGACGATAAAGACCCTGGTTTGTCAGTGAAGCTGTCGTTTAATGCTGATGAAGATATTGCTGCGCCATATATTGCTAAAGGCGCTTTACCGCGCGTGGCTATTTTGCGTGAGCAGGGCGTGAATAGTCAGTCTGAAATGGCGGCTGCGTTTGCGCGTGCAGGCTTTACAGCTGTAGATGTGCATATGACCGACATTATCAGTGGGCGTCGTGCACTAGACGAGTTTCATGGGCTGGTGGCCTGTGGTGGCTTCTCTTATGGCGATGTTCTGGGCGCAGGTGAGGGTTGGGCTAAGTCTATTCTGTTCCATGCAAAGACCCGTGATGCGTTCTCTGAGTTCTTTAACCGAGCTGATACATTCACCTTGGGTGTGTGTAATGGCTGTCAGATGTTGACTTCATTAAAGTCGATTATTCCGGGTGCTAACCTATGGCCACGCTTTGTGCGCAATAGATCAGAGCAGTTTGAAGCCCGTTTTAGCTTGGTCGAAATTGTCAATTCACCGTCAGTGTTTTTCTCTGATATGCAGGGATCACGTTTGCCGATTGCTGTGTCGCATGGTGAAGGTCGTGCTGAATTTATGGATGCCACGCATCAGCAGCAGTTCTTGGCTTCGCAGCACTTAGCGTTACGCTTTATTAGTAACGCTGGTGAAGTTGCAGTCCGTTATCCTGCCAACCCCAATGGTTCGCCTGCTGGTATTACTGCAGTGACTACGCTTGATGGTCGTGTCACGGCGATGATGCCGCATCCAGAGCGGGTGTTCAGAACAGTGCAGAACTCTTGGTATCCCACAAACGCCGGAATGGACAGCGGCTGGATGCGCATGTTCCGCAATGCGCGTGTTTGGGTTGGGTAGGCGTTATTTCGCCGTTTTGATGGGCGTAACGTTGTTCGCTTCGCTGCGTTCATCAGCAAAAAAACGTCGCATAAGCAGCGCTTGCTTGAATTTGCCGCGCCTGATGTAGCACTGATATAGCAAGTCTTTCATGACTTCTAACAAGATGCCGGCATGACGACTGTCTATGGTCGGCAGTGAGTCATCAAAAATATCTTTTTCGACCAGAATGCGTGTGATCATACTGAAGCTGGACTTATCGATATTGCCCATGCCTCTAATGTCGGTGAGATGGTTGATAATCTTCGTGCTGCCGCTATCGCCAATATCTTTAATCATGGCTTGAATGGTGCGGCGACAGAGCGAGGCAAACGCGTTGTAAGCTCCAGCGCTAAAACACTGTAAGGCTTCTTTGAATAGCAGTGCGCTTTGCTCTGGTAAGTAAGTCAGATCGAATTTCTCACGCGATCGTTCAAGCTCAACAAAGTGACTGCTCAGTTCAACCCTATGAGCTGAATAGGTTTTGACTGGGTACTTGATAAAGACGGGCGTATTGCAAGCGTCACAGCGATAGACCAATCCGATCTGAGAAGGGCGATGTGAGTTAATCGCAGGCCATAAGGGTGCCGAGATCAGCGTCAGATGCGTGACCACCTGACAATGTGGGCAGGTCAATGTCAGTCCATTATTCGGATCGTGAAGCTGTCCATTGTTGTCGATATAAATCGACATGTGCTGGTTCCTCTGTGCTTGTTCTCAGGGTATGGATGCTGTTCAGTGTACCATGTCGGTCTCAGGCGGCGGCGCTTCTGAGCTATTTGTCTCGCCATGATTTTCTGGAATGGTGGGGCTTTCTACGGGAGGAGCATCGCCTTCGAGTTGGCGGTTAAACTCATTCGTAAATGTTTCTGCGCTCACGCCGCTGCTGCTATTTGTAGGTCTCCTGATGGGGCTATTAATTTGTCGGGCAATTAGTTTTCCTTCATGTACAAAGATATGAAAGCGTAGCCCATGTTTTAGTGGCATCGGCTCTGAGGCCACTTCGTTAGTTTCTAGTAGATTGAGATCAGCTAAATGTGTGGCCTGCCAATCCCATAGGCGAATACCCGGCTCGCGACTGAGGCTATAGCTGCTGGAGTAGGGGTGATTCGCATCGATGCGCTTGTTTCTCTCCATGCTATTCAATGTTTCCAGTCGAATATGGCGATTGAGTCCTAACCATGTAGGCCATCCATACCATTGCGCAACGCGTGCCTGAATGAGCCAGAAGTCGCCTTCTAGGTTAAGCACCTGCAAATCACCTGTAGGTAGGCGTAACAATCGAGCTTGATATTTTCCTGTGGCTGATTGCTCAACGCTTAGTTCAGCGAGAGGTTGATCATCGCTTAACGCTGCATAAGTATTAAAGTTAAAAGACACCGCTAATAGTAAAGCGCCACCCAAAAAGATCAGCCCGCCACTGAGGCCATGCAGCAGCGCAGAGACATCGCGGCGGGTGAGGTGACGTTGATAGCTGATGGCAATCAACAGCACCCCAAAACCGGCTAAGGTTAGTGCAAGGCCGGTGGTGTCCATAAGTGCTTAGTGTGCTGCATAGTGCGTGATTAACCGTCGAGCTTTTTGTATTTCAAGCGATGTGGTCGATTGGCATCCTCGCCTTTACGGCGTTTGAGATCTTCGCTGTATTCGGCGTAGTTGCCTTCAAACCAGACCACTTCGGAATTACCTTCAAAAGCCAAAATATGTGTAGCAATACGATCAAGGAACCAGCGATCGTGTGAGATGACCACCGCACATCCGGGGAAGCTGAGTAAGCCTTCTTCCAGCGCACGCAGAGTTTCCACGTCCAAATCATTGGTCGGTTCGTCGAGCAGAATGACATTGCCGCCGCTCTTCAAAATTTTCGCTAGATGTACACGATTGCGTTCACCGCCGGACAATTCGCCAATCAGTTGTTGCTGTTGTGTGCCACGGAAATTAAATCGTCCCACATAAGCACGCGACGGCGTTTCATAGTTGCCCACTTTGATGATGTCGAGACCGCCAGAGATTTCTGTCCACACCGATTTCTTATCGTCCAATACTTGGCGTGATTGATCGACATACGCCAATTGCACCGAAGGGCCAAAACGCAGTTCGCCACCATCGGGTTTTTCTTGACCGGTCAGGCAACGGAACAGAGTGGTTTTACCTGCACCGTTCGGACCAATGATGCCGACGATGCCGCCGGGCGGTAATTTGAAGTTCAAGTTATCGAACAGCAGTTTGTCGCCAAAGGCTTTCTTCAGGCCATTGGCTTCAATGACCAATTCGCCCAAGCGTGGACCAGGTGGAATATAAATTTCGTTGGTTTCGTTGCGTTTTTGGAATTCCTGCGAAGACAGTTCTTCAAAGCGCTGCATGCGCGCCTTGCTCTTGGCTTGCCGCGCCTTAGGGTTCTGGCGCACCCATTC